>NZ_LT703003.1:332255-664511 GCF_900149695.1 Anderseniella sp. Alg231-50 | reverse complement strand
AATCTCGCGCTGTCCATCCTGAGTTGGGCCGATGCGGCGGGCGGCAATTTCACCAAGGCAAACCTGTCCGGTGCGATTGTCAAAGGGGCCCGGTTTCACAATGCAAGTCTTGCCGGTGCCGACATGGCTCTGGTGCGTGCCGCCGGCACCGACTTTTCCAATGCCGATTTTACGGGCGCATCGCTGACCGGCGCCGATTTGACACTGGCAAACCTGACAAGCGCAAATTTCCTGAATGCCGATCTGGAAAACATTCGGACCGATGGTGCTGTTGGCAGCACGTCTCTTCAAGTGGGGAATTAAATGACAATCGAAACATCTCCAACCGACACGCCCGTTGAGAAGGCATCCAGTACACCGACCATGATGACGGCTGCTGCCGGGGAACTCTTCGGTACATTTATTCTCGTGTTCTTTGGGGTCGGAGCCGTTCAGGCTGCGGTCGCTGCCGGTGCTCAGACCGGATTGTGGCAGGTGGCGGTCGTCTGGGCCATCGGCGTGAGCCTGGCGATCTATGCAACGGCGGCCTATTCCGGTGCTCATATCAACCCGGCCATTACATTGGTCGCGATTGTCTATGATCGCATGTCGATACCACTGGGCATTGTCTACATGATCGCCCAACTGATCGGCGCCATGCTGGCAGCCCTTGTACTTTACGCGATGTTTGCCGAGGCAATCCTGGAGTTTGAACGACAGCGAGGCCTGCTTCGCGGCGGGCCGGGCAGTGAGCTGTCAGCCATGATGTTCGGTGAATACTTCCCGAACCCGGCAGTGTTCGGCACTGACGAAACCGCGTGGCGTGTGGTTTCCGAAAAACGCGCATTTATCGCCGAGATGGTCGGCACGGCCGTGCTGGCCTTTATGGTCGGCGCCCTGACCAGCGAGAAGAACATGGCCCGGCCACCGGCCGCCATTACTGCCATCATTATCGGAATTACGGTGGCGGGTATCATTTCTATCGTTGCCCCGCTCACCCAGGCTGCACTGAACCCGGCCCGTGATCTTGGCCCGAGGATCGTGTCGTTCTATCTGGGCTGGGGCGAGATTGCCATTCCGGGCCCGCGCGGCGGATGGTTGACCGTCTATGTGCTAGCCCCCTTCCTGGGTGCGCTGATCGGCGGCGGTATCCAGCGGCTCCTGGCGCGGCTTGCTCCTGCTGCCGATTGATACCGGATCAACCGGAAAGGGATACGATGGCCGATATACTCAGCGAGATGCTGGCCGAAAACGACTGGTTGCTTGCAGACGGGGCCACCGGCACCAACTATTTCGCAGCCGGGCTCAAGTCCGGCGAACCGCCGGAAAACTGGAATACCGATCAGCCTGACAAGGTACGCGACCTGCACACGGCCTTTATTGACGCCGGATCAGACATCATACTGAGCAACAGTTTCGGCGGCAGCTGTCGCAGGCTGATGATGCATGGCGCGCAGGACCGTGTGCAGGAGATCAATTCCCGCGCCGCCCAGCTGGCGCGCAGTGCTGCTGACGCCGCCGACCGTCCGGTCATCGTTGCAGGGTCACTGGGGCCAACCGGTGACCTGCTCGAACCATTGGGCATGCTGACCCGCGACGAAGCCAGGGAGGCGTTCCGCGACCAGGCCCTTGCCCTGGCAGATGGCGGGGCGGACGTATTGTGGTGCGAAACGATGTCCGCCGAAGACGAAGTCGGAGCCGCTGTCGAAGCATGTTCGGAAACCGGCTTGCCGATCGTGGTGACGATGAGCTTCGACAGCGGCGGCCGCACCATGATGGGCATCAAGCCGGCGGACTGGCCGGACATTGCAGCGCGAATGCCTGCGCCATTGACGGCTTATGGCGCCAATTGCGGTGTCGGTCCGGCTGAACTGCTCGCCACCGTGATCGGCATGGCCGATGCTGCCCCGGCCGACACGGTGCTCATTGCCAAGGGCAACTGCGGCATGCCGGAACTGACCGATGCCGGTATTGAATACACCGGCACAACCGAACTGATGTCGGATTATGCCCGCCTGGCCCGCGATGTCGGCGTGAAGATCATAGGCGGCTGCTGCGGCACGACACCGGCTCACATCGCTGCCATGCGAGAGTCTCTCGAGACCCATGTCCCGGCAACAAGGCCGTCGATTCCGACAATCATCGAAACCCTCGGTGAGGTGTCGAAGCTGGCCATGGGAACCGATGCCGCCGCGGAGGCAAAGGCGCGTCGCAGGCGTGATTAGGTCCTGATCGGACTGCGCAAAAGCAGACTGAGTTACATATCAGGTTTTCATGTGCCGCAGTTCGCCGGGATCGCAGCACAATGGAATTGCTGCGCAACCAACTTTGGGTTGATGACCAAAAGCATTTTTCCGGTACAATGATCATTCTTGAGTCGAGAAAGAGCCCTGCCGGTGCAGGTGTTGTTCATACTCTAGTTGTACAATCGGCTTCTTTACTGAGTGCTGCAGAAATTCCGAGAGATCGTGATCCACAATGAAAAGTATTGGTTTCAACAAGGTTTTTTGGACCCTTGTAACTTTCCTCTTCATATCTGGTGGGATAGTTTTTTATCTGGTTCAGCTGCATACTGATGAAGTTCGCCAGAAAATTCTACTGGAATCGGCAAGAACAAATGCCGAGCTTATTTCGACCGTTCAGAATTTCTACTCGAAAGAGGTCGTTGGGCGTGTCAAGAATCTCGCGGGCCTCTCGGTTACGCATGATTTCCGGGCAGTCGACAATGCCATTCCCTTGCCAGCGACACTGACAATCGAACTGTCAAAAGAATTTAAGTCCAGTGGTGCCCAGTCCAGTTTTCGCCTGATCAGTGAACATCCGTTTCCGCTGCGCAAGGACAGGGAACTGTCCGACTTTGACAAACGCGCGCTGGTTTCTCTGGTAAAGGAAGATCAGAAAGAGTTTTTCGGCGACAGTATCGAGGCGGAAAAGCGCGTCTTCAACTATGCCACTCCGGTGATCATGAGCGAAACCTGTATTGCCTGTCACAATACGCGTGCTGACTCGCCGAAACAGGACTGGAAGGTGGGTGACGTGCGCGGTGCGCTGGTCATCTCCCAGGCAGGCGGTGCCACCGGCACGTCCGTGCCCGAAAGTCTGAAGAAGATTTCCCTGTTTCTGGCGCTGGTGTTCGTGTTGACGACGGCCCTGCTGGCGCTGCTCATTCGGCGCTATCGCCGGGTGCATGAGGAGGTCAAGTCCCTTGCTTCATCGGCGGTCGAGCAGAACGAGGCGCTGGAACATGCCAATCTCGCCGCAGAGGCCAGCAACAAGCGGCTCGTAGATGCGATCGAGGCGCTGCCGGATGGCTTCGTGCTCTATGACAAGGATGATCGTCTTGTTGTATCGAACCAGAAGTACAAGCAGATTTATGCCGCAAGCGCCGATCACATAAAGCCGGGCAACACCTTCGAAGACATCATCCGAAAAGGTGCGGAGGCGGGACAGTACAACCTGCAGGGCAAAACGCTTGATGCGTGGGTTGAAGAACGGATTTCCGCGCACCGTGATAAGACCGGGATGGTCGAACAGCATCTCGGCAACGGCCAGTGGCTGCGCATCATCGAGCGCGGAACCGGTGACGGCGGCACGGTCGGTTTCCGGGTTGATATTACCGAACTGAAAGAGCGCGAAGCCAAGTTGAAGCGCAGCGAGGAGCAGTTGAGGACCACCGTGCGGTCGGCGCTTGATGCGATTATCGTGATCAACGACCACGGCGAGGTCATGGAATTCAATCCGGCGGCTGAACAGATATTCGGATTCAAGCGTAACAAGGTGGTTGGCAGGATGATGTCTGAATTCATCATTCCGAACCGTTACCGCGATGCCCATGGAACAGCGATCACGCATTTTCTCAACACCGGGGAAGGCCCCCTGATCGGCCAACGGATCGAGATTGAAGCGCTGCATGCCAAAGGCCATGAATTCATGATCGAACTGGCTATCCAGCAGGCTGAAGGACCCGACGGCACTATCTTTCTGGGCTATGCAAGGGATGTCACCGAGAAGAAGGCTGCCGAGGCGCAAATACTCCAGGAGAGAGATCGGGCAGAGGTCGCAAACCGGGCGAAAGCAAGTTTCCTGGCGATGATGTCACACGAAATCCGCACGCCCCTGAATGGCGTCCTGGGTATTCTTGGGTTGCTGGGAGACGAGACCGACAGAACGGAACAGCAGCGCCTGATCCGGACGGCCCGCGTTTCCGGCAAGGCGCTGCTGACCATCATCAACGACATCCTGGACTTTTCAAAACTGGAGGCCGGCCGGCTTGACCTGGATGAGGAGGTCTTCCTGGTCGATTCACTGATCAACGGGGTTGAAAGCCTGGTTTCTCACCGGGCTCGGGAAAACACCGTCGACCTCAGGATCAAGATCGGCAAGAACGTGCCGGAAGCAGTAACGGGAGACCCAGGCCGGATCCGCCAGATCCTGCTCAACCTGACCTGGAACGCCATCAAGTTCTCCGAAGGCGGCAAGGTTGAGATTGCCGTCAGCCAGCGGACCCGGAAGGCCGGTGTGTCGACGGTCCGGTTTTCCGTCAAGGACACGGGGATCGGGATTCCGACACGGCATCATGACGAGCTTTTTGCCGAATTCTCCATGCTGGATGCGTCCTATTCCCGGAAATTCGGCGGTACTGGCCTCGGACTGGCGATATCCAAATCGCTGGTTCTCAACATGGGTGGTGAAATCGATTTCAAGAGCACACCCGGCAAGGGAAGCACCTTCTGGTTTGACCTGCCCATGACGATTGCCGACGCCTCCGACGCGGTTCCGTTTGATGAACTTGAAAGCGATGAAGATATTCCTGCCGTGGACCAGCTCAGGGTGTTGCTGGCGGAGGATAACACCACGAACCAGTTGGTCATCGGGAACATGCTGGAGCGGCTCGGGTGCCTTGTCGACATCGTCAGCAACGGTATTGAGGTTATAGATTCTGTGCAGAGCCGGCCCTATGATGTGGTGCTCATGGACATCTCCATGCCGGAAATGGATGGCCTTGAGGCCACCAAGCATATTCGCGCGCTGGACGATGAGGTTTCGAAAATCCCGATCATCGCCCTGACGGCGTATGCCCTTGATGAGGACCGGCAAACCGCGTTAACCGCCGGCATGGACGAATTCGTCGCCAAACCGGTGTCTCGCCTCGAGCTCGCTCGAGCCATTTCCCGGCAGTCGGAATCCCGCAAAAACGGTTCAGCTGCCCCCGACCGTGACCCTGACGACGATGCCAGTTTCGACATGAGTGTTTTCAACACGCTGGTCGGCGGCATGTCACCGGAGACGCGTAAGAGTGCATTGTCGGCGTTTGCTGCTGAACTGGAAAACTGGACCAGCCAGGTTGCGGAGGCTGCAGACCACAAGGATATCCGGAGTCTGGAGAAATCCAGCCACTCGATAAAAGGCGTAGCAGGTACATTCGGTGCAAGTGCGCTGCAGGCAATGGCCGCCAGGGTCAATACATATGCCCGTGGTGACAAACCGGAACGTGCCCTGGAACTGGCAAAAGAACTGGGAAAGCTGTGTGAACTGACCTTGAATGCCCTCAATGAGATGATTGCACGGGCCAATTGAAACTCTAGTTGAATTGCGAGGCACGAATGCCGACGACAAAACAAAAGGTCTTGCTGGTTGAGGACGCGTTCTCTCTCGCCGTCGTCTACAAGGACTGGCTGGAAAAGTCAGGCTTTGAATGTCAGCACGTGGACACGGGCAAAGCCGCTCTTGCCGCCCTTGACGATGGCAAGTTCCAGGCGATGGTCCTGGATTTGAATTTGCCCGATGCAAACGGTATCGAGATTCTAGATCACGTCGCAGAACAAAAGATACCTGTTACCGTGGTTGTGGTGACGGGCAGCGGCTCCATCAAGACGGCTGTCGATGCGATGCGGGCTGGTGCCTATGATTTCATTGTCAAACCGGCTGCTGAAGAACGTATCATTACGACCGTGCGCAATGCCTGTGAGCGGGAACAGCTGCACGAAGCAATTGCCGAAATCCGCAATGATTTTTCCGACGGCAACTTCCATGGCTTCATTGGCAAATCGCCGGTCATGCTCGGCGTCTTCAAGATGATCCAGAACGTGGCCCGCTCGAAGGCCACAACTTTTATCACGGGCGAAAGCGGGACCGGTAAAGAAGTCTGTGCGGAGGCAATTCACAAATGCAGTCCGAGGGCCGGCAAGCCGTTTGTGGCGCTGAACTGTGCCGCTATTCCAAGAGACCTGATCGAGTCCGAAATATTCGGGCATGTCAAAGGCGCGTTTACCGGTGCGACCGGGGACCGGGAGGGCGCCGCAGCCGCGGCGGATGGCGGCACGCTGTTTCTCGATGAAATCTGCGAGATGGACATTGACCTGCAGACCAAACTGCTGCGCTTCCTGCAAACCGGCACAGTGCAGCGGGTGGGCAGTGACGTGGTGATGCCGGTAGACGTGCGTGTCGTATGTGCCACCAACAAGGACCCGCACGAGGAAGTCGAGCAGGGCCGGTTCCGCGAAGATCTGTATTATCGTCTCCATGTCCTGCCCATCCATCTGCCGCCATTGCGGGAACGCGATGCGGATGTACTGGAAATCGCTCAAGTCTTTGTGGAGTCTTTTGCCCAGGAGGAGGGCAAGACATTCGGGGGTTTTTCCGTGGAAGCCGAGGACAAGCTGCTGGCCCATGGCTGGCCCGGCAATGTGCGTGAGCTGCAGAACGTGATCCGCAATGCGATCGTACTCAACGATGGTGACGTTGTGGATGAGGAGATGATCCGGCTGGGTAGTCCGGCCCGGTCCTCCCCGGTACATAGTTCCCCGCCGCAATCTGCTGGCCCTGCCTCTGATCCGGCAGGTTCGGTTGCCGCTGTTTCAACTGCCGTGGATGGTGACCGCAACAAGATGGTGCGCGTCATGCTCGGCCGCACGTTCGCGGAACTTGAGCGGGACGTGGTGATGGCGACGTTCGACTATTGCGGTGGCAGCGTGCCGAAGGCCTCAAAGGTCCTGAAGATGAGCCCGTCCACCCTGTATCGCAAGCGCGAGGAATGGACGCGTGACGATCCCTGAACCAAAAAACGGCGGACCCGAAGGTCCGCCGAAGTGTTTCAGGCTTTCCTGGTGCTGAACTTTCAGGAAGCCTGTCGGAGAGTTACTTCGCGGGGTGAACTGATTTCCTTGAGCAGTTCCCAGGTCTGGTTGAAGTTTTCAACAGACACGACCCGATGATGGGGTGAGTCTTCATGCAACGCTTTGGCAAGCGGATAATCGTTTCCGCCGGGATCCATCCGGTCTCCGAAGAACGTGATGATCGAGTTCGGCGCATCCTGCTTGAGGACCTTCAGGGCGCGTGATTTGTTCCAGCCTTTCGGCACGATATCGATGCTGATTTCACCGCCTGCCGATGCCTCGTATTCGGAAAATGTCTCGACAAAACGCCGAATGAACTCTGATCGTTCTTTTTCCTGCCTGTCCCATGCGAAATAGGACTGGCGGTCACTCTTTTGTGCGTTCCGTCCGATGACGCTCACATTCAGCATACCCGTCCGGTACTCGATGTGATTGCCGAAGCGGCGCGGATAACAGCTCAATTCGACGAAGCTTTCCAGCGCCTCGATCAGGTCCTTCGGGAATTCATGATCCATCTGGTAGATCGTCTTGCCGTCCACCCAGAGTTCTGCCGCAGAACAGGAGAAAACACCGTTCGCACTGGCGATGATTGTCCTGGGCAGTTGTTCCTGCAGTTTCGGCAGATCGCTGCCGGATACAAGATAGACAGGGTGGGTCCGGCAAAAGCGTTCGAAAAAGCGTCCGAAGTCCGGATCGACAGGGTGGCGGGGTTCGGTCAGGGTGCCATCTACGTCGAAAAGATAAATCTGGTCCATAACGCCCTCCTAGGCTGCAATGCCGGTGTTGTGTGCTGTGCCAGGTGTCTGTTCCCGACCGTAGACGTCTTCAAGGCGCACGATATCGTCCTCACCGAAATAGTCGCCGTACTGGACTTCGATGAGTTCTACAGGTTCGTCACCGGGATTCTCAAGCCGGTGTACCTCTCCCTGAGGAATAAAGGCCTGTTCGCAGGGACCCAGGGTCATAACCTGCTTGCCAATCGTCACCCGGGCCATGCCGGCAATGACAATCCAGTGCTCTGCACGGTGATGATGATACTGCAGGGACAACTGTCCGCCGGGATCAACCCGGATCCGTTTGACCTGATGGTTCTGCCCACGGTCAAGGGAATCGAACCTGCCCCAGGGACGGTCCTCGCCGGCATGGCGTTTCTGCTCGCTGCGTTCGTCGGCTTTCATGGTCTCCACCAGCGACTTGACGGACTGCGCATCATCGCGGTGTGCAACCAGAACGGCGTCTTTGTTGGCAACAACGACGATGTCGCTGACGCCGGCGACGGCGACCATTGGTCCGCTGCTCTGGATCAGGGAACCGGAGCTGTTCACCGCCAGCACATCGCCTTCCAGCACATTATTGGCCACATCCTGCTCGCCGTGTTCCCACATGGCGCCCCAGGAACCGAGATCACTCCAGCCGGGGTCTACCGGAACAACGACGGCATTTTGAGTGTGCTCCATGACTGCGTAGTCGATCGACAGCTTGGGAGCCATGATGAAGCTTTCCAGTGCGGGAAACAGCTTTGAGCCGGATCGCTGCGCGCCCATAAGGCTGGTCTCCACTGCGCGCAGGATCTCCGGCGCATAACGTTCCGTCTCCGCCAGCATTTTCTGCCCATTGAACAGAAAGATGCCCGCATTCCAGCATGTTGACGCCTCGGCCAGCAGCTCGGTTGCCCGGGCCTCATCTGGCTTTTCGACGAAACGCCTGACCGGATAGGCGCCTGGGCTCAGTTCGCGAGGTTCGGCTTGTATATAGCCAAAGCCGGTTTCAGGACCGTCGGGCCTGATTCCGAAGGTTACCAGATGGGCACTGTCGTGGCCGATCAGATCGGCCCCGGCGGTAACAGCCGCCAGCAGTGCGGCTTCATCTTCGACCGCATGGTCGGACGGAAGCACCAGGTAGTTCTGCGCGTTTGCAGGCGAGAGTGTGGCCAGCAGCGCTGCGGCGATGGCCGGTGCGGTATCACGGCCAACCGGTTCACAAATGATTGCCGCCGGCGTTACGCCGCTTTCGGCAAGCTGTTGCTCGGCGATGCCCGCATACTGGGCGCCGGTGACAATGATCGGGGCGCTGAAAATATTGTCGTCTGACACTCTGGCCAGGGTTGCCTGGAACAGGCTTCCGCCAGCAAGCAGCCGGCAAAACTGTTTAGGGGTTTCCTCGCGTGAGACCGGCCACAAGCGTGTGCCTGCGCCGCCTGCAAGGATAATCGGGGTGATTTTTTTCGAGGGCATTTTCATCTCCTTAGATTTTGACGGCATGTGCCTGCCGCGCTTGCCATGGTTGTCGCAAGAGACTTGCCAGATGGGCGTGACGGGGCGCCTGGCGATGAATGATAAGTTGAAAAACCCGGATTTCAGGGGTTTTTGGGGAGATCGAGGCTTCAGGTCATTGCGTGCCAGTTTCCCGGCCGATTTCGAAAATCGAAACATTGTTCTTTCGAATTTCGAATTTCGAAGACGCATCTCTCTCAAACCTGGTGAGAATCCGGAGGTTTTTGCTGGCATGCCGTTTGCTCCTGTCCAGGCGACATGGAGATAAGAGAAATGAAAGTAATTCGCGAACGCCCGTGCCAGCGCCGTCACCACCGTGTGACCGCACCGTTAATGGTGAAACTGGATGAAAGCGCCCCGCAGTACCGGGCCACCGACTGGAGCCTTGGCGGCCTCAGGCTCGATGGCGTGGCAGGAACACTTCCCAAGATCGGCTCGGAGCGGAACCTCAACCTGTTGCTTCCATTCCAGGGCTTTGACATCGGGTTTGAGCTGAAGGGCAAGGTTGTCCGCACGGCAAAGGCCGAAAAGACGGTTGCTATCGAGTTCACCGAGGTACCTGAGCGCTCACGTGATCTGATGTCCCATTTCATCGAAGACCTGATCCGGGGCCAGATGGGAACCGTGGAAGACGCGATCTGCCGGATCGACATCCCGGTGACACCGATTTCGACGCACCCGGACCCCAACCCCAGGGAAGGTGCACCGGTATCGCGATGGCCGGTCAAAACCATCGTAATGTCCTGCCTCTACCTGATGCTTGGGATTGCGATCTTCGGTTATGGCGGCCTGCTGACCTATTCATCCGTCATGCGGCTGGAAGTTCAGTCGGCGGTGGTTTCCGTGCCGGTGCAAACCCTGCGCATGCCTGTTGACGGTGTTCTTCAGTCGGTCCGTTACTCGCTTGGCGATACTGTGAAGCGGGGCGCGATTCTGGCCAGTATCGAAGACCCCCGCCTTGCGGCGCAGATCACGGTGGCCGACCAGGCAGCGACAGATGCCGCGGCCGGTTACGCCCGCGCCAAGGAACGTTATCGTATAGAATCCGAGAGACTGAAACTCTACCAGACCATCAACAAGACCGATCTGGACGTGGCCCGCGCCCGGCTCGCTGCCCGCCGCGTGGCCCTGGAATCTGCCGATGGCCATTATGGGCGCGTTGCCACCCTGCACAAGAAGGGGTTTGCAAGCCGACAGAAGCTGGACGACGCCAAGTCGCGCCAGTTGCGTGCCGATGCCGAGGTGCGGGAGATGGAATTGGCGGTCGAGCAGGCAACGGTGATGAACGCAGCGTCCGGGAAACGTCACTACAACCACAAGGAGTTTGTCGTCGATCTGGACATGCTGGCCCTTGATCTTGATGAGGCGCATGGGCGCCTGGTGTCGGCCAGGGAGAAACTCCAGCACTTGAGACAGCTGCAAGCTGCCAGGGTGATCCGTGCGCCATATGACGGCCAGATCGTTTCCCTGCCGATTTCTGCAGGACTGGCGGTCGCGAAAGACCAGGCTGTCCTGGCCCTGGAACAGGATGTGCCACCCACGGTCACGGCCTATCTCGATCAGGATGAAATCCTGCAAGTCGGGATCAATGACAGGGCGAAGGTGTTTGTCCCTGCTCTTAACCGGCATGTCGAAGCGACAGTGGTGGCGATCAACCGCAAGTCGGGACATCTGGACCTGAAATCGTCCCAGTATACCTGGAAGGCAAATGGTGAGCGCACCGCGTCTGTGTCGTTGACGCTCGCCGAGCCGCGCGGGTCGGGCAAGGTAAGGGCAGGTCTGCCGGCGGTCGTGATTTTTGACCGCCGGGTTACAGACGACCTGATTGCCCGTTTGGCAAGCTTCTGGCCTGGAAAAGACCATGACGAAACTGACGCTTGATAAAGCCGCCAATCTGGACGACCCCACCGACTGGCCAACAGGTTGGCGGAAATGGACACCGGCTGCGCTGTTCAAGATCGCGCTCTACTTTGGCTGCTGCCTGGTAGCCATCCTGACCCTGCCCAACAGCATCTGGGACCAGGAGGTTGCCCGGATCACTTTCGTCATCGGTGGTCTTGGAATCTGGCGCTATGGCTGGTGGTTCACCCATGCGGTTCGCGCATTGATCTACGGCAAGATCGTCTATCCCAAGATGCGCGACAAGGGCCGTGAGATCTGGGACGCAGGCTGGCGGCCGCGGCACATGCATTTCATGATGACCACCTACAAGGAGCATCGCTCCATTACTGAAAAAGTGGTGCGCTCGATCCTGCGTGAAATCCGTGCATCCGGCGTGCCGGGAACCATCTGGCTCGGATCGTCGGACCGGTTTGACGAGGACATTATCGAGGATTTCCTGCGCCGCGAGGCAAAGGATACGGATATTACCCTGCGCATCATCCGGCAGAATGTGTCGGGCAAGCGGGCCGCCATCGGCCTGGTGCTGCGCGCCATGTGCAGATTGCCGATCGACGAGGATGACCTGGTCGTCTTCATGGACGGGGATTTCATTCTGGCAGAAGGCGCCATCAGTCGCTGCATGCCGCTGTTCAAGCTCTATCCGGACCTGCAGGCCTGCACCACGGATGAAGAGGTGATCTGCATCGGCCCGCGCTGGATCGAGACCTGGCTCAAGATGCGTTTTGCCCAGCGCCGACTGGCAATGCAGTCCCACGCGCTGTCCGGCCGTGTCCTGACCCTGACCGGCCGGATGTCGGTCTTTCGCGCCAGGAACCTGCTGCAGCTTGAATTCATCCGCCTGCTGGAGGCGGACCATCTGGAACACTGGCTGTGGGGTAATTTCCGCTTCCTGTCAGGCGATGACAAGAGCACTTGGTATTACATGCTCAAGCACGGCGCGCACATGCGCTACGTGCCCGATGCACTCGGCTACACGGTCGAGGTCATCGAGGGGTCGGGCATGGATCGCATGGTGCAGAATTTCCGGCGCTGGTCCGGCAACATGCTGCGCAACGGGGCGCGGGCCATCAAGCTGGGTCCGCACCGGATGCCGTTTTTCATCTGGTGGTGCCTGGTGGACCAGCGGTTGTCCATGTGGACCATGCTGGTCAGTCCGGTCTTGGCTGTCGCGGCAACACTGCTGCAGGGGCCTGCATACCTGGCGTCCTATCTCATTTTCATCGCGCTCAGCCGGATGTTGCTGTCGCTGTTCCTGTTCGGCTATTCCCGGCGTATCCAGATGGCCTATCCATGGATCTTGTACCTCAACCAGCTCATCAATGCCTCGGTGAAGGTTTACTGCATTTTCAGGCTGTCAAAGCAGCGCTGGTCGAACCGTGGCAACCAGACGGCGTCCAATAGTGCGGATGCGCTGGTGCAGCGTGCACAAAATGCCATGGCCAACTGGTGCACGGCGCTTGCGACGGTCATGCTCGTGCTGTCAACCGTCCACTATACGAAGCTGGTCGAGATTCCGTCGATTATGCTCCTGAACTCCATTGTCGGATTCTGAAAGAGTGTTTTCGATTATGAAAATCTGCTGGTTTCACAATCGAAAACACAATTCCCATAAATCCACTTATCTATCTGAAATAATTGTATAATTACGATTTTCTGATATTGGCACGGCGCTTGCGAAATCGGGGTAGATCAATCACTCCAAAGCAGGCATCACATGTCGAGACGTTCTTTCATTCCCAAACTGTATCTTGCTGCCCTGGCCATAACCGTGGCCATGGGCGCACTTCCCGTGGCTCTCAACCTGGCCGTCGATCCATACAACCGGCTGGGCGGCCTGCCGCTGGGCCTTGCCAAGAAAAAGATCAGTGAGAAGGCGCATTATCCGCTCTGGAAGATTATCGCCCATTCAAACAAGCGCCCGCCGGAAACGATTGTTCTCGGTGACAGCCGGGCCCGGGCGTTGCGCGACAAATACTGGAGCGAAACCGGCCTCAAGCGCGCCTTCAACTTTGCCTATGGCGGCGCCACGATTTATGAGATTCATGAAACCTTTCGCTATCTCAAGACCCAACCCAAGCCGAAAAATCTCGTCGTCGGTATCCAGCTCCGAAGCTTTGACCCTGCCCACAAGTCCGGGATGAACCGGGTGCCGGAGGCGCTGCGGCTTGCCGGCAATCCGGTGAAATATTTCTCCAGTTGGTTCGTGACGCGAATTTCATGGCGCCATGTTCAGGAAAAATATCCCGGGCAACTGGCCGCAATCGGCAACCTGTCTCCCGGTTTCATCTCCACGGCACAAGCTGCCGACCTGGGCTCGCCCGGGCACACCAGCCTGAGCACCCTGTTGCAACCGGATGTATGTTTCGGTTGCCGGTTGCCGGAACAACAACAACGCACTGCCTACCCGGCTTATGGACACAGGCGGGGTCATGGTTACGGCTTTGGCCGCGAAGCAGGCCTGTGGCGCGACATTTCAATTGAGCGGCAATTGCCCGCGCGCTTTGAAAGACAGGTTCGCAAGAACGGCAGGTCCGACTGGAAGAGTTTCAGGTTCTCCGAAGACCTGTGGGCAAAGGTCGTCGAAATTGCGGACTGGAGCAAAGCCAACGGCGTGAAGCTGGTGTTCGTGATCCCGCCGACCATTGTGGAAATGCAGGCCAGACTTGCCGAATTCGGTCGCGCTGACCTTGATCGCAACTTGCGCCTGCGGCTGGCGGACCTGGCGCCGGTGATTGACCTGGACTTCGACAATCCGTTCACCCGTGACCTGACCAACTTCAAAGACGCCTATCACTTCAACGCACCGGTTGCCCGCAACATCGTCGCGGAGATCGGGCAGTTGCTGACGACCTCTCCGGAAGTTCGCGAAACCGCGTTGAAAGTTCGCTCCGGCCTTGCCTGTCCGACGGGCGAGCAGGGCGTAACGCGGGAACTGAATGACGGCATCATCAAAATGACCGAAGGCACAAATTGCAGAATCTGGAGGCGCGCCAATGACCCGTCCTGACAATTCCAAGCCAATTTTCGTGAACGTATCCACCTTCGCCGCGATATGCGGTTTGTGTGCAGCGGTTTTCTTCTGGCGGGACGTGCCTGACCTGGGCAAGGAACCACCGGTCGACCCGCTTGTGAACGAGCAGTTGAGCCAGGCGCGCGGTTTGCAGAAACTTGGCAAATGGGCCGACGCTGCCGAGATTATCGAACGCTATGCCCATCAGGGGTATCCGCGCGCACTGTTCCACCACGCCAAAATTCTGTCGCGTGGCTGGGGCGTACAACCGGACATGGATAAAGCGCGGCTGGCCCTGCTGCGAGCCGTGCAGTTCGACTTTTCCCTGCGCGGTGAGGCGGCCTATGAACTGGGCCGGCTCTATCAGAAGTCCGCTGGACCTGACTGCAATCGTATTGCAATGGAGTGGTTCCAGAAGGCGCTGGGTTGGGGGTACCGGAAGGCTCACGTGCAGCTTGCCATGCATTTCATGCGTGGCGTCGGCGTCCCGCGTGATCAGGAGACGGCTCTCTACCACTACGAAGGTGCCGTAAGTGCCGGTTTTGAGGCAGTTTCACTGCGATACGCGCGCATCCTGCTGAAAGGCCAGTACGGGGTCGAGAAAGACCCGGCACGGGCATTGGAACTGGCAGGGCGCGCCATCGTTGCGCTGGAAGCGAAGGCAAAGGCCGGTTCGGGAAGTGCCGGCAAAACACTTGGCCGGCTTCATCGCGACGGCGAGTTCGTCAAATTGTCCCGGACCCGGGCGTTCTACTGGTTCCGCCACGCCAGCCATCTCGGAAATTCCGGTGCCATGCATGACCTGGCGAACCTTCTGCTGGCAAAAGACGCGGAAAAAGACCGCGCTGAGGAAGGCATTGGCTGGCTCACACGGGCTGCAGGTGCCGGCCATGGCGGAGCAATGACCATGCTCGGCCGGCTGCATCTGGCAGAACAGCACGGCCTGAAAAGCGAAGGTGCCGTCAGCTGGTTCCGCAAGGGTGTGAAAGCGGCCCACGCCGGCGCCATGGAAGAGCTTGCCCGCATCTGCGCGGAAGGCAAGCTGGCACCAAAAGACATGGCCGGAGCCCTGAAGCTTGCCCGGCGCGGTACGTCCCTTGGCCATACCGGCTCAAAAACCCTTCTCCAGGCACTGCTGAAGCAGGCCGGTGAAGACAACACCCACAGTTAACCCGGCACCGGCTCGGAGGCGCGACGATCATGGTTTTTAGTTCCCTTGAATTCATCTATCTGTTTCTGCCACCAGTGCTGATCGGCTTTCTGGCCCTGCGCGCCTGGGGCCGGGAAAATCTGATCGTTTGGTGGCTGATCGCGGCATCGCTGGCGTTCTACGCGTGGTGGAGCCCCATCCATCTTGTCCTGCTGATCGGTTCGGTGGCGGTAAACTTTGCCCTCCACCGGGCGATCCTGCGAACCCGTTCAAAGCTGGTGCTGGCGTCCGGCATCATTGGCAACCTGGCAACGCTGGCCTACTTCAAGTATGCCGATTTCCTCATCGCGAACATCAACCTGTTGCCCGGCACGGATCTGCCGGCGCTGAACATCATACTGCCGCTGGCGATTTCCTTCTTCACCTTCCAGCAGACATCGTTCCTTTGCGATACCTGGCGTGGTGAGATCAGCGATTGCGATTTCTCCAGATACTGCCTGTTTGTCGTGTTCTTTCCACAGCTCATTGCCGGACCGATTGTGCTGCAGAAAGACACCATCCCGCAGTTCACTCTCAAGGTGTTCCGCAGCAAACTGTTTCTCAACCTGGCTGTTGGCGGGACCCTGTTCGCCATCGGCCTGTTCAAAAAGATTGTTCTCGCCGACGGTGTTGCGCCACTGGCAACGTCGGTCTTCGCACTCGCGGATGCCGGTCATGCCGTGCCTGCGGAAGCAGCCTGGATCGGAGCGCTGTCTTACACGTTCCAGATCTACTTCGACTTTTCCGGCTACTGCGACATGGCGCTCGGACTGGCGCGGATGTTCGGCATCCGCCTGCCGGTCAATTTCTATTCGCCCTACAAGGCAATCAGCATCGTGGATTTCTGGCGCCGCTGGCACATCACGCTGTCCCGCTTCCTGCGCGACTACCTGTATATCCCGCTTGGCGGCAATCGGCATGGCCCGGTTCGGCGCTACCTCAACCTGTTTGCAACCATGGTGCTGGGTGGATTGTGGCACGGGGCCAGCTGGAATTTCGTGATCTGGGGTGCGATGCACGGAGCCTATCTGGCAGTCAATCATGCCTGGTCAGCCGTGTTCCCGCGTCGCCACGCAGGCTCCGGTCTGTCGCGGGCCCTGTCGGCCAGTCTGGCCCAGGTTATCACGATGATCGCCGTCATATTCGCCTGGGTGCCGTTTCGCGCGGAAACGCTGGACGGCGCACTTGCTGTAATGTCCGGCATGGTGGGGATGACCGAATTGTACGATGCCGGCACCTGGTCCGGTGTGCTGGCCGACACCAGCCTGCCCTGGTTCCAGTTTCTGGTTCTGGCGCTGGTCGTTTTCTATGCACCGAACTCCATCGAACTGGTCAAAGAATATCGACCGGCGATCGACCTGGCGCAATTCGTCGGCAGGTCCGCATCTCGTGTGCGCGGTGGCTTGTTCAACATGAGCTGGAGGCCGAGCCGTCGCTGGGCTGCGGCCATGAGCGCAGTGTTTGCGATTGGCATCCTGCAACTCTACCGGCTCGAAGACATGACGGAATTCATCTACTTCAACTTCTAAGGCGCATAAAAAATGTACAGCAATTTCAAACGATTGTGGATCGGCGTTTGCGCTGCCACCGCTCTTTCCGTGCAATCTCCTGCCCTTGCTGCCGACGGGTATCTCGTTGAGCAGACGGGTCGGAACTTTTCCTTCAACACGACCACCGGCGTCGCCAGTCACAATGGCGTATCGATGCAGGGGCTGAACAGTGCGGCTCGAAAAGGCGAATTCGAGCTGCGCTCATTCTGGGAAAGAGGCGGGTTCCGAGCGACCGTCAAATTCGGCAACACCACGGTCGTTGACGGGATGGATCTGAGCGATATCTCCCGCATGGGCGGCTTCCGCTTCGATCGTACCGGGTCGTATGTCTACATCCGCACCGTCAAGGGCCCGAAAGCGCGCGTGGAACTGGTACACGACGGCCATGTGGCCCTGGAGTGGCCCCGTTTGGCGGTGGTCAGCGTGCTGGCCTACCGGCGTGATGCACTGGTGGTTTCCGTGTTCGACAAATCAGAGCAGCGTACCCGGTTCTACAGGTTTACCCGCGCCGACGGCGCTATTGTGCCTGACGGACGGCTTTTGGGATCGTTCGAGGGTTGTGCGCTGCTGGGTGCGAAAGCTGCTCGTCGCGAAATTGTGCTGGAAAAATACTGCGATCCTGAAAAGGGCAGTGATCTTGTCAGCCTTGATATGGAAAGTGGTCGGGTCACGCCGTTGCTGTCCACTGACGCCGATGAAATATTCATGCCCCAGCTTGACCGCCGCAAGGGGGCACTGTCTGCCCTGGCCATATCCGGATCTCCGGCGGCAAAGATGGCGTTTCATGCGATCAGTGGCGTGTTGTTGCGCGGATTGGGCGAACCCCTTTCACGAGCGTCGGATGAAGCCGGCAAGCAGAGCTGGGCGCAATCTTACCGCACCCTGACCCTGGCTACCCTTTACCGGAAAAGCGGCCACCCGCTGTTCGCGGAACTTGCCACGCGGGCGATGCGCAACACGCTGTCGGTCCGAAATGCCGATATCGGCATAAGCGATGCATTCAATCCCGGCAGTGCCTGGGCATCCCGCATCTATTCCACCGACCGGCGCAGTCCGGTTTCCTTCCAGATAAACCAGGCCATGATTTCCGGGTCGTTGCTCAGGGCTTGCGAAATGCTGGGCAAACAATGTCCAAACCCGCTGCGCCGCAGGATTGAGACCAATGCATCGCGTCTGGTGAACAGCTATGAACAGCAGTTCGAGAAAACCTCCGGACTCTATCGGATCCAGTACGGAGCCCCTTTCCGGTTCGATGGAATCTGGGCGCCGTGGAACTGGCAGTTGACCTGGGCCGTCCTGCTCGACCGTGTCGGAGACTTTGACAACAAGCCGCATCTGTCGGCGCGTGCAGAGAAAATTGCCGGCGAGTTCACAAATACATGGGCGCAAGATTCCGGCGGTGCGTTATGGCGCTACTGGGCACCAAGCTATTATCAGGGCTGGCGTCAGGTTGACCGGATTTCGCAACACCGTCCGGCCAGGAAGGCAGAACTGGAGCCGAAACGCTTCGAGGATATCAATCATGCCGGTCTCAGTCTTATGGGCCTGGCGGCGATTGGTCATCGGCTGAAGCCGGATCATGAGCGTGCGCTTCGGGTAACGCTTGATCGCTTGCTGGACAACGGGGCGATCCTTCCAAGGGACATTGACGGAAACGGGCCGCGGACGCCGCGCTGGCTGCCCGGGGCCGGATGGGACGCATTTGCAACGGCGAAACTCCGGACGCGATACACCAAACTGGTGCCCGGTGCCGCATCCGGCCACCAGCTGCTGGCGTATGCAGACCTGTTCGATCCAGCACAACCGTTCCAGCTCACCTTGACTCACGAGAGGTGCTTCGCCGGCAAATGCGAGACAGCCGAGACCTGGTCGTTCGACAGCCTTGCCGACTTCCTTGCCGACAATCCGCTGTTTCGGATTTCGCCAATCACCACCCAGTGAGCAAGGCTTGCACCTTTTCAATTTCGAACTTCTGCTCCCGACAGGATTTCGAAATTGAAAATGCCGGTTTCAGGATCGAAAAATATTCTGGGTAAAGTAAAAATTAATTTACATAACTATCTGTTTTTATTGATTTTTAATTTGAAACAGAGCTTGGCACGACAGTTGAGTTGAACAGCCTATCTGAACCCAAACAGAAGGCCTATTCAAATGAACGCACTTGCTCAAATCAACCAGTCCACAGCAACTCCTGCTCACCTGAAACTTGTCAGCGAACTACCCGCCATCAGCGTAGTCGGATTGGGCTATGTCGGCGCCGTCTCGGTTGCCTGCCTTTCCAGCCTCGGCCATCGTGTGGTCGGCTGTGACATCGACGCGGTCAAGCGTGCCGCAGTCGGCAGCGGGCAGTCGCCAATTCACGAAGCCGGCCTGTCAGACTTGCTCGGCGAAGGTGTCGAAAACCAGTTGATCAGCACCACTGGTGATCTGAAATCTGCAGTGCTTGATACCGATGTCACATTCGTCTCCGTCGGCACGCCAACCAAGGAAGGCGGCGGTTGCGACTATTCGGCCATTGTCAGTTGTGCACTCGCGATCGGTGAGGCGCTCGCACTCAAGGACGAACACCACATCATCGTCATGCGCTGTTCGATCCCGCCCGGCAGCACTCTCAAGGTGATGGTCCCGGCGATCGAGGCGGCATCGGGCAAGAAGATGGGACGGGATTTCGGCGTCTGCTTCAATCCGGAGTTCCTGCGCGAAGGTACGGCGATCGAAGATTTCCGTTCACCGCCGAAAACCGTCATTGGCGCCAGCGATGACTACACCGCGCGGGTGGTGGCCAAGATTTACGGGCCGGTGGATGAAAAGCCACTGCTGACAGCGATCG
The DNA here is from genome assembly GCF_900149695.1 of Anderseniella sp. Alg231-50. Taxonomy (NCBI): domain Bacteria; kingdom Pseudomonadati; phylum Pseudomonadota; class Alphaproteobacteria; order Hyphomicrobiales; family Parvibaculaceae; genus Anderseniella; species Anderseniella sp. Alg231-50. Next base: position 644,663 of record NZ_LT703003.1, on the reverse strand, counting down.
AAGCCGCTGAAATGGTCAAGTATGCAGACAATGTCTGGCATGCAACCAAGGTGTGTTTTGCCAACGAGATTGGCCGCATCTGCAAGCCACTCGACATCGACAGTCACGACGTGATGGATATCTTTGTCCAGGACCAGAAACTCAACCTGTCGCCCTATTACCTCAAGCCCGGCTTTGCCTATGGCGGTTCATGCCTGCCCAAGGAAGTGCGTGCCGTTGCCCATCTGGCAGGTGAACTCGATGTGGATGTTCCGCTGATCGACAGCCTTGCGAAATCCAACGAGACCCAGATTGCAGAAGCCATCGAAATGGTCCGCGCCAGCGGCGCCAGGCGGGTCGGTTTTCTTGGACTGGCGTTCAAGCGCGGCACCGACGACTTGCGCGAAAGTCCGATACTGGAAGTTCTCAGCCAGCTGCTTGAAGACGGCTACGATATCTGCGCGCACGATGAAGCGATCACGGCTGAAACCCGGATTGCAGATCAGTTCACCTACGTGGCCAGCGTCTGTCCGCACCTCAAGCCCACGGTCGACGCACTGCCGGGGATGTTGAGCGCCGACGTGGAGGACGTAATTGAAAACTCCGACGTGGTGGTGGTGACGCATGCCTCACAGCACTACCGCGAACTGCTTAGAGACGGCTCAGGCGATGTCAAAGTCGTCGATCTTGTGCGGCTCTTCAAGAACCTGCCGGAGCAGCCTGGTTATCAGGGCATCGGCTGGTAAATCCCCCCAAATTCCAAGAAGGAACTAAACCATGAGTGTAGATACGCAATGGAATATCTCGCCTGTCCTTGGGACAGGCGACAATGACGGTCTCCGAGGCACCGGTCGGTCAGAAGTGCTGGCCGGCTATGGTGGAGACGACCGGATTGAAGCACTGAGCGGCGACGACGAAGTCTTCGGCGGCAGCGGCAACGACCTGATCTATGGTCAGGGCGGCGATGATGTCATCTATGGCAACGGCAAACCTGCCTATATCGACATGTCTCAGCTGGTCATCCAGCAGGCTACAGAAGCCAAGGTGACATTTGTTGATGAAGGCGCAGGTTACCGGAACGCCCTTGGCGTTTACGAGATCGCGGCGGACGGCAGTATCGGCAATGTGCAAATCCTGTTTCCGAACGCATCCAAGGTCGGCAGCGGCGGTGATCTCGTGCCGAACCAGTCACAGACGACATTTGATGTTGCCGACGGTACTCAACTCGGATTCTTCGTGGTTTCCAACGGCTACAACAAGGGCACGCTCAATCGCGACGCGTTGTCTGCCGAGACCGGGCGCTTCGAGTTCCGCACACAGGACGGTCAGCCAGGGTCGGTAAATGACCAGGCGGTCGAGCTGTGGTGGGTCGGAGACACCCCGGGTGAGGAAGTCCACATCAGAAGCCAGTTCGGTTACAGTGTGTTTCATTCAACCGCATCGGCCGAGGACGGGTTTGCACCCAACCCCGACGACTACTCCCACGTGGTTTCGCGCGCCAGCACGGTCACCGGTGAACTGCTGATCGGCTTTGAAGACATCTATGGCGGTGGCGACAATGATTATGACGACACCATCATCCGGGTCGAGATCGGCCAGCAGAACACTGTCGCTCTGCTTCCGGCCAGCACCGGTACCGGCAACCTGCCGGATGATGATGTGCTTTATGGCGGCGATGGCGATGATGAGATTTACGGCGTCAGCGGCGATGACATCATCCAGGGCGGTTACGGCAACGACAAGCTGTCGGGCAATTCCGGTGACGACAACGTTTCCGGTAACGACGGCAATGATGAAATCTCCGGCAATTCCGGCAATGACATCGCCTCCGGCGGTGCCGGCGACGATACCATTTCCGGCGGGTCGGGAGACGACCGGTTGAACGGTGATGGTGGTGCAGACATCATCTCTGGCGGTTCCGGCGCAGACATTGTGACCGGCGGCTCGGGCAATGACGATCTGTCGGGCAATTCCGGCGATGATGTCATTTCCGGCGGCAGCGGTGATGACACACTGTCGGGCAACAGCGGTAACGACCGTCTCAATGGCGATTCGGGGTCCGATACACTGAACGGTCATTCCGGCGACGACACGCTTGACGGCGGCAGTGGTCAGGACCGTGTCGTCGGCGGCTCCGGCAACGATGTGGTCAATGGCGGTGAGCACAACGACCGTGTCTATGGTGGTTCTGGCGACGATGAGGTCTATGGCGGGCTCGGCAATGACTACCTGTCAGCCGGGTCGGGCAACGACATCGTGTCCGGCGGGTCCGGCAATGACCGCATGTTCGGCGGCCTGGGAGCAGACAGCTTCATCTGGGCCAGCGACGATATCCTCAATGAACAGGGTGTAAGCTCGTTCGACAGGATTGCGGATTTTTCCGATCAGGACGTGCTGGATTTCAGCATGTTGGCACTGGACACCACGATGAACCTGGATCAGCTCGTGTCGTTTTCCGAAACCGACCGCGGCACATCCGTGTCGGTCAATCTCAGTGGACAGGACGGAGACTTCACCGACGTGGTGCTGCTGCAGGACGTGTTCGGCGTCAGTGCCCAGGCTTACCTGGAGTCCGACACCTTGTTCATCTGACGACAAATGTGGACGGAGACATGGTGCTCCGTCCACACGCAGGCCTGAATACAAAAGGACGCTGAAGCGACACCGCTTCAACGTCCTTTGCTTGTCTGGTGGAGCCAGGCGGAATCGAACCGCCGACCTCTACAATGCCATTGTAGCGCTCTCCCAACTGAGCTATGACCCCGAAATCTCTTTCACATTTCACCGGCCCTGGCCGGAAAAACTACCGTTCAGCTTGGGGGCTGGCGGCGATGTCTGCGTGATACCCGCAACTGGCAGATAATGTCAATCTGCCAATGCAGTGGTTTTGTCAGCCCTCGTCGCCACCCGGCTTCGGTCCGCCGCCGATCAGGTCTTCGACACCGGTGCCGGATTCGTCTTCCTCGTCGTCCAGGAACACATCGGAATCATCGCTTTCGTCGTCATCGTCGGTATCACCGAGGTCGACGTCCTTGATGGCTGCTGCCTCATCATCTTCAGCATCATCACTGTCGTCGTCTTCAAGGTCTTCCAGGCTCACCACGGCCGGATTTTCCTCCAGCTCGCCTTCATCCTTCTTGACTTCTTCCTCTTCAGGCTTCTCGGCCGGTTTGGCGCGTGTCGGCAGGTCCGCCTTAGACGGCAGCAATTGTTCCGCCACGAATGCCTGGTCGCATTTCGGACAGGTGATGGGATCCTTGTTCAGATCATAAAAGCGGGCTGCACAGCTTGGGCATGTGCGTTTGGTTCCAAGTTCGTCGCTGACCACGGTTACAACGTCCTTATCTTTGCAATTGGATTTCAATAATGAAGAATGGTGGCGCATCCCATGCCACGGGCACGCGCGCGTGTCAAAAGCCAATTTACCCGGTTGTGATGATGGCATGTCGCGGCAGGGTATGATAATGCCGCCATACACATCGCAAACAAGGCAGTCAGTGCCTGTCAATTCCTAAGGTCAAATCCAGTTGAGTTCTGAAACGCCGCATCCGCTTCGCTCCGCAAATTCGCCCCGGCTGAAGGGCCGGGTCAAGGTGCCGGGCGACAAGTCAATCTCTCATCGCGCCTTGATGTTTGGTGCCATGGCGCTTGGTGAAACGGTCATCACCGGCCTTCTGGAAGGCGAGGACGTCATCAACACCGCAAAAGCCATGGCGGCGCTTGGCGTCAGGCTTGAACGCTGGAACGATGATGCAAGCTGGCATGTCAACGGCGTCGGCCTTGGTGGATTTCAACCGCCGGCGCAAACCATCGATTTTGGCAATTCCGGCACCGGGGCGCGGCTTGCCATGGGCTTGCTGGCAACCAGTCCCTTGTCGGCGCGCATGTCGGGTGATGCGTCCCTGCGCTCGCGTCCGATGGGCCGCATCGTGACGCCGCTTGAGGGCTTTGGCACCCGGTTCGATACATCAGACGGCGGCCGCATGCCGCTGACCCTGCACGGGGCGCAGCATCCCGTGCCCATTGAATACCGCTTGCCGGTGGCCTCCGCCCAGGTCAAGTCGGCGGTCCTGCTGGCAGGTTTGAATGCACCCGGCGCGACCACCGTGATCGAGCCGGAACCGACCCGGGACCATACCGAACGCATGCTGCAGGGCTTTGGTGCTGATATTGATATCGGTCAGGCTGATGATGGCGCTCGTACCATTACCGTCACCGGGCATACGGAACTGCAGGCCCAGGTGGTCGAGGTGCCCGGCGATCCGTCATCCGCCGCCTTCGCACTTGTGGCGGCAATCATCAGCGATGACAGTGAAGTCACCGTGGAAAACATGCTGCTGAACGAAACCCGCACCGGCCTGATCGTCACGTTGGAGGAAATGGGGGGTGACATAACCGTCGCCAACGAAAGAGTGTCGGGTGGCGAACCGGTGGCGGATGTGACTGCGCGTTCCAGCGGGCTTTCCGGCATTGTGGTCCCGGCGGCCCGCGCCCCATCGATGATCGATGAATACCCGGTATTGGCAGTCGCAGCCGCGTTTGCCGACGGCACGACAAGACTGCAGGGCCTGCACGAGTTGCGGGTCAAGGAAAGCGACCGGCTGGCGGCTGTTGCGGCTGGTTTGAAAGCCAATGGTGTGGCTCATGACACCGGCGACGACTGGCTTGAGGTCACCGGCGGCAGGGTCGCGGGTGGCGGCACCGTCATTACCCACCTTGACCATCGCATTGCAATGGCGTTTCTGGTGATGGGGCTGGCGTCCGATGAGCCGGTTACAGTTGATGATGGAAATGTCATGGCCACAAGTTTTCCCGGCTTCAGGGAATTTATGGAAGGTCTCGGTGCGCGTTTCGAGGACGCGGGCTGATGAGCGCCCGTCCGCACCTGGTTATTGCCGTTGACGGCCCGGCGGCATCGGGCAAGGGCACACTGGCCCGCCGGCTGGCAGCCTATTACGGACTATCCTATCTGGATACCGGATCATTGTACCGGGCAACCGGGTTGGCTGTCGAAGCTGCCGGTGCCAGGCCGGACGACCAGCCGGCGGCGCTGAATGCGGCGCAAACGCTTGATCCGTCCTTCTATTCAGAAGACCAGCTGCGCTCGCCCGGTGCCGGTGAGGCAGCGTCGCAGGTTGCCGCCATTCCGGCGGTGCGCTCGGCATTGCTGGAGTTTCAGCGCAACTTTGCGGCGACGCCGCCGGGTGCCGTGCTGGACGGGCGTGATATCGGCACGGTTGTGTGTCCTGATGCCGATGCCAAGCTGTTTGTTACCGCGCAACCCGAGACCCGTGCCCAGCGCCGTCATCTCGAACATGCGGGCCGTGGCGACGAGCTCAGCTATGAAAATGTGCTGGCCGATATCCGCCGTCGCGACGAGCGCGACAGTGGCCGCGCCGTCGCGCCCCTGAAGCCGGCTGAAGACGCCATCTTGCTCGATACGACAGAATTGGGTATAGAAGCCGCGTTCCAGGCCGCTTTGGACCTCGTCGAAAGCGTTTTGAATGAGCGGGGGCAATCTGCTTGAAGGCGGATCGCCCCTAAATTTGTTCCTGGATGCCGATCAAAATCATCTGCTCTCGCCACCTTCTGGAACAGGCGATGGTGGTGCTCGGCATTCAACATGAGCAAGAACCAGTGTTTGGTGCCCGTGCTGCCCAACCCATATCCGACCATTACCGGCCGGATAATCAGCGCAAATCGGGACGTCCTGCGGTTATTTCCGTGGGCCAGGCATATTTATTGATTGAAAGAAGGCTTTATTGATGGCTGAAACCAGCTCTCTTAACCCCACCCGCGATGATTTCGCGGCTATGCTCGATGCGAGCTTCAACGAAGAAACCAATGCAGAAGGCACCGTTGTCAAAGGCAAGATCATCGCCATTGAAAACGACCTGGCCATTATCGACGTCGGTCTGAAGACCGAGGGTCGTGTACCGCTGCGCGAGTTCCGCACACCCGGACAGGATCAGGACCTGACGGTCGGCGATGAAGTTGAAGTGTTCCTCGACCGGATTGAAAACGCCATGGGCGAAGCCGTGCTGTCACGCGACAAGGCACGGCGCGAAGAAGCCTGGGTGCGTCTGGAAAAATCATTCGAAGACAATGAGCGCGTTGACGGCGTTATCTTCGGACGCGTCAAAGGCGGCTTTACAGTGGACCTTGGCGGAGCCGTGGCCTTCCTGCCCGGATCCCAGGTCGACATTCGCCCGGTTCGCGACGTGACCCCGCTGATGAACATGACCCAGCCCTTCCAGGTGCTGAAAATGGACAAGCGCCGTGGCAACATCGTTGTGTCGCGCCGCGCCATCATGGAAGAAACCCGCGCCGAACAGCGCTCCGAGCTGGTTCAGAACCTTGCCGAAGGCCAGCAGGTCGAAGGCGTGGTCAAGAACATCACCGACTACGGTGCGTTCGTTGACCTCGGCGGCATTGACGGTCTCCTGCACGTCACCGACATTTCCTGGAAGCGCGTCAACCATCCGACCGATGTTCTCGCCGTTGGCCAGACCGTCAAGGTGCAGATCGTCAAGATCAACCCTGAAACCCAGCGCATCAGCCTCGGCATGAAGCAGCTTGAAAGCGATCCATGGGAAGGCGTCGAAGCCAAGTATCCGGTCGGCATGCGCGTCAAGGGCCGTGTCACCAACATCACCGATTACGGTGCATTCGTTGAACTGGAAGAAGGCATTGAAGGTCTTGTCCACGTTTCCGAAATGAGCTGGACCAAGAAGAACGTGCATCCTGGCAAGATCGTTTCCACATCGGAAGAAATCGAAGTGGAAGTGCTCGAAGTCGATCCGGCAAAGCGCCGTGTCTCGCTCGGCCTGAAGCAGACCACCGACAATCCGTGGGCATCGTTTGCAGAACGCTATCCGCAGAACACCCACGTTGAAGGTGAGATCAAGAACATCACCGAGTTCGGCCTGTTCATTGGCCTTGAAGGCGATGTCGACGGCATGGTTCACCTGTCCGACCTGGACTGGAACCGGTCCGGTGAAGAAGCCATCCAGGACTACACCAAGGGCGACATGGTCAAGGCCATCGTGCTTGACGTGGACCAGGAAAAGGAGCGCATCTCGCTGGGCATCAAGCAGCTTGGCGGCGATCCGATGGAAGGTGCTGCCTCCGGTGGCATGCGCAAGGGTGCGACCGTGACCTGCGAAATCACCGAAGTGCAGGAAAACGGCATCGAGGTGAAGATCGCAGAAACCGACATGACTGCGTTCATCCGCCGCTCTGACCTGGCTCGTGACCGCTCGGAACAGCGTCCTGAGCGCTTTGCCGTCGGTGAGAAGGTCGATGCCCGCATCACCCAGTTCGACAAGGCGGCCCGCAAGGTCGGTCTGTCGATCAAGGCTCTGGAAATCGCAGAAGAAAAGGCTGCCGTCGAACAGTACGGGTCTTCGGACTCCGGCGCGTCGCTCGGCGACATTCTGGGTGCGGCTTTGAACAAGGCAGGCGCGGACGAAAAGTCGGAAGACTGATGCCCGCGTTTCTGCACCAGTGACACTAACAACCGGTCAGCAGGTATCTGCTGGCCGGTTTTTTTTGTTTTCCGGTCTGCGACGTGCAGGTTGAAGGACGATCTCATGCCGGCCGGTCCTCTTTCTCCAATCTGTGAAGTGCAGATTGAAGGACGATCTCATGCCGGCCGATCCTCTTTCTCCAATCTGTGAAGTGCAGATTGAAGGACGATCTCATGCCGGCCGATCCTCTTTCTCCAATCTGTGAAGTGCAGATTGAAGGACGATCTTGATTTCACTACATTGTTCCTTACAACCAGTCAGCTCCAACCAACCGGAAACCCGCCCCATGTCCCTTGACGTTGATAATCTGATCGTTCGCCGCAAGATGCGCCGCCGTGTTTCGTTCTGGCGCGCCATATGTATTGTGCTGGGTGTCGTCACGCTGGTGGCGCTCGCCTATGGCAGCAACGGGTCGGGCTTCAGCCTGGGCAAACGTTCAGACCATGTCGCGCGCATCCGGGTCGAAGGCGTGATCACCGGTGATACAAAGACACTCGACATGTTGCGCGACATCGAGAAAGCCAAGCAGGTCAAGGCGCTGCTGGTTCACATTGACAGCCCCGGAGGCACGACAGCCGGTTCTGAAGCCATCTACGAGCGCCTGCGCATCATTGCCAAGGACCGGCCGGTCGTGGCGGTGATGAACACGGTTGCCGCGTCTGGCGGATACATTACGGCGATCGCAGCCGATCATATCGTGGCACGTGGCAATTCCATCACCGGGTCTGTCGGCGTGATCTTTCAATGGGCGCAGGTGGAGAAGCTGATGAACAGTATCGGTATCGCCATGCAGAACCGCAAGTCAGGTGCGCTGAAGGCGGAACCGAACATGTTCTCCGATCCCACGGCTGAAACGCTTGCTGTCACTGATGCAATGATCCGTGACAGCTTCGTGTGGTTCACCGATCTGGTGAAAGAACGCCGCAAACTGTCTGGGCCGCAGATGACGCTGATTTCTGATGGCCGAGTGTTTACCGGGCGCCAGGCGCTGACAGCCAAACTCGTAGACAAGCTTGGCGGCGAGGACGAAGCAATTGAATGGTTGTCAGCCGAGCACAAGATTTCCAAGGACATGAAAGTCATCGACTGGGAGCCGGCACCGGCAACCGGAGCCGGAAGTCTGGGCCTGTTTGGACTGCGCAAGGTCGCCAGCTGGCTCGGGTTTTCCGCGGCGGTCGATGCTCTTGAGGCCCGCACGGTAAAGCTTGACGGGCTGTTGGTGCTTTGGCACCCTAATTTGCGATAATTGCTGGTTTGAGGCGCGATGTTGTGCCAAAAACAATCACACAGTTAGTTTTAACCCTGAGGGGGTAAATTTGCCATGATCAAGTCCGAGCTTATTCAGGAGATAGCAATACGCCATCCGCACCTGTTTCATCGCGACGTTGAGCGTATCGTGAATACGGTTTTTGATGAAATCACCGGAGCCATGGCGGAGGAAAATCGGGTTGAGTTGCGTGGCTTCGGCGCGTTCTCGGTGAAACAGCGTGATGCCCGTCAGGGCCGTAATCCGCGTACCGGTGAACCGGTCAAGGTGGAAGCCAAGCGCGTCCCGTTCTTCAAGACCGGCAAGGAGTTGCGTGAGCGCCTTAATGGCGGCAAGGACGTTTAACAGACCAAGACGGCTCGTCACATGCGAACGAGCCGGGTGTACAGCACTCTGGAACAGGCACAATTGTCGTGACGGCAAAACGCATAATTTCATGGATCATTGGCGCGCCGGTGGCAGTTCTGCTGGTCAGTTTCGCCGTTGCCAACCGCCACTGGACCGATGTCTCGTTTGACCCGATCAACAAGGCAGACCCCTGGTTGGTAATTTCGATGCCCACCTACCTGTTGCTGTTTGCCGGCATGTTTATCGGCATGATTGTTGGCGGCGTTGTGGTATGGCTGCGGCAGGGAAAGTGGCGCAAGGCGGCGCGGTTGGCCCAGACCGCCAAACCGGACGTTCCCACCGAACGTAAACCCAGTGACGCAACAGGACTTGTGCCGGTTGTGAACCAAAAAAGCCAGGCATGACGAACCCATCCGTGGTGTCAGGCTGAAATCCAAGAGTTGTCATGTTCCAGAATCCTATCTGTGTTGCGCTAGACACGCCCGACCCTTCGCAGGCTGCTGCGATGGCCGGAAAGTTGAAGAACCATGTCGGCATGGCAAAGGTCGGCATGGAGCTGTTCTATCGCGCGGGCCGGGTTGGCTATGAAAAGCTTGCTGCGCAGGGTGTGCCGTTGTTCCTGGACCTGAAATTGCACGACATACCCAATACGGTGGCGCAAGGATTGACCTCTTTGATGTCGCTGGCCCCGGCACCGGCGATAGTAAACGTCCACGCATCGGGCGGCCCGGCCATGCTTGAGGCTGCCGCGAAAGCAGTCGACGGCAAAGCCAGGCTGATCGGTGTGACCATACTGACCAGCCTGTCCGATGCAGACATTCACGCGGCAGGTTTTGATCCCGCGTCAGATACGGCGCAAACCGTTGTAAAGCTAGCTCGGTTGTCGAAACAGTCCGGCCTGGACGGCGTTGTGTGCTCGCCGCACGACATCGCGGCCATCAAGGCGGCCTGTGGTGCTGAATTCATGACAGTTGTACCCGGTGTGCGCCCGGCAGGAGCGGAGGTGCAGGATCAGAAACGCATAGCCACACCGCGCGCAGCCCGCGCCGACGGGGCCGATATCCTGGTCATCGGCCGTCCGATTACCCAGGCCGGGGATCCGGCTGCTGCCGCTGCAGCTATTGCAGCCAGCCTGGAAGGATGAGCCGGTGAGCAAGACAAAAATCAAGATCTGCGGCCTATCGGACCCGGCCCACGTGCGCGCTGCAGTTGAGGCAGGTACAGATTACGTGGGTTTTATGTTTTATGGTCCCAGTCCGCGGAACGTTTCAACCCAGGTGGCGCAGGGTCTTGCTACCCTGGCGCGCGGTCGGTCAAAAATCGTGGCAGTGGTCGTTGATGCTGAAGATGCGCTGATTGACCGGATCAACGCCGAGGTGAAGCCCGATTTCTTTCAGGTGCACGGCTCGGAGACGGTTGACCGCATTGCTGAGATACACGCCCGTACAGGCGTTCCCGTAATCAAGGTCATCAAGGTTGCGGATGCCGCGGATATCGAGGCAGCGAGCACATATGAAGAGGTTGCCGCGATGGTGCTGTTCGACGCCAAGGCGCCGGAGACGCTGGCCAATGCATTGCCCGGCGGCAACGGCATCTTGTTCGACTGGGACCTGCTGCCGCAAGGCGGTCTGCGCGAGGGTTTCATGCTGTCGGGCGGGCTTGAAGCAGACAATGTCGGCGAGGCCATCCGCGTTACCGGCGCGCCGGCTGTTGATGTCTCGTCCGGCGTGGAGACCTCGCCCGGCGTCAAGGATGCCGCAGCCATCGTGAAATTCATTGAGGCCGTGCGCCAGCACGGGTAGAACATCAGATCGGGCTGTCTGGAAGTTTGAGCAGCACGTGTCTTTATCCGGCACTGCCGTGTTGTAAATGAGAGTTGAACAAATGAGTACGTCTGCACCCAATTCATATCGCACCGGCCCGGATGAAACCGGCTTGTTCGGCATTTACGGCGGCCGCTTTGTCGCCGAAACACTGATGCCGAACATTCTTGAACTGGAAGCAGCCTATGCTGCAGCACAGAAGGATCCAGCCTATCAGGAGGAACTGGATGACTTTCTGGAACATTATGTCGGCCGGCCATCGCCATTGTACTTTGCCGAGCGCCTGACCGAACATCTTGGCGGTGCGAAAATCTACTTCAAGCGTGATGAGCTGAACCATACCGGCGCCCACAAGATCAACAATGTCATGGGCCAGATCCTGCTGGCCAGGCGCATGGGCAAGAGCCGCATCATTGCCGAAACCGGCGCCGGGCAGCATGGTGTGGCCACGGCCACCGCCTGTGCCCGCTTTGGACTTGAGTGCATTGTCTATATGGGCGCGACGGACGTTGAGCGGCAGGCGCCGAACGTGTTCCGCATGAAACTCCTGGGTGCCGAAGTTGTGCCGGTCACATCCGGGCGCTCGACCCTGAAGGACGCCATGAACGAGGCACTGCGGGACTGGGTGTCAAATGTGGACGACACCTTCTACTGCATCGGCACGGTCGCCGGCCCGCATCCGTATCCGGCCATGGTGCGCGATTTCCAGGCCGTCATCGGCCGTGAAACCAAGGATCAGATGCACAGGCGCGAAGGCCGCCTGCCGGACTCGCTGATTGCGGCCATTGGCGGCGGTTCAAATGCCATGGGCCTGTTCCACCCGTTCCTCGATGATGGGTCCGTTGAAATCATCGGAGTGGAAGCCGCCGGCCGCGGTGTCGACACCGACGAGCACGCAGCCTCGATCACCGGTGGCCGGCCTGGCGTCCTGCACGGCAACCGCACCTATCTGCTGATGGACGACGATGGCCAGATCAACGAGGCGCACTCGATTTCCGCCGGGCTGGATTATCCCGGCATCGGGCCGGAGCATTCCTGGCTCAATGACACCGGTCGCGTTACCTACATTTCCGCTACCGATGAGGAAGCCCTTGAGGCATTCAAGCTGTGCTGCAAGCTGGAGGGAATTATTCCCGCACTCGAACCATGTCATGCCCTTGCCAAGGTGATGCAGATAGCGCCGGAAAAACCCGCCGACCATCTGATGGTCATGAACATGTGCGGACGCGGTGACAAGGACATATTTACCGTTGCCGAACATCTGGGGGTGAAGCTGTGAGTGCCGGAACCCGTATTGAAGCCCGTTTTGCCGACTTGAAGGCGCAAGGCCGGGCAGCATTGGTCACCTTCGTCACCGCCGGTGACCCGGGCTATGACACCTCGCTGGAGCTGCTGCGTGCATTGCCGGGCGCCGGTGCCGACATTATCGAGCTCGGCATGCCGTTTACCGATCCGATGGCGGATGGCCCGGCCATCCAGGCTTCATCCCTGCGCGCCCTGGGGGCTGGTCAGAACATGATCAAGACCCTGGAGCTGGTCAGTGAATTCCGCAAAGGTGACAACGACACGCCGATCGTGCTGATGGGGTATTACAATCCGATCTACATCTATGGAGTGGACAAGTTCATTGCGGACGCCAAGGCTGCCGGTGTCGACGGTCTCATCGTCGTTGATCTGCCGCCGGAAGAAGACCATGAACTGTGCATCCCGGCGCTGAACGAGGGTTTGAACTTCATCCGGCTGGCGACACCGACAACCGACGACAAGCGTCTGCCGAAGGTGCTCACCAATACCTCCGGCTTTGTCTATTATGTGTCGGTAACCGGTATCACCGGCTCCAAGGCACCGGACATTTCACGGGTCAATGAAGCGGTTTCCCGCATCAAGCGTCATACGGATTTGCCGGTTGCGGTCGGTTTCGGCGTGCGTTCGGCTGAACAGGCGGCCGGCATTGCGTCCGGTGCGGACGGGGTGGTGGTAGGATCGGCCCTGGTCAACACCATCAAGGAAAGCCTTGACGCCGAGGGAGCTGCAACGGACACAACCGTATCCAATGTGCTAAAACTGGTCAGCGAACTGGCACAAGGTGTGCGTCAGGGACGGAACGGATAGGCGCTTATGAACTGGATCAAGAACTTCGTCAGGCCAAAGATCAGCGGCATTCTCGGCACCAAACGGGATGTGCCGGAGAACATGTGGGTGAAATGCCCGGAAACCGGCGAGATGGTGTTCTATCGTGATCTGGAGGCCAACCAGTTCGTAATTCCGCGCTCCGGTTACCACATGCGCATGGCGCCGGAAGCCCGGCTCAAGCATACATTCGACGATGAGAAGTGGACGGACATTGCTCTGCCGGATGTGGTTGTTGATCCGCTGAAATTCCGTGATGAGCGCAAATATGCCGACCGGCTGAAGGAAGCCCGCGCCAAGGCCGACCGCAAGGACGCCATTGTTGCCGGCCGCGGCCATATTGACGGGCTTGAGGCCGTGGCTGTCGTGCAGGATTTCGCCTTCATGGGCGGGTCGCTGGGCATGGCCGCAGGCGAGGGCATCGTGACCGCCATGTTCGAGGCGGCAGACAACAAGCTGCCATTGATCCTGTATGCGGCATCCGGTGGCGCGCGCATGCAGGAGGGTATCCTGTCACTGATGCAGCTTCCACGTACAACCGTCGGCGTGCAGCGTTTGCGCGAGGCTGGTGTGCCGTACATCGTGGTGCTGACACACCCGACCACCGGCGGCGTTACTGCCTCCTACGCCATGCTGGGTGACATTCACATCGCAGAACCGGGTGCACTGATCGGTTTTGCCGGTCCGCGCGTCATCGAGCAGACCATCCGCGAAAAACTCCCCGACGGATTCCAGCGCTCCGAGTATCTGCGCGAGCACGGCATGGTGGACATGGTTGTGCACCGGCATGAATTGCGCGCCACGCTGTCGAACGTACTGCACATGCTGATGCGGCAGCCGACGCCTGCACAAGCTGTGCAGTTGCCGGCGCCAGATGAGGCATCACAGCCTGAAGCGGTACCAGCCGACACCGAGGCCTGATCCGACATGGCCGTCAGCGATGCCATCCTGATGCGGCTGCTTGAGCTGCATCCCAAGATAATCGACCTGTCGCTGGACCGGATGTGGCGTATTCTCGACGCGTTGGGAAACCCGCATCTGTCGCTGCCGCCGGTAGTGCACATAGCCGGCACCAACGGCAAGGGGTCCACGCTGGCCAGCATGCGCGCCATGATCGAGGCTGCGGGCTTGAGTGCTCATGCCTATACCTCGCCCCATCTCGTCAGGTTTCACGAGCGCATCTCGCTGGGCGCCCCCGGTGGCGGCGACCTGATTGCGGAACCGGCGCTGGTTGACCTGCTGGAGGAATGCGAACAGGCCAATGCGGGTGAGCCAATCACTTTCTTCGAGATAACAACAGCTGCCGCCATGCTGGCTTTCGCTCGCACGCCGGCAGATTACGTGCTGCTGGAAGTGGGGCTTGGTGGCAGGCTGGATGCTACGAATATCGTCGCGGAACCGGCGGTCAGCGTCATCACGCCGGTCGACATGGACCACGAACAGTATCTCGGTGATACGCTGGCGAAAATCGCGATGGAAAAGGCCGGGATACTGAAGCAGGGGCGACCCGCCTGTGTCGGTATCCAGCACGATGAAGCACGTGCGGCAATCGAGACGGTTGCGGCAAAGGTCGGCGCACCCCTGAAAATCGCCAGTCAGGATTTCCAGTGCTTCGAACAGTACGGGCGCATGGTGTTTCAGGACGAAAACGGCCTGCTTGACCTTGACCTGCCGTCTTTGTCGGGCCGGTTCCAGATCGACAATGCGGGTCTGGCAATCGCGGCAATAAGGACGCTGCGGGATGGGCGTATTAGCGCTGACCATGTTGCCACGGGTCTGGCACGCGTGAAGTGGTCTGCCCGCATGGAGCGGCTTGAACCGGGTTACCTGCACACGCTGGTGCCCGCAGGTACGGAAATATGGCTCGATGGCGGGCATAACCCGTCAGCGGGACGCGCAGTGGCGGATACGCTGGCAGACCTGGATGAGCGGTCACCGCGCCCGCTCGTGCTGGTAACGGGCATGCTCAATACAAAACGCGCCGATGGCTATCTCGGTCCGTTCGCCGGGCTGGTGCAGAAGGTCATGGCCATCGCGATCCCGGGTGAAGAAAATACCATCCCGGCTGTCGGGCTGGCCCGTGATGCGATCGCGACCGGGCTCGATGCGAGGCCCTATGACAGCCTGGAACATGCCCTGCGGGCTGCAGGCGAGATCACAGGAGCCGACACACCTGCCAGAATAGTCATTGGCGGGTCATTGTACCTTGCCGGCAATGTGCTGGCGCTGCATCGCAACGAAACACCGAGCCAGGTATCCGGTACGGCACGCAGATAGGGCGCGGTTTCGGGTTCAACGAAATCGCGCCCTGCCGGACTCATCCAGAATTCAAATAATCAGTCGACGCTCAGATGGACGACTTGATCCATTCGGCAATCTTGCCTTTGGGATTGGCGCCGACCTGTGTCGATGCCACTTCGCCGCCCTTGAACACCATCAGTGTCGGGATGCCGCGCACGCCGAACTTCGAGGGTACGGACGGATTTTCGTCGATGTTGATCTTGACGATTTTGACGTCAGACCCGAGTTCATCCGACAGTTCTTCCAAAGACGGGCCGATCATCTTGCAGGGACCGCACCATTCCGCCCAGAAATCCACCACGACCGGGGTATCGGACTTGATCACATCGTCTTCAAATGAGGCGTCCGTGACAGCATTCGTTGCCATGTTGCAAAACCTTTCTAAAAGAGGATTGCCCTGAACTCGAGGGAATCGGCGTCAGTGCAAGAGTTGTACGTGTTGAACAAGTAGGTATTGACCCGACGCGGGTCAAGTCTCATGAGGCATTGTTTACGCCGTTGTGATCGCGGATCCTTGCCAGGCTTCATCCAGCATGGCGGCCGGCACGGGCATCAGCGCGGGTGCATCGGTCCACAACAGGGCGCATTCAATGATCCTGCCCGGGTAAACCCGCTGCAGCGCCTTTGAATATGCCGCGAGCTGGCGCAGGTAAAGGTCAGGTACGTCATTTACGCTGTCCGGCGGCGGACGATTGGTTTTGAAATCCACCACCAGCACCCGGTCAGGTTCAACCAGCAGCCGGTCGATCTGGCCTGTCAGGCCGAACCTCTCCTGGTCCGGCAGGTCAATCATGGCAGCAATCGATACTTCAGGCCGCGCGGCGGCGGAAAACACCGCGGCAAACCGCGCATCTGCAAACAGCATCATGATTTCAGACACGGTTGTATCTAGTTCAGGCTCGGTAACGCCGTTGGCCGCCAGGAATCTGTGGGCGGAGGCTTCGCGCTGCTCTTCCGGCAGTTCCGGCAGGGATTGCAGCAGCCGGTGCACCAACTGGCCCCTGCGGAACCGTATGTCGGTGCGCGGCGCCAGTGGCGACAATGCCGTTTCGCCACTCCATCCCTCGTCGGTTTCACCAGCGGCATCCATGCGTGACGGGGCCAGCCAGCGACTGGGCGCAGCAACGCTGCGTGCCGGGGCATGTGCCCATTCAGGCGGCACGCTGGCCTCAGCCGCACTGTCGGCTGAGCTTTCCTTGTCGTCGCTGACCTGCGGTTGGCCGGCCCGCCAGGTGCGGACATCGTTGCTATCGACGTGCTGCTGCAACAGGGGAGTTTCACTGCCGGTAAGTGCTGCGTGCATCATGGCATACCAGCTGGCGTCCGGCGCATCAGCCGGTGCAGTCTTGCTCCTTGGCTTGACGAAGCCGCACACATAAAGCCGGTAGCGGGCCCTGGTCATCGCAACATAGAGCAATCGGTTGTACTCTTCCATCAGACCCGCAAAGGCCTTGTCCCTGAGCGCGTCCGTTACACCGGTCGCGTAGTCCGATTTCAGCCGCCACACCGGAATGTGGGTTTCGGTGAACAGGACACTGTCGATTTTTCTGGCCTCCGGGGCCGAACAGGTATCCGGCAGGAACACGATGGGCGCTTCCAGACCCTTCGCTCCGTGAACCGTCATGACCCGCACTTCGCCGCCGGCCTGGTCCATGTCGCGTCGGATGTCGGCCTGGGTCGCTTCAAGCCAGGCCAGGAAACCGGCCAGTGACGGCGCGTGTTGCTGTTCATATTCCAGAGCGAGTTGCAGAAAGGCATCTACCGGGTCGGCGGCTTCCGGCCCGAGTCCGCCAAGCAGGGCCCGCCTGCCGCCGTCGCGGGACAAAACCGCTGAATAGAAGTTGAACACACCGGATCGTGCAGCCTGTTTCCGCCAGCGGGTCAATTGCTCAAAAGCGCCGCTGTACGGCTTGCCCGCCCGGGCGGCTTTTTCCAGCCTGTTCCATATGCTGCCTGGTTCGCGCTGGTGGGCCAGTGCGAAAAGGTCGCTGTCGTCGTCAAATCGCGTGACACCGTCATCATGGGTAAACAACGGGCTTTTCAACACGCCGGCAAGGTTGAGATCGTCTTGCGGCAGAATACAGGCCTGGGCCAGCGCCATCAGATCCTGGATCGCGATGTGATCGAGCAGCTTCAGTCTGTCGGCACCGGCAACCGGCACACCGGCCTCCTTCAGGGCCCGCACGATTGCCGCCATCAGGTATGACCGCTGGCGCACCAGTATCAGAATGTCGGACGGCCGGACCGGGCGGTTTTCCTTCAACATTTCAGGCGGCTGGTTTTGCGTCCAGGCCGCAATTGTTGCCGCGATGCGGCGTGCCATCACCAGATGCGGCGGATCGACGATCTCACCTGATTTTGGTGCCCAGTGCTGAACGTCGTCATCCGACTGGCCACGCTCAAGATCCCAGATCTCGACCAGCCCCCGTTCACCTTTGCGGATTGGCAGGTGCCGCACCTCCGGCTGGATTTCCGACGTTACGCCCTTGCTGGCATCATCGCGCCTGAAAACCAGGTCCACGGCATGCAGCACCAGTTCGCTGGAGCGGAAGGAGTGTTCGAGCGGTACTTCGCGATAGGTTTCTCCGGCATTGCTGATCAGCGTTTCGTAAAGCCCCGCCTGCTTGTCGAACTCCCGTGGATCGGCACCCTGGAACGAATAGATCGACTGCTTGCGGTCGCCGACGGCAAACATGGTCCTTGCCAGCCCGCCGCGCGCGCCTTCACCGGCAAAAAACTCTTCCGTCAGCGCGTTGATGATCTGCCACTGATCGGGGCTGGTATCTTGGGCCTCGTCTATCAGAATGTGATCCAGTCCACCGTCGAGCTTGTACAGTACCCAGGCGGCGTCGGCATTATGGTGCAGCAGGTCAACCGTCTGGTGGATCAGGTCCTCAAAATCGTAAGCCGCAAGGTTCTGCTTCAGCTTGTTGAATGTGGCGATGATTTCCAGCCCGAGATAGACCAGTGCGCTGGTGGAACGTACGATCAACAGCGCGTTGACGCTTTCCAGCGCCGCCAGCAACAGCTCTCGCAGCTTCAGCAACGCCTCGCGGCATTCCGGATGGCGTTCGTCCAGTTTCCTGGTCACCAGGGCTGTATCACCTTTCGGTTTACCCTTGCCGGTCAGCGCAATCTGCCTGGCAATCGACAGGACATCCTGGGGGCTCTGAGCTTCCAGCAACCGGGTGATCAGCGCCGCCTGATTGGTATTGGTCACCGCGGCGTCGCTTGCCATCAGCGTGGCTGCATGGAGCAGGGAGGACTTGTCGAGCTGCGCTGCAAATTCCTGCGCAATGTCCTGTGACGTTTCTTCTCCGGTCAGGCCGAACAGAAGGTTGAGCTGGGCCGTCAGCTGCGGAAACGTCTCCCGGGTGCCGAAGGCAGCCAGCAGCTTGCTGGCGTGCTTTTGCAGTTCGTGAAGCAGGCCGGAAAATGCCTGTTCATTGGCGAACGGTGTGATCGTCGATACAGCATCCCGAACCCTGTCGTCATCGCGGGTCAGGACCTGTGCGCGCGCCAATGCCATCAGGTCGCGGCTGTCGGTGGTGCTCAACACGTGAAAACCGGGTACCACGCCTGCTTCGATCGGAAACCGCTGCAGCAGGCGCTCGCAGAAGGCATGGATTGTCTGGACCTTCAGGCCGCCGGGCGTCTCGAGGGCGCGGGTAAACAGCCTGCGCGCCTCGTCGAGGTTGCGTACCTCCATATCGGATTGCGCAATATCCTTGCGGATCAATGCGCTCAGCTCACGATCATCCCTTGCAATCCAGCCTGACAGTTTTTCAAACAGGCGTTCAGACATTTCAGCGGCCGCCGCCCGGGTATAGGTGAGGCACAGAATGCGTTCCGGCTGCACTCCGTTGAGCAGCAGTCTGATGACACGTCCGACCAGCACGTGGGTCTTGCCGGCACCGGCATTTGCCGGCACGAACGCCGAAACCTCAGGTCCTGATGCAAGGTCCTGCTGCCGTCTGGCAGTTTCGAATTCAGCGGTTGCGCTCATTCGCCGTCTCCGGCTTCCGAGCCGTGGTCGCTGCCCTGGCCCCATTCGCGCCACCGCGACAGGTGGTCATAGTCACCCTTTCGGTTCCAGGCTTCCTCGCCGGCCCGGGCCGGATAGGCCTGCGTGGCGTTCAGATAGCTGGCAATAAGCGAACGAACGCCGTCGGCAGCTTTTTCAATCTCGTCTGCAATGTCCACATTGCCTGACGGTCCGATCAGCGCACCGGGCGGATCTCCTCCTGACAGGCGAATATACAGAAGCTCTTCAACCTGCGTGGCCGGCAATTTCGCAAACCCGCCCTGCCGCGCAATCCAGCCTTCCAGGTAGAGTTGTGGCTTGTAGCTCTTGCGTTGCTTGCCGTTTCTGTCATGGAGCGCCATCAGGCTGGCGCCTCCGGTCTTGTAGTCGACGATGCGAAGCGAGCCTGATTGCAGCCGGTCGATGCGGTCAGCACGGGCTGTCAGATTAACATCTTCGCCATCGACCTGAAACGCGTGGCTTCCATCCAGTTCGGTGAGCTGCGAGGTGACGCCCACGCGCAAGCTTGCTTCCTGGTCGCAGAACCAGTCGGTCATCCGCCACACCTGCGGCAGCCACAGTGCCCGCAGGGCGGGATCCGGTGCAAAGCCACCAATCAGTTTCACCGCGATATCACGCATGATTGCTTGTGCATTGTCAGGCAGTTCAGCTGGATACTGGTCGGTGAATCTCTCCACCACCGCATGGACAAGCTGGCCGCGTTCGGCCGCACCCGGTTCGCTATCTAGTGGCGGCAGCGGTTTCAGCTTCAGTATGGCATTTGCATAAAGCCAGTAGGGATCCTGCATCAGTCGTTCGACCCTGGAAACCGAGTATCGGCGCGGACGGGCTGCAACCGGTGGCACCGGCTTCGGCGGCAGTGCGGCGGCAGGTTTTTCGCCGGTTGCCATCTTTGCATGCCAATCCAGGCCCAGCGCCCAACCGGCCCAGTCAGTTGCCGGATCAGGCTGCAACGCGTCCTTGAGACCCGCCGCTGCCAGTACAGCCTTCAACCTCAACAGCCAGCGTGACGCCACCGCGGGGGTTCCGTTGACCTTGCGAGCCCAGGTCAGCACCACGGTTTCGGCGCCAAGGCCCTGCACGAAGTCATGTGCCGCCAGGCCCAGCCGGCGTTCGGGCAGTTGCAGGCCGACAGCCACATGTTGCGGGCGCGACAGCCACGGGCCCGGATCAACGTTTCCCGGCCAGGTGCCCTCGTTCAGTCCGCCGAGAATAACCAGTTCCGTCTGTACCAGACGAGCCTCCAGCAGGCCCAGTATCTGCAGCTTCGGATGCAGCGGATAACGCCGGCGCACCGGTACGGTGCGCAAGGTATCGGTAATGAAACTGCAATAGTCGGCATGGGGCATGGCCGGTGCCGACGCTGCATGATCCAGCAGTTCGCGCAATGTCTCTGAAAGCGCGTTACCTGCCTCACCCGCCCACAACCTGTCAGGTACACCGGTGGCCCCGGCGCTGAGAGCCTCGGCAACTGAAACATGCGCGTGCAGCATGCCGGCCAGCGGACCGCCGTCGCTGGTGGCCGACAGATCCAGCAAAGGCGTCATGACCTGTTCAAGCCGCGCCGCCAGTGCCGTCAGCATATCCCATTGTTCTGATGGGGTATTCTTCGCCAGCGGATGAGCAAAGGGGTCTTGCGCCAGTGATTTTGCCTGTGAAATGCGCCCTGCCAGGCCGCGCAGATGATGACCGCCCGGGAGCTGCCGGAACAGCACAATTTCCAGTATTTTCGCCAGTGAGCGCATGTCGGTTCCGGCAACCAGCTCATCTGCCATCAACCTGTGGCCGAGCAGGGCAACCACGTCGTGCGCCCGCGCAGCAGGTGCACATACATCAGCCACCAGCCGGAAAAATATCCCCTGCTCGGTCCCGGCAAGTGGTTCACCGGCGCTGTCGTCGACATGAATGTCCCAGCGCGTCAGCTCGGATGTGACCCGGCGTGCCAGTTGCCGGTCCGGGGTTATCAGAGAACACGGGCGGTGTTCATCGTGCGCCTTGCGCATCAGCATCGCGATCATCAAGGCCTGTTCGCGCATTTCAGGGCATACCAGTTCGGTGATGCCCTGGCAGGCAAGCCTGAACTTGTCGCTGCAGCTTGCGAGGTTCTTCCACAGGTGGGTCGCTTCGCTGGGCCGCATCGTCTCTGATGCAAGCACGGCGCGCGCCCGGCCGGCCTCGGTCACCTGCAAGCCCGGCAAGTAGGTCACTTCGCTGCGCTCAACGCCGAACTTTTCAAGCAGTTCCCGCATGCCGTACTGCGGGTGTTGCGGCGAAATTTCGATGCCGGCCCAGCTTTCGGCATCCAGTCTGCGGTCAAGACCAGGCAATATGACCGCGCCGCGCGGCAGATTGGCAACTGTCACCAGCAACTCAGCGGTTGCAGGTACCGATCCGGTAGAACCTGCAGCAATCACCGGTCCCGCAGGCGGGCGCCGCCGCAATCTCTGCGCTTCTGCCTGCAACAGGGCGGAGCGGCGCGCCTGTGGACCCGTAAGGCCCGCTTCGGCCATCGCGGCGGGGTAGGTTTGAGAAATGATTTCCAGGAAATCGGCAGCCTCGTTGCGATGCAGCGGCATCTCGTGATCACCGGCAAGCAGCCTGGGTAAATCCGCCAGCGTAATGTCGCCTGTCTCAAGGCTGTCTATCAGATGCACCAGCGACCCGGCCATCTGCAGGGCGTGCGAAATGCTGTCATTGACGGCACGTGCCGCCGGACTGACGGGGTTGGATCGCGCCCAGTCGCGCACAATGCGTGTCAGCAGGAACTGCCGCTGAACCTGTGTGGCGGCGGGCGGCAGGTCCAGATCACCTGCTGCACCTGGCCCATAGGCGCCGGTTATATGGATTTCATCCTCGTCCACGTCCCCCAGTGCGCGAATGACCGGCAAAAGGCGTGCTGTGCCGGGGTCAATCTCGATGAAGGCCTGGCGGCAGGCCCGCACGGCGCGCCGTGTCGGCAACAGAATTGTCCAGGTGCTCAACTCAAGCGGGTCGGGAGCGCCGGCGGGGCCCGGCAGCAGGTGCCCTGCAAGGATGGATGCAACAAGGCTTGGCAGGAAACCGCACGACGGTGGGATGGTGAACACAGACGCTGTGGCGGGCTGCGTCATGCTGCGCCCAGCGCGGCCAGCCTGTCTTCTGCTTCGTCGATGGCTGCCGGCGTGCCGACATGCAGCCACCAGTCATCGTGCTCCATGCCGTAAAGGCGCTGATTGGCAATTGCCCGGTTCCACAGCTGGTTCATGGAAAAGGCGCCGTCCGGCGCGTCGGCGAACAATCGCGGATGCACCATATAGGCACCGGCATAGACCAGTGATGCGGTGGCGTCGCTGCGGCGCGACAGTTGTCCGCTTGTGTTCATTTCAAAATCACCGGGCCCGTCAAAACCGATCGAACGGGCTTTGCCGGACAATAATAGCAGACAGTCCATCGCACCGTCATCCCACAGTGCCGCCAGGCGTTGCAGTGCCGGCGTGGGCCCGTCCACCCAGAACGAATCCGAGTTCAGCACGAAAAACGGTTCCTCGCCCAGTTGCGGCAATGCCCGCGCCACACCGCCGCCGGTATCCAGCAGTTCAGCCGTTTCATCCTGCACCGTGATGTCCAGATCGTGTCTGTTGCCTGCCCAGGCCTGTATCTGGTCAGGCAGGTAGTGCTTGTTGACGACCATGTGCGTCACACCTGAACGCTGCAGCACGTCCACGCCGCGATCCAGCAGTGATCTGCCGGCAACCTCGATCAGCGGTTTTGGCCGGTCAAGCGTCAGAGGCCGCATGCGGGTGCCCAGTCCCGCTGCCAGCACCATGGCGCGTGAACCGGTCATGATCCGGCATCCTCACGCAAGGTACGCGGCAGATGTTCGTCAAACCATGCCTTCACCGTGGCAAGGGCGGGATGGCGCAGATTGTGCTCCAGCACATCACTGGCGCGCGGCAAATGCCTGAGATAGGCAGGTTTTCCGTCGCGTGCATTCAGACGGGCGAAAATCCCCAGTATCTTGGTGGCGCGCTGAGCCCCCAGTATGGCATAGGCCGCCGCGAAAGAGCCGGTGTCAAAGCTCTCGTCATCAGCGCCTCGGGCTGCAACGTACATGTCATAATAGTCCCGTTCGACCTGAGCGGGGATCGTCACCCGAACATCCTGCAGCAATGACGCGAGATCATAGGCCGGATGGCCCAGCACGCAGTCCTGCGTGTCGATCAGGCCAATCTTGCGGTCGCCGTCACGCTGCGGCAGCCAGAACAGGTTGTCGACATGAAAATCTCGCAACACCCAGACCGGCTGACTGGTCTGCACCAGTTGCAGAACATCGTGCCATGCGGCCATGAATTCATCGCGCGCCCGGTCATCAACAGGCTTGCTGCTCACGTGCGGCCAGTACCAGTCAAGGCACAATTCCGCCTCGATCAGCAGTGCATCCATATCGTAGTGCGACAGCTGGTAGGCATCGCCCGAAGACAATTCAATCCGCTCGGGCCAGTTGGCCTGGGCCAGATTGGCCAGCATCATCACCGCAGCTGTCAGGCACAGCGGAAACTGCTCGCTGTCGTCGAGCAGCGACCGGAAACTCACCGCCCCGAAATCTTCGATGACCGCGAACCCGTTGCGGGTGTCGATGGCATGGATTTCCGGTGCGGAAAGGCCCTGCGCCAGCAGGCCGCGATTGACCGCTTCAACAGCACGGATGTCCTCCGCCAGATGCGCAATGCGGCTGTAGGGCAGGCCGTTGCGGACGGGGTCGCCGTCGGGACGCGACGGCATGTCCATCAGTAGGCCGCTGGCACCGCCCGGCCCGCCGCTCAGGCGCTCATAGCGCCGCGATGAGGCGTCGGCCGGCATTTTGTGACGGGTTGCAGCCTGCCAGCCGCTTGCTGCCAGCAGGTCGTCAATGTGCTGCAGCTTGCCGAGGCGCGCAGACCAATTCTCATTGCTGCTGGACAACCGGGCGCTGCGCCCACCGTCCTCTTCGCTCAGCTCGATCAGCAATCCGCCGGGCGGCAGCAAATCGGCAGCACGCGATGGCCATTCGACAATCACGGCGCCTGTATCAAGCGCTTCGTCGATACCGAGTTCGTCGATCTCCGCCGGTTCCTCCAGCCGGTAGAAATCCATGTGTGCCACGCTCATCCCGTCCAGTTCGTATGTCTGAACCAGGGTGAAAGTCGGGCTTGGTACCTCCAGTGCCGGGTTATCGGCAAGGGTGCGTACAAAGCTCCTGGCAATTGTGGTTTTGCCGGCTCCAAGGTCGCCTTCAAGCGCAATCAGATCGCCTTTGCCCGCCAGCATGGCAAGTCCGGCCGCAAGGCGTTCGCTGGCTGCCTCGTCCGCTAGTTCTATTCGCAAGCCCGGCTCGCTGACCCTGGTTGATATCATGGTGTTCAATTCATCGACACAGATCGGGGCTGTTCAATGCTGCCGGGAGGAATCACCTCGCGCGGTCCTGAATCCGGTAACCTGCAAATGACGGTTGTACCTTGTTGCAGCTTTGACATCAGGCGGACCGACCCGCCGTGCAGTTCCACAAAACTCTTCACCAGTGCCAGGCCCAGGCCGGGGCCGCGATGGCCACCCGCAAGCGGTTTCGCATTGAACCGTTCAAACGCCTTTTTCTGGAATTCATCATCCATGCCCCTGCCGTTATCAGCTACCCACAACAGTACATCGCTGCCGTCGCGCCGGGCGCCCATGCGCACTGTGGCGCCGGTTGGCGAAAAGCCGATGGCATTCGACAACAGGTGACCGATGGTCTGATGAAGCCGCCGGCTGTCGGCCTTCAGCGACCCGGCGTTTTCGGCAATCTCTATGTTCAGCGTCAGATCCCGTTCGTCGATACGCCTGGAGAAATCATTGGCGACATCCGACAACAGGTCTTCGACCGCAATCGTCTCCAGACGCAGTTCCATGGCGCCTGCATCAATGGTCGTGAGGTCTAGAATGGCGTCGATGACCGCCAGCAGATCATTTGATGATGACTGAATGTCGGCAACATATTCCGATTGTTTCGGAGCCAGTTCACCGGCAATACCGGCCGACAGCATCGAGGCAAATCCCAAGATCGAGTTCAGCGGCGTGCGCAGTTCATAGGACACATTTGACAGGAAGCCGGTCTTGAGCCGGTCTGCGGCTTCCAGCGCCTCATTGCGCTCGCGCAGTGCACGTTCAATACCCGAACTGGCAGTTACGTCCACATAGGTTATCAGCGTGTTGCCGTCGGGCAACGGCACGACATTGTAATCCAGCACCATGCCGTCCGGGCGGATCAGCCGGTCCTGAAGCGGTCTGCGGCTGTCGGACAGCGATGTAACGGCCAGCTTGACCTCGTTCCACATATCCTGCTGCGGCATCAGCCGGGCACATTGCTGAAACACTTCAACCACGTGCGGGCGTTTATCGAGAAAGGCTTCGTCCAGTTGCCAGAAACGGCCGAATGTCGGGTTGAAGAGTTTCAGGCAACCGTCTGTGCCAAACAGCGCCAGCCCTTCATGCATGTTGTCGATCGTCTCGCGCTGTACGCCGATCAGCTCGTTGTAGCGGCTTTCAAGCTGTATCTTCTCGGACACGTCTTCGTACAACACCGAGACCTCGCCGGAGCGCGGCTGCTCGGACACCACGCGCAGGGACCGGCCATCCGGCAGGTGCCACAATTCGTCCGGCGTATCCAGGCGCGCATAGGACGCAAGCTGCTCTGTTTTCCAGCTCCGGTAATTGGCCTGTTCAGGCAGTTTGCGTTCCTCGCGCAGCCGGTCGAGAATCTCGCCATGGCTGGGGTGCGTGTCGAGCCACTTTGTGTCCAGCGACCACAATTGCGCAAAGGCGGCATTGTAGAACGACAGCTTCTGGTCCGCTGCAAAGGTGGCTATGGCTGCCGTGATCTTGTTCAGCGTACTGGCATGGGAGCGAATCTGGCGATCCAGCTCCTTGCGGGTGTCTTCAAGGCGCGTCATGTCCAGCGCAAACGAGGCGGTCGTGTTGTCGAACGGCACTTCCACCAGTTCCAGAATGCGTTTGGCGCCTGCCACAACTGCGGCACCGCGGGAAATCGAGCGCTCGTTACCGGCTTGGGTAGAAACCAGCTTGAAGGCTTCCCGGTCGATGAGGGAAATGTTTTGCGAAATCACCTCGTCGATATCTGAATGTTCAATAGCGTCCATATAGGCCTGGTTTACCCAGACCAGGCTACCGGCCTCGTCGCGCAGAAACACCGGAAACGGCGCCTTGTCGAGCATTGAACTCAGCCGTTCAACCTGTTTGCCCAGGCGCCTGGCATCGAACATCAGCTCCTTTGTGTCGCGCCGTTCACCGGACAATGGCTTGATGCGCATGGTCGCGACACCGCCGGCGACGCGGCCGTCTGCTTCGACCAGTTCGCCATCCAGGGTCTTCAGGGCCATGTTGAACGGCGTACCGGCCGAGCGCAGCACATCCAGCCCGCTTTCCATGGCGCCGATGGATTCCTCATCAAGCCAACTGGAAAACTCGGCCAGATTTTCCAGTTCGGTATTCAGTTGAACCGTGCCGCGCAAATCACCGGTGATGGTATCCGGTGCACCCTGACTGGTCCGCCAGATGAACAGCACGCTTGGCTCGGCGTTGATGATGGCCTGCGCCTCGTTCAGGTCTGCTTCCAGCCCGGCAATTCTGGCCTCAGCTTCGGTTTTGCCCGTCGTAATGCGGCGCACTGCGATGAAAGCCCACAGCATCACAACTGCCGACAAAAGCAGGGTTGCAAAAGCATAGCTGTTCTGGACGGAAACCGTTGTATTCAAAAAGCTCTGGGCGACAGCATGGGACGGCAGCGCACACAATCCGGCTGTCGCGGCAACTATCAGTGTTGCCGCACATGACCCCCTGCCAGTGTCTCGCACAAAGTGCAAAGCGTTTCAGGCCCCCTGAAAACGTTTTTTCCTGGAGCACCCTCCAGTCAGACGGAATCACCTGACAGAAGAAAAGGTACTCGATTCCAAAGTGTTAGAGCAACTCTACGCATTAATGTGAATGCCTGTTGTCCCGAACGCAAAGCAACTTCACTCACCCATATCGGGGTTACTGCAGCATGCTGTGCGTCCCCGTGCGAATCGAACACGCAATGTCCCGTGACAGGTATAGCCGCATGGGAGCAAAAAGCACACTACCCCGTTGAAATCTTATCAACGGGACAGTGCGCTCTGGAAAACGTCTGGGGATATCGGAAACAGCGCCAGAGCAACATGGGTTCGATAGTACCTATAGAGTTGCTCTGTTACTTTGAAAGCGGTCAGGTTTATGATTTTTGGTTGGTTCAACCAAAAATCATGCTGATCTAGTAACGATAGGTTTCCGGCTTGAACGGGCCGTCCGGGGTGACGCCGATATAGCTTGCCTGCTCTTCGGAGAGCCTGGTCAGCTTGGCACCGATCTTGGACAGATGCAGCATGGCAACCTTTTCATCGAGATGCTTGGGCAGCACGTAGACCGAATTTTTGTACTGATCACCCTTGGTCCACAACTCGATCTGCGCCAGCGTCTGGTTGGCAAAGGAAGCGGACATGACGAAACTCGGATGGCCTGTCGCGTTGCCGAGATTCACCAGGCGTCCTTCAGACAGCAGGATCATCCGGTTGCCGGCGGGAAATTCGATCATGTCCACTTGCGGTTTGACGTTGGTCCATTTGAAGTTTTTCAGGCCTGCGACCTGAATTTCATTGTCGAAGTGGCCGATATTGCACACGATTGCCATGTCCTTGACGCGGCGCATGTGTTCCACCGTCAGGATATCCTTGTTGCCTGTTGCGGTGACAATGACATCGGCCCGTTCAATATCGTCATCCAGTGTCACCACTTCAAAACCGTCCATGGCGGCCTGCAACGCACAGATCGGATCGACTTCGGTGACCAGCACCCGTGCACCGGCACCGGCCAGGGACTGTGCTGACCCTTTGCCGACGTCTCCGTATCCGGCAACGATTGCCACCTTGCCGGCAAGCATGACGTCTGTGCCGCGGCGGATGGCGTCCACCAGTGATTCGCGGCAACCGTATTTGTTGTCGAATTTCGACTTGGTCACGCTGTCGTTGACATTGATGGCCGGGAACGGCAGATCGCCCTTCTTTTCCAGCTCATACAGGCGATGCACACCGGTCGTGGTTTCTTCGGACACGCCCTTGATGGCCGCACGTGCCCTGGTGAAGAAGCCCGGGTCGCGCTCCATGCGTTTGCGGATGGTCGCGAAGAAGATTTCTTCTTCTTCATTACCGGGATTATCCAGCACGGAAATGTCCTTTTCAGCCTTGGCGCCGATCAGGATGTACATGGTGGCGTCGCCGCCGTCGTCCAGGATCATGTTGGCTGTTTCGCCGTCCGGCCAGTCGAAGATCTTGTCGGCGAAATCCCAGTATTCCTGCAGTGTTTCACCCTTGTGGGCAAAAACCGGTATGCCGCGTTCGGCAATGGCGGCGGCGGCGTGATCTTGGGTCGAGAAGATATTGCATGACGCCCAGCGCACTTCTGCTCCCAGCGCCACGAGTGTTTCGATCAGGACAGCTGTCTGGATGGTCATGTGCAAGGAGCCGGCGATACGGGCGCCCTTGAGAGGCTGGGCAGTGCCGTATTCTTCGCGCACAGACATCAGTCCCGGCATTTCAACTTCTGCAATGGTGATTTCCTTGCGGCCAAATCCTGCAAGGGAAATATCGGCGACGGCATAATCGTTCGAGCTGGTCATGATCAGCAATTCCTGTGTGAATTGTGCAATAGGACTTTTATTTGCGCGCTCTATATCAGGACGCGGCCCGGATCGCAATGAACATATAAATAAATCTTTATATATCGCCTGTGGCAGCAGCGCTGTCGGCGGCATTGTCTTCCCGGTCTTCGCCAAACCGGTCGGCCAAAAGGGCGGTAATTGCTTCAACGGCGACCTTTGCATCTTTGCCGGTCGCGGCGACCTTGATGATGGTGCCGGTTGATGCGGCAAGCATCATCAGACCCAGAATTGATGTTCCCGGCACGCTTTGACCGTCATGGGATACTGTCACGTCGACATCGAACTGCTCGACGCATTTGACAAACTTGGCCGAAGCGCGTGCATGCAAACCACGGCGGTTGGTAATCTCAAGCTCGCGCACCGTCGTCATCGATCAAGCAGGCTTCCTGCCAGGTTTATGTATTTGCGCCCGGCATTCTGGGCTTCTTCGGCCGCCTTTTGCAAAGGCAGCGCCCCGCGCACACTGGCAAGCTTGATCAGCATTGGCAGGTTTGCGCCGGCCAGCACTTCTATCTCGCCGTCATCCATTGCCGAAATGGCAAGATTGGACGGTGTGCCGCCGAACATGTCCGTTACAACAACGACGCCCTTTCCGGAATCGACTTTCTTGATGGCTGTCAGAATGTCGTCGCGACGCTGATCCCCGTCATCGTCTGGCCCGATCCCGATGACTTCGATGTTTTCCTGAGGCCCCACCACATGAACCAGCGCATTGCACAGTTCCTGTGCCAGCCTGCCGTGTGAAACCAGTACGAGTCCGATCATATGTGCAAAGCCTGACTAGGTCCTTTGGTATCAAGTCTGTAAAATTTACCGGCAGCGGGCCGGTATTTTCGTTTTACGGATGGTTACATTACCGTTTCGGTGATTGTCTGCAAGGCCCGATCCAAGGATACTCACGAAATGCTTAAGGCCGCCAATCCCCAGTGGATGAGGGCCAGGGTGCGTACCTGTGCCGCTGCCGGCGGGGTTGAAAAGTCGATTTCGTGCAGCGGCAGGTTCCGGCCGCCCAGTTCTATGACCGCAGGCTCCGGCATCCGCTCGATATCTGCCGCGTCCGCATGGGCAACGACCATGTCGAGGCGCACTGGAAAACCGGATTTGGCGACCTTGACAATGCCTATGCCGCGCACTTCCAGCAGTCCGTCAATGGCGGGTGGCGCACTTGCTGTGAGGGCACCGTCCACGTCTTCAAGCAGAACCTGGTCGTCGCTCACCAGGTGTCCGCGGACGGGCTCCGCCGATCCGGCGCCGGAACCCGGTTGATCGATCAACTGCAGGGCCAGCGATGACTTGCCGGTACCAGGTGCGCCCAGTAGCAATATGCCGGCCGAGTGCCCTGCGCACGACAAGGCGATGCAGGTGCCATGTGTGGTGATAGGGGCCGGAACCGGGTTGTTCATGGTAGGTGTCAGGACTTGCGGCGAGGCAGGTCGGACGCAGAACGTTCAACCGGTAGCTGTACCGTAAAGCGGGCGCCCCTGATTTCAGCATCGCTGCCGGTGCCGGACTGGCCGCCATAGTGGTTCGATGCCCGGATTGTGCCGTGGTGCGCCTCCACGATCTGGCGTGAGATGGACAGGCCCAGGCCGGAATTCTTGCCGAATGAATTTTCCGGCCTGTCGGTGTAGAATCGCTCGAATACCCGCTCCAGGTTGGCTGGTGGAATGCCGGGTCCTGAGTCCTCTACGACATATTCCACACTGCGTTTTTTACGCCGCAGTGTCACGGCGACTTCACCGTCTGCCGGGGAAAACGAAACCGCATTGGCGATCAGGTTGCGCGTGACCTGGCCCAACCGGTTGTCATGCCCGTTTATTGTGAATCCGTCCTTGTCCGAGACCTCGCCTGGCAATGGTTCGATTTTCAGCGTTACCCGGGGCTGGTTTTCGCGCCGGGTCTCATTGGCCAGTTCAACAAAGGTCTCGAGCAGCTGTCGCATGTCGACCGGACCGGCCTCGCTGCGGGCCAGTTCTGCATCCAGTCGCGACGCATCGGAAATGTCGGAAATAAGCCGGTCCAGCCGCTTGACGTCATCCTTGACGATGGCAACCAGACGTTCACGCTGTTCCGGCGTGCGGGCATATTCAATGGTTTCAACGGCCGAACGCAGCGAAGTCAGGGGGTTTTTGAGTTCATGGGCGACATCTGCGGCAAACGCCTCGATGGCCTCGATCCGGTTGTACAGCGAACTGGTCATTTCGCGCAGGGAACCGGACAAGTGCCCGATTTCGTCGCGCCGCGATGAAAAGTCCGGGATTTCCACGCGCTTGGCATGGCCGCGGCTCACCGCGGCGGCAGCCCCGGACAGCCGTCTTATGGGCTCGGCGATATGGCCTGCCATCAGCAATGACAAAATGATTGTCACGAGCGAAGTGAACATGAAGATAAACAGGATGATCCGCAGGTCTTCGCGCAGCACCGCGTCAATCTCGCCGCCCGGCGTGGTCAGCACAAGCGCACCCTGAACGGCCCGGAACCGCTGCACCGGAACCGCAACGGCAACAATGATCTCTTTCTTCTTGTTGACGCGCACAACCGACACCGACGCCCCGTTCAGGGCAGCGCGGATTTCTTCAAACTCGCCGCCATTGGTGGCGGTATATTCCTTTTGTTCCTTGTATCCGACAGCGAAGAACCACTCGTTGAATTTGTCCCATAGCGTGTCGTACACGGAGTGTTCGTCTTTTGTGTCGCGCGGCGGCAGGTTGATCCGCAGGACCTCGCCACGCCCGTAGAAATAACGGCTGTCCACGATCATGGCGCCGTCACGGTCAAACAGGTGAGCGCGAATGTCGGTGTTTGATACCAGGCGCCGCAGTACGGGCCCGGCGCGGTCCGGGTTTACCAGGAAATCGGTCTGCCCCGAAGTTGCCGGCGCTGCCGCATTGGGGTTGAGCTGCTGTTCGATCAGTTGTTCCGGGTCGAGAATGAGCTGGTCGGTTTCCACTGAAACCGAAGAACCGACCGCAGCTGCCATGATCTGGGCCTGGGTCATCAGGCTTTGCACGCGGCTGTCAATCAGGCTCTTGCGGCTTTGATTGAAGAACAGGATGCCGAGGACCAGGATGATGAGGCCACACAGGTTGATGATCAGAATGCGGCTTGTCAGATGAGCCGGTGCGAAACGGTCCCACCAGGCAGCGGGCCGGGTCAACTGCTCCTCAGACGACATGTTTTCAGAAACCGCATGCTCAGAAACCGGAGTCGCCTGCTTGTTATGTCCAAGATCCGACTGGATCGTCATTGGCCGTCCCTGCTGAAACGCTGCCAGACCACCCCGGGTTCAGGTGAGCCCGGGATGGTCTGGTATTTTGCAAACAATCGGGTGATTTATGGTCGTTACAACCAGAAATCATCCTGATCTGGTCAATTCGCCCATCTTCCGCCGGGCATATTGGCAAGTCAACGATCACCAGCCACGTTGAGCTTACATCTCGCGGAACCGGTATCCAACTCCATAGAGCGTTTCGATAGCGTCGAAATCGTCGTCGACTACCTTGAATTTTTTGCGCAGCCGCTTGATGTGGCTGTCAATCGTGCGGTCATCAACATAGACCTGGTCGTCATAGGCGGCGTCCATCAGTGAATCGCGGCTTTTTACGATGCCCGGGCGCTGCGCAAGCGCCTGCAGGATCAGAAATTCGGTAACCGTTAGGGTAACGGACCTTCCATCCCAGGTGCTGGAATGGCGGTCCGGGTCCATCATCAGGCGGCCACGCTCGATAATCTTGCTGGCTTCTCCGGTAACCTCGATGCCTTCGCGGTTCTGTGCGCGGCGCAAAACTGCCTTGACGCGCTCGACCAGGAGGCGTTGCGAGAACGGTTTGCGGATAAAGTCGTCCGCGCCCATTTTCAGGCCGAACAACTCGTCAATTTCCTCGTCCTTGGAGGTCAGGAAGATCACGGGAAGGTCGGATTTCTGCCGCAGGCGCCGCAATAACTCCATACCGTCCATGCGTGGCATCTTGATATCGAAGATGGCCATGTCTGGTGGCGTGTCCTCCAACCCCTGCAGCGCGGCAACGCCGTCGGTGTAGGTGCTGGTGCTGTAACCTTCTGCCTCCAGTGCCATGGACACCGATGTCAGAATGTGCCGGTCGTCATCAACGAGCGCAATTGTTGGCATGCGTTTTCCCAATGCTTTATCTCCGTCCTGATGGCGAGCCGTAAAGACTGATCTGGCACAAATTGTGGCAGGATGTTTTACGTTGTCGCTAAGTAAAACATGGACGGAATATGGTGCCACTGCCAAAAGATAACAAGTGCGGGGGCCAAAACGTGAAGGCCGCGACAATCCGTCAGCCCCGGCAGCTTTGCGAAATTTGCCACAATTACGCTATCAACAGAAATCGCATATCATCCTTTTGACTGCTTGAAGGCGATCAAAAGATTGCTTAGTTTACTTTTTATACAGGGTTCAGTTGAGGGCGATGCGCCGTGAAATCACAACCCGTTTCATCCACAGAAAAAGAGATCACAGACGTAATGAACAAAGTCATGGCTGTTAGGTGCCGTGTGTCTTTCATTACTGTGTCAGGAGCAGCGCGTTGCAACACACAGGCCATTTCAATCCAGCCTTTCCTATAGAGACAACCCGGATCAGCGGGGCGCAGGAGGTTCACTACAACCTGAATGCCGCGCAGCTTTTCGAAATGTCGCTCAAGCTGAAGGAAGGCATGGTGACCGACAGCGGTGCGCTGGCAGTTGTTACCGGAAAGCACACAGGCCGGTCCGCCCAGGACAAGTTCATCGTTCGCGACGCCAACACGGAAGACAATATCTGGTGGGACAACAACAAGGGCATGTCTCCCGATCATTTTGCCGCCCTGAAAGCCGATTTCCTCGACCATGCCAGGGGCAAGCGCCTGTTTGTCCAGGACCTGTATGGCGGTGCCGACCCTGAACACCGCATCAAGGTCCGCGTCGTGACACAGTTTGCCTGGCACGCATTGTTCATCCGGTACCTGCTGCGCCGCCCGTCGCGAGACGAGGTGATGGATTTCACACCTGAACTGACAATCATCAACCAGCCCAGTTTCAAGGCTGATCCGGCAAAACACGGATCACGCACCGAAACGGTCATTGCCATCAATCTGAGCGAGAAACTTGTGTTGATCGGTGACAGTGAATATGCCGGCGAAACCAAGAAGTCGGTATTCGGCACGCTCAACTACTTCCTGCCTGAAAAAGGCATTATGCCGATGCACTGTTCGGCCAATGCCGGCGACGACGGCACATCTGCATTGTTCTTCGGCCTGTCAGGCACCGGCAAGACCACATTGTCATCAGATGCATCACGCACGCTCGTCGGCGATGATGAACATGGCTGGTCGCCAAACGGCATCTTCAACTTTGAAGGCGGTTGCTATGCCAAGACGGTAAATCTGTCCGCAGAAGCCGAACCGGAGATTTACTCGACCACACAGCGTTGGGGCTCGGTGCTTGAAAACGTCATGGTCGACGCCGACACGCGGACACCGGACTTCGACGATGTCTCGTTGACCGAAAATGGCCGGGTGGCCTATCCGATGCATTTCATTCCGAACGCATCGGAAGACGGGACCGCGCCGCATCCGAAGAATGTCATCATGCTGACCGCGGATGCCTCCGGTGTCCTGCCGCCGATCGCGCGCCTGACACCGCACCAGGCGATGTATCACTTCCTGTCCGGCTACACCGCCAAGGTGGCCGGCACCGAAAAAGGTGTCAAAGGCACCGTGGCGACGTTCTCGACCTGTTTTGGCGCGCCCTTCATGCCGCGCCACCCGAGCGTTTACGGTAATCTGCTGAAAAAGCTGATTGCCGAACATGGTGCCACATGCTGGCTGGTCAATACCGGCTGGACCGGCGGGCCGTACGGTGAAGGCCACCGCATGCCGATCAAGGCAACCCGCGCACTATTGGCCGCCGCGCTTGACGGCAGTCTCAACAACGTGCCGATGCGCACCGATGCATCCTTCGGTTTCGAGGTGCCGATGTCTGTCCCGAACGTGGACAGCGCAATTCTGGATCCGCGCAGCACCTGGGCTGATCCGGCAGCCTATGATGCAAAGGCCAGCGAACTGGTTGCCATGTTCGTGGATAATTTCGAGAAGTTTGCCGAACACGTCGACACCGAAGTACTGGCAGCGGCACCGGCAGTGCGTGACGCTGCCGAATAGGGCCTGATAACCCGGTGTGGGTTGCTGAATACGTGAACGGCGGGCGCCCTCACGCCGTATCGTGGCTGGCGCAGATTTTTGCGGCTTCGGTCTTGGTGATAGGCTGTTCAAACAGCAGGCACCAGTGTTTGCCCTTGACGTTGTCAGGGGCACCGCCTTCACGGAAATACCGGCACGTGTCGCATGACCCGAAACTGGGCAGGCCGCGCGACTTGATGATCTTGTTGACCAGTTTTTGTGACCCCGAAGCGAGTTTCTTGCGGGTTTTGGGTCCGCTTGCCTCAATCATGGAGGACACTTGCTGCCATGGGTCGTCGCGCAGTTTGGCTTCACCTTCTGCGGTAAGCGCCAGTACTACCGAACGGGCCTGGCCCGGCCTTGGCGCCTTGCTCAGCAGCCCCTTTCGTTCCAGGGCAATCAGGGTTTGCGATATCGTGCCCTTGGTTGCAGACAGGTAACGGGTCAGGAAGGCTGGAGCATTGGAGAAGCGATTGCATCGCGACAGGTAACGCAACGCTTCCCACTGCGCCGGATTTAGGTCTGACGCATGCTCCTGTGCCCGAACCAGGCGGCTCAAGCGCTCCAGCAGGATAACCATATCGTCGGTACTCACGTCACTGGCCATCATGCCCCCCAGTCATTTTCAAACATATAAACGGTTTCGGTGTCGACTCAGATCACTGAGAGACTATGAAACTCAATTGTCACAATCAAATTGGTCAGAGATAAGGAATTAGAAGTAAAAGGCTATCCGGCAGGCGGGTTGTGTCATATGGCCCAAGTAAAAACATATACCTCACCGCGAAAAATTGGAATTTGCTCTGACAGCAATGCCAAACGTACGTGATTTTGGCGTGCGTTTCACTTCTATGCAGGTAAAAGAGACTTATACGTCCGGCGTATAGGCGGCTGTTTTTCGCCAAATATTTCTATTCGCTGAAGGGGGAAGTGGACTTTTGCTGCGGCTAGCATCAATGGCGGCTCTGCGGACAAAACGGCCATTGAGTTCTCCACACCCAATGGCCGCATTCAGGTTTTATCTAAACTCAAACGCCTCGACGTGAATGGCTTTGCGCTTCACGCCTTCTTTCTTGAGATCTTTCATGAGACCTTCGACCATCGGCTTTGGCCCGCAGATGAAATACTCATAGTCCGTTAGCGGGTCGGGCAACTTTTGCTTTGCCACATCGATACGGGCAAAGTCTCCTTCATCGGAAAACAGAGGATAGATCGTTATGTTGTGCCGATCCGTAGCAATCGCTTCGAGCTCTTCGATGAATATGGCTTCTTCCTTGTTGCGGGCCGCATAGGCGAAGTGGACTTCCCTGTTGTCTTCCTCGTCCATCGCACGGAGCTTTGAGAGGAACGGGGTCAAACCAATGCCTCCGGCGATCCAGACCTGCCTTTTGGAACTGGTCTTTGAGGCATCGAAGCGCCCATAGGGCCCACGTACCACAACCTCGCCACCCGGCTGCAACTCTTCGCGTACCTTCCTGGTCCAGTCGCCGAGCACCTTCATGGTGAAGCGCAAACGGTCTTCATCCGGCGCGCTAGCGATTGTGAACGGATGCGGTTCTGACCAGTCTTTGCCTTGGATTTCGACAAAGGCAAACTGGCCCGGCTTGAACTTCAGCATGTCGCCGACCGGTTTCAGCACCACTTCCGTGGCACGCTCCAGCGAGTTCACCGCTTCGATAGTGAAATGCTTGGCCGTGCGCTTGTTCATGCCAAACATCGTATAGACAAGCGCGATCATGCCAATCAGCCCCGCCACGATGAGCAGGATGCCGGCGGCGCTAAACTGTTCAAAAAAGATGCCTGGCGCATTCATGAAGTGGCCGATCACGAGAATGTAGACGAACGCCATGACCTTGTGCGGATTGCGCCAACGCGAATAGCTGATCTTCCGATTGAGCGCTACGAACAGACCAATCACCAGAAGAACCATCGCAGCCATGCCAATCTGCGCCGAGGGAAAGGTTGAGTTGAGAACAGGATCGACACCAGCCGGAAGCTCTTTTGGAATGCTGAAGAAATGTACCAGAGCAAAAACTGCAGTGAAGGTGCCCGCAACACGATGTACCTGATACATCCGGTCCAACCCGCCGAACATCTCTTCGAAGATCTCCAGCCGGGTGGCCAACACGACGGACCAGGTCATTAGCAAGAAGCTGGTCCCGCCCAGCAAGGTTGAAAAGGTGGTTCTAATGGAATGCTGTTCAGGTACAAAAACCAGGTGCAATACTACAAATGCGACCAGGACAGCGATGACGGCATTGATACCTTGGAGACGTAGCATGACTGATCCTCCCTATTTGCTGCTTGAGGCGCCGACATATCCAGCGCGCACTGCACAGAAGAGACCGAGAATGCCGACGATGGTCCGGAACCAGTGCATCTGTTGCCAGGTTGCGAGCTCGGCGGTAATGGCGTCGGGAGTCAGTGTTCCGCCTGCAAGAAGCGGGTTGGCAGTTCCGAAATAGATCGGAACGCATATGAGCATGATGAGTGTGGCTGCGGCACCTGCTGAGAGCCAGAGCTTGTTCGGCAGTTTCTTCCAGAGCGCGAGCCCTGCCGCCACGAACATTGAGCCCGTCCCCAAAATCGTCAGGGCGATCATAGTGCCGCCCACTGTGGGCAGACTTGTTGCGAAGACTTGGGTGAAGTCTGCAGGGTCGAGCGAACGCCAGTACGGCACAAGCCCCGTGGCGATCAGCACCATGCCGCCTGCCAGCAGTCCAAATAGGGTGGTTGCGATTTGTGAGAGTATCTTCATTTTTAGCTCCTTGAGGTTTGCTTAGGGTTGAATTCAGCGCGCAAAGGTTCATCCGGTGCAGAGCATCGGTTAGGCTTCGCTGGTTGTGGGATTGGCGGTTGCTAGATCATCCCCAGGGGAGAGATCGCCGCAGCTCGGGTTCTATTCGATCTGTTTGTTGAGCTGCTTTCGGTAGTCCGAAGGTGTTCGGTCGGTCCATCTTTGGAACGCGCGTCGAAAGGCCCGTTCATCTGAGTAGCCAAGCAGGAACGCGATTGAACCGATATCATTGCGATTGTCGCCAAGCAGCTCTGTCGCCCTGTGCTCACGGACCTTGTCGATCAAACCTTGCACGGTTGTCCCATGCTCTGCGGTTATTCTCTGGGCCGTGCGGACACTCATATTAGCGGCAACCGCGACACTCGTCGTTGTGAACACGCCCGCTTCTGCGTTCTCCGCAGCCGCATTTCGCAGTGCTTTCAGTTCCCTTGGCTCTTTGGCGGCTTCAATTTGCTTCTTGACGCCGGACAGGTGGGTCTGAACGTAGTTGAACAGCTCGACATTCGCTTGCTTGATCCGCTCATTCAGCTTTTTCGGTTTAATGACGAGGCTGATCTCTTGTGCGTTGAATTCGACTGGTACGCCGAAGTAATCGACATAGTGGTCAACGTCGCTATGCGGTGCATGTGAGAACGTGATGTGTTTAAAACAGTCAGGGATACCAAGAAATTCAGTGAAGAGCCGCGCGATCAAGGCTGAGCCGATTTCCGCAGAGCGGCCACCATCCATGTGATTCATCGGATGACTGGAAATCAGTTTTGCGCCCGAGGGGCCTTCGTGAAACGTCAGTTCCAGCTGGTCGGAAATCACCGTGCAGTTCTTTGCCAGAAGCTTTGTTGCTGCCCGAAGGTCATCTGCATAACGCGCACCGTCAGCCAGGCCGCCAAAGAATGAGAAGGGAGCCGCGCGGGCAATGTCCAGTGTAGTCGGCTCCCCGGGAAACCGTTCCCCGATCAGCGCCATAATCCTCGGCATCACATCTTCCGGAGGACGGGCCTCGGGGTTCATCAAAACATTGCAAGAGATACCGGCTGCTTCCTGAACCTCAGTTATCGTCAATCCGCGAGAGAGTGCAGACGCGACAACCGACATAACGGTTCCATTGCTGACTGTCGTCACGATCGGACCTCCGTGCATTCTGTCCGGGTCAAAGTACGACTCGCTCTAAGGTGACGTCTGTCGGAACAAAGCATCTCGTTCCTGTCAGGTTTCTGAAAAAAGCGTTTCATCTCAACCCTCTGGATGTTCGTTGTTGAGATAAGAATGAACGTCTGCGGCACAGATTTATAGGACAATACTCGCCAAATGCCGGACAATACTCGCCAAAAGGGGTCATTTCCTGCCAGCGCACCGGAGATTGAGGGGGGACTTCGCACAGTATTCGCCGGTCATATCAGCGGGCAAATTTGAAGAATCCTGACATTCGGACTCCGTGCAACAGTCGGTAGGTATGCGCTCAGTGTTGCCGTTCGCTGCGCGACACACGAAAGGCAGCAAAGGACCGTCAGTGCCGTTAGAATAACACGAACCGCTCCGTCTCAATGGGGATTGTAAACGAGTCCAAGCAGACAACGCTCCGCTCAATCATCCTCCCAGCGGAACGCATCGCCATGCACTTTTACGCGGCCTATGGACGGTAACGCGAAATGGTTGCCCAGCACTTTCCGGTCCGCTTCGGTTGCATCTTCCAGCAATTTCCGGCGCGAGACAGCGGCCATGTCGGCGTCCGTATCATACTTGAAATGCCAGTCCGGCCGCCAGCACTGGGCTGATGTATGCAATGCATCGCCGGTGATGATCGCTTCGGCAGCACCGCTTTTCACCAGCACTGAAACATGCCCCGGTGTGTGGCCGGGCGTGGGGATCAGGGTAACGTAGTCACCAAGCATGTGTCCTGCCTCTACAAGCTCGGTCTGACCGGCTTCAATCACCGGCAGAACGCTTTGCGTAAAAGCGTTACCTGCTGAGTTGCGGAAAAAGGCTTCATCCGCGGTGGGCATCAGGTAGCGCGCATTGGGAAAAGTCGGGACCCAGCGGCCATCCTCAAGCCTGGTGTTCCATCCGACATGGTCGGTATGAAGATGTGTGCACAAAACATAGTCCACATCTGCAGGGCCAATGCCGGCGGCAGTCAGCGCTGCCATGAAACGGTCATCCGACCGCATGTTCCAGTCCGGCGTGTTGGGATTTGATTTATCATTGCCCACACAACTATCGACCAGGACGGTGTGTGAGGGTGTTTTCAGCAAAAACCCCTGTATGGGCAGGATCAGCCGTCCCGTCGCGGCGCACAACTGGTGTGGAACGTGTTCCTTTATGGTTTCCCGCGCGTCCGGTCCGGCCGTTGGAAACAGGTCTTCAGGGCTCAGATAAGGCCCGTTTATCTCCAGAATACGCCAGACCTCGACGTCACCTATTCTGCACAACATGCGAAGCTTTCCTGTGTTCTGTTATTCGGGGTATTTGATAGCACATCCCGGTTCCATGCCAGCTACCGGGCGTTGTACTGCAGCGATCTGGCTGACACCTGCGGGCGTTGAGCGCTTCCGCTATGTTGCCCGCCTTATCGTCCGATCGATAAGGTTGTTTACCAGTGCCGGTGTTTCGATTGAAGAGGAATGGCCCGCACCCTTGAACACGACCAGTTCCGACCCTTCGATTGCTGCATGTATGCGCTCGGCTTTCTCAGGTTCCGTGGCTGTGTCCTCATCCCCGACACCAATGCCGACCGGCATTTTGATATCGCCCAGAAGATCACTGCAACCGTTACGGTCAATCACACCCGACACTGCCCGGGTTATGCCCGAGCGGTCATTGCTTCCGATCGCGTTCGCCCACCGTCGCTTTTCCTGCACGCGGGTTGGGTCGCCCAGGAACGTCCGGCCAAACATGATCGGCATGACGCGGCCAATAACAGCCCACAGCCCGATCCAGCGCGCAACAATGTTGAGCATCCGGTATTTCGGTCCGTTCTCAACGGGTTCAGGGTCGGCAGAGGTATCCAGAAGGGTGAGCGTTTTCAGCAACTCCGGCTTTCGCGCGGCCAGACGCATGCCGACGAAACCGCCCATGCTCAAACCGACAAAGTGGCAAGGCGCGATATCCAGATGGCCGATCAGCGCTGCGGCATCCGCCGTCAGCGTGTCCATGTCGTATCCGTGCCTGGTTACGCCGCTCAGGCCCTGACCGCGATGATCGAAAGTGATGCAGCGATAGTTGGCCCGCAGATGGGTGACCTGCTCATCAAACATGGTTCCGTTCAGCAAGAGCCCGTGCGAAAAAACGATGACCTCTCCGGCGCCACCGGTGTCGGTGAAATGAATATGTGCACCGTTCAAGTCAACGTCAGGCATTCTGGCAGTTACGACAGAGGCCGCGCAGCTCTATGGTGGTTTTCTTCAAGGCAAAATGGCCTTCTTCGGCAAGAAGCTTGAGCCTGTTGGCGAGGGCGTTATCGGTGATTTCGTTCACCTGCCCGCAACTCTCGCAGATCATGAAGGCGATGGTTTCGTGGTCATCGCAATCCGGATGGCGGCAGGCAACAAAGGCATTGAGGCTTTCAAGGCGATGAACCATCCCGAATTCAACCAGCTTGTCGAGTGCCCGATAGACCTGCAACGGGGCGCGAAAACCATGATCGCGAAGCTGGTCCAAAATGGTGTAGGCGCTGAGCGGTCCGTTCGACTTTGTCAGCGCGCCCATGACCAGTGACTGGTTTTTGGTCAGGTCCGCGGATGGGTGAACATGTTCATTCATGGCCTGGTTTCTTTCTGGGGTTCGGTTGCAGGTTTTTCCGGTCCATTACTCTTAATCGGGCTGCGCGAAAATGCCGGCAGGACTGACAGCACGAACAGGCCCAGGGCAGCCACCACAATGCTGGGCCCGGCGGGTGTGTCCCATTCCAGCGAGCCGAACAGACCGCCAACAACCGATGCCGCACCAATGCCAGCCGCCAGAAGCGCCATCTGCTCCGGGCCGGACGCAAACCGGCGAGCGGCTGCGGCGGGAATGATGAGCATGGCGGTGATCAGCAACACGCCCACGATTTTCATCGAAATGGCAATGACGGCGGCCATCAGCAACATGAAGATGATATTGGCGCGTTCCGGGTTCATGCCTTCGGCTTCCGCCAACTCGCGGTTGACAGTTGCGGCAAACAGTGGCCGCCAGATGGCTGCAAGCACTGCCAGCACCACCGTACCGCCCAGCCAGACAACAGCGATGTCCGTTTTGGAAACCGCAAGGATGTCACCGAACAGGAAGCCCATCAGATCTATGCGGATCCAGGTCATGAAGGCGAGAACAACGAGGCCCAGCGCAAGTGCGGAATGGGCCAGAAGGCCAAGCAATGCGTCGGCAGAAAGCGTTGCACGTTTCTGAAGCAGCAACAGCGCAATGGAGACACAGGCCGACACGCCGAAAACCGCCAGTGTGATGTTGACCTCAAACAGGAAAGCCAGCGCGACACCGAGTAGTGCTGCATGCGAAAGCGTGTCGCCGAAATAGGCAAGCCGCCGCCAGACAATGAAGCAGCCGAGCGGGCCGGCCACCAGGGCAACGCCGATGCCGGCGACAAGCGCGCGGGTGAAAAAGTCGTCAAGCATCGTGTTTCCTCTCGCCGTCATGAGAGGAATGGCTGTCGCCCGGCGAGCTCTCGCGGTGATGATGGCCGTCTTGCGGGTGGCAATGGTCCGTGATGGAGCCATCGCCATGCTGCACACGGCCGTCAGGCAGATGCGAATGATCGTGGTGATGCTCATAGACCGCCAGTGTCGGCCCGGCCCGGGCGCCGAACAGCGCCTTGTATTCGGGGCTTGAGGCGACCACGGTTGGCGTGCCGGAACAGCACACATGCCCGTTAAGGCAGATCACCCGGTCAGTGGCTGCCATGACGACATGCAAATCATGGGAGATCAGCAGGATGCCGCAATGTATCTCGTCCCGAATGCGCTTGATCAGGTCATAAAGGGCAATTTCGCCGGTGAAATCCACGCCCTGGACGGGCTCGTCGAGAACCAGCAGATCGGGCTTTCTTGCAATGGCGCGCGCCAGCATGACGCGCTGGAACTCGCCGCCCGAAAGGGTGCGGACTTCCGCCGTTGCCAGATGACTGACGCCGGTGGCTGCCATTGCTTCATCAGCCTCATCAACGCTGGCATGCCCGGTCAGCCGCATGAAACGGTGTACCGTCAATGGTAATGTCCAGTCGACTGCGAGTTTCTGCGGTACATAGGCAATCTTCAGGTCTGGACGGCGGAGGATCGTCCCCTCATCGGGTTTGAGAATTCCAAGTGCCATTTTGGCTGTTGTAGATTTTCCTGAACCATTCGGCCCGATCAGCGTGACGATCTCACCCGCATCAATGGAGAATGCCACGCCGCGCACGAGCCAGCGGCCGGCGCGGTTTATGCCGGCATTGTCCAGTGTGACAAGTGATTCAGGTCTCTTCAGCATGGCCGCCCTGCAGGGTGTCTTGTTTTTTGTGGCGAAGGGTATTGCCACATCTTATCGCACACGTTATACAGTTACGCAATCTTGTAATGAGATAACGTCACACCCGTTTGTCATGTTGACCAGGAAAGACCGTCATGCGCCGCATCAAGACTTTTTTTCTCGCTTCCACGCTGCTGGCTTCCTCCGCCGTTTCTGCCATTGCCGACGTGAATGTGGTGGCGTCCATCAAGCCGGTTCATTCTCTCGTTGCTGCAGTAATGCAGGGTGTCGGGGAACCAGGGCTGATCGTTGAAGGTGCCGGATCGCCGCATAACTATGCTTTGAAGCCATCACAGGCGCAGATGCTGGAGTCTGCCAAAGTCGTGTTCTGGGTTGGCCACGAACTGGAAGCCTTCCTGGAAAAACCGCTGGAAACGATTGCAGCGAATGCCAAGACCGTCGAACTGATTGATGCCCACGGCCTCGTCAAGCTCGAGTTCCGCAAGGGCGGCGCCTTTGATGACCATGCCCATGGAGAAGAGGTTGGTCACGACGATCATGACGACCATGACCATGGGAAAAAGGCCGAAGCTGACCATGACGACCATGACCATGGGAAAAAGGCCGAAGCTGACCATGATGACCATGACCATGGGAAAAAGGCCGAAGCTGACCATGACGACCATGACCATGGGAAAAAGGCCGAAGCTGACCATGATGACCATGACCATGGGAAAAAGGCCGAAGCTGACCATGATGACCATGGCCATGGGAAATTCAATCCTCATGTCTGGCTGGATCCCATAAACGCCAAGGCGCTCGTACACGAGATTGAGGAGGTTCTTGCGGAGGCTGACCCCGACAATGCCGGCAAATACAAAGCCAATGCAGAAACGGTGATGGCCGAACTTGATGCACTGGTCACCGAGGTTTCGGCTGATCTGAAGCCGGTTCACGACCAGAGGTTCATCGTGTTTCACGATGCCTATCAGTACTTCGAAAAGCGCTTTGATGTGACCGCGGCCGGCTCAATCACTGTTTCACCTGAAGTC
The DNA here is from genome assembly GCF_900149695.1 of Anderseniella sp. Alg231-50. NCBI lineage: Bacteria > Pseudomonadati > Pseudomonadota > Alphaproteobacteria > Hyphomicrobiales > Parvibaculaceae > Anderseniella > Anderseniella sp. Alg231-50. Next base: position 600,035 of record NZ_LT703003.1, on the reverse strand, counting down.
ATGCCCGGTGCTGAGCGCATCACCGAGATCCGTGCAAAGGTCAAGGACTTGGGCGCAACATGCGTGTTTGCCGAGCCGCAATTTGAACCCAAGCTGGTAGCCACTGTCACCGAAAGAACGCAGGCAAAATCAGGTGTTATTGATCCGCTCGGCGCAACACTCGATACCGGGCCGCAACTTTACTTCCAGTTGATCCGCAACATGTCGACGTCAATCAAGACCTGCCTGTCTGAAGCCAGCTGACGAAGTCGGAGCGCAAACATAGCGGGCGACTAGCGTCGCCTCTTTTTCACACAAATTGATGTAATGTAATAACATATGAAAACAAATCTACTCCCCGTCACGGTCCTGTCCGGTTTCCTCGGCGCAGGCAAGACAACGCTTCTCAACCACATCCTGAACAACCGCGAGGACATGCGCGTTGCCGTGATCGTCAATGACATGAGCGAGGTTAACATCGACGCGAGCCTGGTTCGCGATGGTGGAGCCGACCTCTCACGCACCGATGAGCAACTCGTCGAAATGACCAATGGATGCATCTGCTGCACGTTGCGCGATGATCTGCTCAAAGAAGTGAGGGCGCTTGCTGGACAGGGGCGTTTCGATCACCTGCTGATCGAGTCGACCGGCATCTCGGAGCCGCTTCCCGTGGCGTCCACCTTTGAATTTCGCGATGAGGACGGTGATAGCCTGTCGGATGTCGCGCAACTGGACTCCATGGTCACTGTGGTCGACGCAGCAAGCCTGCTGAAAGACTACGGGTCCAGCGATTTCCTGCGCGACCGTGGCGAAACGATGGGAGAAGACGATGCCCGTACGCTGGTCGACCTCCTGGTCGATCAGATCGAGTTTGCCGACACGATCATTCTCAACAAGGTTTCGGCAGCTTCTCCGCAAGATCTGGATGCCGCGTGTAAGATCATCCGCTCGCTCAACCCTGATGCGACCGTGATCGAGGCAGACTTCGCCCGTATACCGCTTGGCGAGGTGCTTGGTACCGGCCGCTTCGATTTCGAAAAGGCGCATGAGCATCCGCTCTGGTACAAGGAACTGAACGGCTTTGCCGATCATGTGCCGGAGACCGAAGAGTATGGCGTTCGCTCCTTCGTCTACCGGGCGCGCCAGCCGTTTGATCCCGTGAAACTGAAGGCATTCGTCAACCGCCCATGGCAGGGTGTCGTACGTGCCAAGGGGTTCTTCTGGCTCGCCACGCGTCCGCAGTTTGTCGGCGAACTCTCCATGGCTGGTGCACTCGTTCGCACCGAGAAGCGGGGTCTGTGGTGGTCGGCTGCGCCCAGGGAGTACTGGCCAGACGACCCGGCCTGGAAGCGTTCGATGGAACCGTATTTCGACCCTGTTTGGGGAGATCGGCGTCAGGAACTCGTCTTCATCGGCTGTGACCCGATGGACGAGGCTGCCATACGCGGGAACCTCGATGCTTGCCTGGTGAAGGCGCCGGCGTTCCTGCCTGCCATATGGCGCGACATGCCTGATCCGTTTCCGGCGTGGGAAGCAGGTGCGTCATGAACTACCACCGGCAATTTGTTCGCAATGCAGGCGTTGGTGTCGGTCTGGCCGACAGTCCGCAAGCCATGAACCTCATCCACACGCGCGGTGCTGCTGCCGTGATCTGGAAGCGCCAGCCGGCGCGCTGTTTTCAGGCCTGGATTGATAGCCTGGATCCGGCCTGCCTGCCGCGTGCGCGTGTTGTCCTGCAGCCGCACTCCGTGCGCGACGTAGTCGCTTTGATCTGTCTCGGCGCCGGCATGCCGGACGGTGAACAGCCCAACGTGCTCGTCGACGACATTGCGGCACTGGCAGACGTGTTTGCCACGTTGATGAACACCTCTTACCTGCGCCTGAGGCTGGATGTCGTAAACGACAATGCCTGCCGCAAGTTTCATATAGACGCCGTAACCGCACGGCTGGTTTGCACCTATCGCGGCCTCGGTACCCAGTATGGCATTTCGACCGATGGGGCGGAGCCGGCGCGGGTATTCACTGTGCCAACCGGAGCACCGATCATCCTGCGCGGCACAAAGTGGCCAGACCCGCCGCCTTCCGGACTGTTGCACCGTTCCCCGCCAATCGAGGGTACGGGGGAGACCAGGCTGGTGCTGGTTCTGGACCCGGTGGGCGATGAACTGGCGAGCACATCACCTGCACACCAAAACTGATCAAAACAACGTCACCAAACAGGGGAAAGAAAATGATTGAAAAACTGTCTGCGGCGAAATTTCTGCAAACCGCTTTTGCAACAATCGCATTGGTGTCGGGTATGCAAGTGGCCGTTTCCACAGAAGCGCGCGCGCAAGCTGCAATATTTGAGGTCGTCCACCCGGATGTGGAACAGGGCGAGATCGAAATTGAAATATTGAACGGTGTGGGGCTTGGCGGGGTTGACGATGGAGACGAACGTTCGGTCCATGAATTCGCAATCGGCTACGGGCTGACGGACATCTGGAAGTTCACTGCTGCTGTGGAACTTGCAAATCCGGAGTCGGAAAATGCGGAAGTCGAGGCGTTTGAATTTGAAAACCTTGTACTCCTGCCGTTTTTTGGTGGTGGACATGGTCACGGTGGAAAAGAGTCTGACGGCAATCATTCCGAGTTCACGCTTGGCTTTTACACGGCTTTGGAAGTTCCAAGAGAAGGCGGTATCGATGCCGGTGGAATTGCGTTTGGTCCCGTTTTCGAAGCCGAAGTCGGATCCTTAAAATGGGTTGGAAACCTGTTGGTTGAAGTGCCGTTTGAGGAGGGCGATCCGGGACTTGCCTATGCGTCGCAGATTGTTCTTCCGCTGAATGAAAGTGTCGGCATTGGCGTGGAAAACTTTGGTGAGTTTGAGGGTGCATTTGGCGATGCCGGGGACCAGGAACACTATGCAGGTCCTGCGCTTTATTTTGAGACAGAACTGCCGAACGGGCATGTTATTGAACCAAGAGCGGCGGTCTTGTTTGGTCTCAATGACAACTCGTCGGATGCGGTCTTTTCGTTCAACCTCGAGTATAAAATTGGCAAGGAATGAAATTGCCGGCGTGTGACGGCGAAAACCGCTGCGCAGCGCCCATGTTCGCTATGGCGGTGCTGCGGCACAACATGGTGAGGCTGTGTACCTGACCCTTTGGACCGTCTTCGAATATCAGCGCCAGAGCGATTTAGTGCGCCTCGTCCCAGTTGTCTGCCGCGCGCGCATCCACCTGGATCGGCACCGAGAACGATACTGTCGGCAGGGGCGCTGCAACCATCACTTCCGATGCAACCTTGATGGTTGCGTCGGCTTCCGCATCCGGCACTTCGAAGATCAGCTCATCATGCACCTGCAGCAACATGCGTGCGTTCAGGCCTGCATCTGTCAGGGCCTGCGGCATGCGGATCATGGCGCGCCGGATGATGTCGGCGGCAGAGCCCTGGATCGGCGCGTTGATGGAGGCGCGTTCCTGGAAGGCCCGTTCCGACGGGTTGGGTGATTTTATGCGCGGAAAATGCATGCGCCTGCCGAACACCGTCTCCACATAGCCATTGGTCCGGCAAAATGCCTTGGTGTGCTCCATATAGTCCTTGATGCCGGGGAAACGTTCGAAATAGGTCTTGATATAGCGGCCAGCCTCTTCGCGCGGGATGGCAAGCTGGTTGGCCAGTCCGAACGCTGAAATACCATAGATGATGCCGAAATTGATGGCCTTGGCCTTGCGGCGGATGCTCGGGTCCATGCCTTCGACCGGCGTGTCGAACATCTCCGATGCGGTCATCGCGTGAATGTCCAGCCCGTCCGCAAACGCTTTCTTCAACTGGTCGATGCCGGCAATATGGGCCAGAACGCGCAATTCGATCTGGCTGTAGTCGGCAGACACCAGCTTGTGGCCGGGGGCTGCAACGAAGGCCGTCCTGATCTGCCGGCCTTCTGCGGTGCGCACCGGAATGTTCTGCAGGTTCGGATCGGTAGAAGACAGCCTGCCGGTAGATGTCGAGGCCAGCGAATAGGATGTGTGCACCCGCCCGGTTTCAGGGTTGATGTGTCCGGTCAGGGCGTCTGTATAGGTCGAGCGCAACTTGGTCAGCTGGCGCCAATCCAGCAGCTTGCGGGCCAGTTCAACGCCGTCGCCTGCCAAATCTTCCATCACCTGACTGTCGGTGCTCCAGGCGCCGGTAGCGGTTTTCTTGCCGCCCTGAAGCCCCAGTTTGCCGAACAGGATTTCACCGATCTGCTTTGGCGAGCCCAGGTTGAAGGTTTCACCGGCAAGTTCGTGCACCTGTTTTTCCAGTACTTCGGCGTCTTTGGAAAACTCGGCCGACAATCGGGCCAGTACGGTCCTGTCCACGAGAATGCCTTCGCGTTCCATCGCCGCCAGCACCGGCACCAGCGGACGCTCCAGCGTTTCATAGACGGTTGCACGGTGTTCCGATGCCAGCCGCGGCTTCAGCACGTTCCACAGCCTCAGCGTGATGTCCGCGTCTTCAGCGGCATAGCTTGTCGCCTGGTCCAGCGGCACCAGGTCGAACGTAACCTGGGATTTTCCGGTGCCGGCAACGTCCTTGAACTTGATCGGCTTGAGGCCGAGGTGGACATCGGCCAGCTCATCCATGCCATGCCCGTTGACGCCTGAATCCAGCGCATAGGACAGCAGCATCGTATCATCGATCGGCGCCACACTGATGCCGAGGCGCTGAAACACCGTCAGGTCATATTTCAGGTTCTGGCCGATTTTCAGGATGCCCGGATGTTCGAGCACCTCCTTGACCGCGCCGATAACCTCCGCTTCGGACAGCTGTTCCAGGTCGCCACCGCCGAAATCCAGGCCGTCCGACGCCCGGTGGCCTGTCGGGATGTAGCAGGCCTTGCCCGGCTCGACGCTGAAGGAAATGCCGCACAGGCTTGCCTGCATGTTGTCGAGTGACGTGGTTTCGGTGTCTACCGCCACCAGCCCGGCCTTCTGGATCATCTGTACCCAGGCTTCCAGGCGGTCCCGGGTGGTAACGCGTTCATAGGCGGCATGATCAGGCGGCGGCAGGTTGCGCATCCTGTCCGCCATGACGGCGGCGGCATCGCCGCCGGTTGCGGCATCTGATGCGTCGCCTGCAGGTGCATCGCCTGCATCACCTGTTGCCGGTGCACCGAGTTCATCTACGTCCGCACCCTCGGGCGGCCAGCCGGTAAACGTCACCTCAATCGGTTCAATGTCGGCGGCACTGGCTTCGAAATCGCCTGACACTCGGCGGATCAGTGTATTGAAGTCCAGCGCCTTCAGGAACCCGATCAGGGATTTTGCTTCCGGTTCGATAACGCCGAAATCTTCAATCGGGTGATCAACATCCACATCGGTTTTCAGGATCACCAGCTCTTTGGAAACCCGTGCCTGGTCGGCGAACTCGATCAGCTTTTCGCGCCGTTTTGGTTGTTTGATTTCGCCGGCCCGCGCCAGCAGGCTTTCCAGGTCGCCATATTCCTCGATCAGCTGCGCACCGGTCTTGACTCCAATGCCGGGCACGCCGGGCACATTGTCGACGCTGTCACCGGCAAGTGCCTGAACTTCAACAACCTTTTCAGGTGGCACGCCGAATTTCTCGATAACCTCGTCACGCCCGATGGCCTTGTCTTTCATGGTATCCAGCAACATCACCTGATCGGTGACCAGTTGCATCAGGTCCTTGTCGGACGACACGATGCGCACCGTTGCCCCGGCAGCCGCGGCCTGGGTGGCATAGGTGGCGATCAGGTCGTCAGCCTCATAGTTTTCCTGCTCGATACACGCCACGTTGAAGGCTTCCGTCGCCTGCCGGATCAAGCCGAACTGCGGCACCAGGTCTTCCGGCGCCGGCGGGCGATGGGCCTTGTAGTCGGGATAGATGTCATTGCGGAACGATTTCGAGGATTTGTCGAAGATAGCCGCAATGTGGGTGGGCTTGTCGTCGGCCGACATTTGCTGGAGCAGTTTGTACAGCATGTTGCAAAAGCCCTGTACGGCCCCGACCGGCAAACCGTCAGACTTGCGGGTCAGGGGCGGCAATGCGTGGTAGGCGCGGAAAATATAGCCGGAGGCATCTATCAGATAGAGATGGTCACCGGGCTGGATCGGGCGGGATGCTGCTGTACTCATGGTGGGCGCACTATGCCACCTGCCCGGCGCCTTTGCCATAAGCTGAAACGCTTGTTTGCACAGGCATGGTGATGCTTGCTGACATTAGCTGACACCGGTGCCGAACGGCACAATATTGCGCCGCGTGAGGGTGGTTCCACATTATTTGCCGTTCTGGCTGGCTAAATCCCCTTGCCAAGTGCCCCCCGGATAGTTGGATAATGAGACTTCTTAATCTAGGGAGTAGTGCCATGAACCTTCAGGCGAATGAAAATGACTTCAGCGGGATCATCAAGGCCGACCGTGAACACGTCTGGCACCATCTGACCCAGCACAAGAAGTTCGAAACTGTAGACCCTCTTGTCATCATCGAAGGCAAGGGAATGCGGGTGTGGAACACCGCAGGCCGTGAGCACCTCGACGCGGTATCCGGCGGCGTGTGGACAGTCAACGTGGGCTATGGCCGCGAAAGCATTGCCGATGCGGTTCGCGATCAGCTTGTCCAGTTGAACTATTTTGCCAATTCCGCCGGCAGCATTCCGGGCGCCAAATTCGCCGAGCGGCTGATCTCCAAGATGCCCGGCATGACCCGCGTCTATTACTCAAACTCGGGCTCGGAAGCCAATGAGAAGGCCTACAAGATTGTCCGCCAGATTTCGCACAACAAGCACGGCGGCAAGAAACACAAGATCCTGTATCGCGAGCGTGATTATCACGGCACCACCATTACCGCGCTGTCATCGTGTGGCCAGAACGAGCGCCGCGACCAGTACGGGCCGTTTACCCCCGGCTTCGTTGAAGTGCCGCATTGTCTCGAATATCGCTCGCAATGGGGCGAGGTGGACGACTACGGCATCCGCGCCGCCAATGCCATTGAAGAGGTTATTCTGCGTGAAGGTGCCGATACCGTCGGCGGCCTGATACTTGAGCCGGTGACGGCAGGCGGCGGCGTCATCACACCGCCACAGGGCTATTGGGACCGCGTCCAGGAAATCTGCAAGAAGTACGACGTGCTGCTGATCATCGACGAAGTTGTCTGCGGCATGGGACGCACCGGCGAGTGGTTCGGCTATCAGCACTATGGCATTCAGCCCGACATGGTGACCATGGCCAAGGGTGTGGCGTCGGGTTATGCCGCCATCTCGTGCACCGTGACAACGGAAGCCGTGTTCAACCAGTTCAAGGCGGATCCGTCTGATCCGATGAGCTATTTCCGCGACATCTCCACGTTTGGCGGGTGTGCGGCAGGCCCGGCGGCGGCACTTGAAAACATGCGCATTCTCGAAGATGAGAAGCTGCTGGAAAACACCACCGCCATGGGTGAGTACCTGCTGGAACAGTTCGAGGGCCTGAAAGCCAAGCACGCCATGGTTGGCGATGTGCGCGGCAAGGGTCTGTTCTGCGGCATGGAACTGGTGCTTGACCGTGATACACGCGAGCCGGTTCCCGAAAGCACGACGCAAGCCATTGTGGGTGATTGTTTCGCAACCGATGCGGTTATTATCGGTGCAACCAACCGTTCACTGAGCGGCCTCAACAACACATTGTGCTTCTCACCGGCGCTGATCTGCACCAAGTCTGACCTGGATGAGGTCGTGGCATCGGTGGACCGCGCATTGACCAAGGTTGCTGCCGCCTAGGCACAACTCAGCCGTCAGTAAAGAGACACTTCGGCCGCCTGTCCTGCAGGCGGCCGTTTTCATGTGGCTGAACGATTGTCACGCGGTATTGATTTTTATCAGTTCCAGGACGGCGCTGATGACATTGTCGACGGCAACCGCGGCCAGGATCATTCCCATCACGCGACTGACGATCGCGGCGCCGCTGGTGCCGATCAGTTTCAGAATCGGCGCTGCCATCAGCATCAGAACAAGCGCCACGCCAACCACCGCAACCAGGATGCCGGCCGTTACCGCCTGCTCGGCGAAGCTGAACCGGTTGTTGTCGGTGAGCAGAACAACTGCCAGCATTGCACCGGGCGAGGCCAGTGACGGTACTGCCAATGGAAACACGGCCGGGCTTTCCGGTTCTTCTTCGGCCTCCAGCTTGCTGATTTCCTGTTTCGGTTTTGAGTCGCCGAAAATCATCGTCAGCGCGAACAGGAACAGGATGAGGCCACCGGCGATCTGGAAGGCGGGCAGGCCGATGCCCAGTGCATCGATGAGGAATTGCCCGGCCACCAGGAAGAACATCAACACGCAGATCGCCAGCACGGCGGCATGGACTGCCACCCGGTTGCGTTTTTTCGCTTCAATACTGGCCGTAACGGCTACAAAAACCGGAATTGTGCCGATCGGGTCAATAACCACCCACAGGGTGACAAATTGCTCGAAAATCGCTTGCATCGGTGTGTTCTCAGCCCCGCTGCCATAGTTCACTGATCTCCCATAGACCATGTTCGCAGGTCAATCACCAGCACCGGAAGACATTTATTCTTCATAGGGAGTAAACGCGGAATGTCGCCCGAATGCCGGAAAAGTGAGACGCCGGCGCACTTCCGGCATCTTGACGTTGTGGGCCTGTAGCACAATATCCCAGATATGAAGTTGATTGCCGGGTCGAAAACAGGCGGGGCTGAACGCTCAGACCGCAAAAGCTGACCGGTTAAACATCGAGCTGCTTGTTAAAGGGCTTTGAAAAATGACGCGTAATACGGCCTTTCCGTCGCCTTTCTTCGTCGGATTTGATGAAATTGAGCGACTGCTGGAGCGAACTGCAAAAACCGCTCCCGACGGCTATCCGCCCTACAATGTCGAGAAACAGCCGCCGAGCGGTGAAGATAATGCCGAAAAACTGCGCATTACGCTGGCCGTGGCGGGGTTTTCCGCTGAAGAACTGGAACTGACGCTCGAAGACAACGAACTGGTGATAGAAGGCCGCCAGACAGATGATTCAACCCGCGAGTTCCTGCATCGTGGTATTGCCGCGCGCCAGTTTCGCCGCATCTTCGTGCTGGCCGACGGCATGAATGTCGTGTCCGCCAGCCTCGACAACGGGCTGTTGGCCATCGACCTGGAACGCCCGGAACCTCAGCGGGTGGTCCGCAAGATCGAGATACAGCAGTCATGATTTCTGCCTGATAACGCAATTATTGAAGGAGACCAGACCATGACGGATCACAAGACAAACCGGTTGCCTCAAGTCCCTGAAAGCGAAATTGCGCTTGCAAACATGGGCTTAGGTGAAGTGGCCTATGTACGAAAGGTACCGGCTCAGGAAGTTGAGCGCATGATTGGCCAGAAAATCGCAGCTGACCCTGCTACACCCCTGTATTGCCTGTATCTGGCCGACGGCACACCGGTTTCGGTGTCCGACAGCCGTGAAGCCGCCATCGCAAATGCCATCGAGCATGACCTCGCCGCCATCAATCCCAACTAGAGTATGGCCTGCCTGGACTGGACCATGCCATGGGCTCACGCGGCATGCGGCGCCGATGCGGCTGGTTCGGTCAAAATCGCATAAAGTCCTTCCGCCTTGTCCGTGCCGCGCAGTTTTTCCACGACGGTGGCATCGCGCAGCAGGCGTGAAATACGCGCCAGTGCTTTCAGATGGTCTGCGCCGGCGCTTTCCGGAGCCAGCAGCAAAAACACCAGATCGACGGGATTGTCGTCGACGGAATCAAATTTGACCGGCGTGGCCAGCCTGGCGAACAGGCCGTGCACTTTTTCCAGTGCCTGGAATTTTCCGTGCGGAATGGCAATGCCCTGTCCAAGGCCGGTCGATCCCAGTTTTTCGCGCCTCAACAGGGTTTCGAAGATGACTTGCGTATCGAGTCCGGAAAGCCGAGCGCCTTCCTGAGCCAGTTCCTGCAGCAATTGGCGTTTGCTGGATGCCTTGAGATTAGGCAGTACGGCATTACTGGAAATTATGTTCGACAATTGCATGATTGACTGAAACTCCATGCACTTTGTGTATCAGAATCCGGTCCGGCGAGGGTCCGGAAGGCTAAAGGCGTTCAGCAGGTCAGTGTGCTAGTTCCCACCAGGGTCCAACCACCCGACATTTCCGTCTTTGCGCTTGTAGACTACATTTAAGCTGCCATTGCGGCCATTGCGGAAAAGCACAAATTGTTCATTCGTGAAATCAAGCTTCATGACGGCCTCCCCAACCGACAGCTCATCAATACTGGCTGTTGATTCTGCTATGATAACAGGGTTCAGATCAACCGGTTCTTCTGTTGCGCCCTCAGCATCTGCCTGCAGGACGTAAGCAGCCGCAGGGACCGCGTTCACCGGTTCCTTGCGGGCAAGGTGATGATCCTTCAGGCGTCTTTTGTAGCGGCGCAGCCGTTTTTCCAGATGCCCGACGGCTGTATCTGCCGCGCTGTGAGCATCGCCGCCGTTGCCGTTGGCATTGAGCGAAAGACCTGTTGTCAGATGCAGGGTGATTTCGCAGTCGAAGCCGGAGCGCTGTTTTTCCACCACCACCAGGCAGCGAACGATACCGTCAAAATATTTTGCAACATCATTGTGGATGCGTCCTTCGACATGCTCACGCAATGCGTCGCCGATGTCGAGGTTTTTGCCGGTTATCTGAATCTGCATGATTTAGGATTACCCCTTCTTCGAAGACCAAGTCTGTCGAAAGCCGATTACATTTTCAATATTGACTGTTTCGATCGGACCTGCTTAAGCGCGTTTCGGAACTGGTGTTCGTTTTGCTGCTGTGAATCTGTCTTTTCCGATCAAGGCGCGCGGAACCTATTGCCACCCGGCCAGCTTGTCAATCAGCCTATGAAAAGAATGTGGGAAAGTTTTGCCGCCTGCTTTTCGACGACAGAGCTACGGTTTTGCAGCTTGTTCAAGCGCACCCGTAGTGGCCTAGCCGGCCTCAAGCATGCGTTTCTGGCGCCGCCGCATGATCGAGGACGGAATTTGCATGGCTTCGCGGTATTTCGCCACTGTGCGCCGTGCGATATCGATGCCTTCCGCCCGCAGCATTTCGACGATCTGATCGTCTGAAAGTATTTTCGCAGCGGTTTCCTCGTCGATCATGGCCCGGATCTTGTGCCGCACGGATTCGGCAGAATGATCATCACCGCCGGCTGAGGAAGAAATTGCGGTCGTGAAGAAGTATTTCAGCTCGAACACGCCGCGCGGGGTTTCGAAATATTTGTTCGACGTGACGCGGCTGATCGTGGACTCATGCATGGAAATGGCGTCGGCAACCGTTTTGAGATTGAGCGGCCGCAAATGCTCCACGCCGTACATCAGGAAGGCATCCTGCTGGCGCACGATTTCGCGTGCGACCGCCAGAATTGTGCGCGCGCGCTGGTCCAGGCTCTTCACCAGCCAGGTTGCATTGGACATGCAGTCCGACAGGTACAGCTTGTCCGCGTCACGCGTCGTGCCACGGCTCACCTGCGCAAAATACTGGTTGTTGACCAATACCCGCGGCAGCGTTTCGGTGTTCAGTTCAACAGCCCAGCTGCCATCCGGGGCAGGGCGCACAATAACATCCGGGACAACCGGTTGCACCACAATCGATCCAAACACATTGCCGGGTTTCGGGTTCAGCGACCGGACCTCGTCGGCCATGTCGCGCAGGTCATCCATATCAACTTTGCACATGGTCTTGAGCCGCGCGAAATCATGCTTGGCAAGCAGGTCGAGATTGTCGATGAAAACCTGCATGGCGGGGTCAAACCGGTCGCGTTCCCTGAGCTGGATGGCCAGGCATTCCTTCAGATCACGCGCCAGGATACCGGGCGGATCGAACGTCTGCACGATGGCCAGGGTCTGTTCGACAAGATCAACGGTTGCGCCCAGTGTGTCGGCAACCGTTGCAACGTCGCCGGTCAGGTAACCTGCTTCATTCACCAGCCCGATCAGGTGTGCGCCAATCATGCGCATGGCAGGATCAGACACGGTAAGGTGAAGTTGTTCGGTCAGGTGGTCAGCAAGCGTGCTTTCGCTGGCAAGCGTTGCGTCGAAGGCCATCTCGCCGTCATAACCACCGCCGCCGCCACTACCATTGCCGCCTGCCGTATTGCCCGTGCTGGACAACTGCCAGCCTGAATCCTGCATCCCCATGGGGTCTGCGGCTTCACGGTTGATTTTATCGGCGGTGGCTTCATCGGCGTAGACGTTTTCAAGACCGGTATCGAACTGGTCGAGGTTTTCCGGGGTATTTTCACCCGATGCGATCTGGTCTGCGGTATCTTTCAGTTCCGTACCGGCGGCAGCATCGTCGGAAACGGTTTGTCCGTCGCTGTCGGACACAATATCCCGGCCTGCTTCATCGCGCTCGTCGCGCTCCAGCAACGGGTTCGACTCCAGCTCGCTTTCCACATATGCCTGCAGCTCAAAATTCGACATCTGCAGCAGCTTGATGGCCTGCTGCAGTTGCGGCGTCATGACCAGGGACTGGCCCTGGCGCATCTGCAATTTTTGACTCAACGCCATCGCTGGCATACTCCCCGCACAACAAACCGGAGTAACATGAGGGTTTGCGGGACCCGTAAAGTTGCTCCAACACTATAAAAACGACCAGGCAGGCGGTTTTTTCGTTACACCAAAACCATGCTGATCTCGCGCCCGGCGACATAATCTGCGCTTCAGTCGTTCACGGCACTTGTCTGCGGGATATTAAAGGCTGAAACCTTCACCAAGGTAAAGACGTCGCACATCGGGATGCGCAACGATCTGTTGTGGTGTACCTTCCATTAATACGTGGCCTTCATGGATGATAAGGGCGCGATCAATGATCTCGAGGGTTTCTCGGACGTTGTGATCCGTAATAAGCACCCCGAGGCCCCTAGAGGTGAGCTGTCGCACCAGTTGGCGAATATCATTGATCGCAATTGGATCAATCCCTGCGAAGGGTTCGTCGAGCAGTATGAATCGGGGATTTGCGGCAAGGGCTCTGGCAATCTCAACCCTGCGTCGTTCTCCGCCAGACAATGCCATAGCTGGCGAATTCGTGATATGTGTGATCTGAAACTCATTTAGTAACCCACGCAACTTACGCTCGCGCTCAGTGCGATCGGGAACGTGTAGTTCCAGCACCGCGCGAATATTGTCCTCAACCGTAAGTGCCCGGAAAACCGACGCTTCCTGTGGCAGATATCCAATTCCCAGCCTGGCTCGCTGATACATCGGCAAGTCAGTGATATCTTCCCCATCGAGCGATATGGTCCCGGAATCGGCAGCGATCAGGCCGGTGATCATGTAAAACACCGTCGTTTTCCCTGCGCCATTCGGGCCAAGCAACCCTACAGCTTCTCCACGGCGGACCGACACGCTGACATCCCTGGTTACTGGCCGCCGTTTGAAGGACTTGCGCAAATTACGCGCCACAAGGCCTTCTGTCGGCGCAGTTCCCGGTCTTGTAAATGTCCGGCGGGAAGGCTGTTTTGCCTGTCTGCCAAACAACGAAGACCAAAACGATGACTTGCCGGTTCGCTTCACGTGATTACCGCTCAACAGGATTAAGGTTTGCTGAAGCCCTATGGTTAATAATTGCTGAATTTGCAAGCAGCAACCATGTTTGGAGCTTCCGGGGTGGGAAATACTAGTTGGATTTGTCAGGGTCGAAAGAGAAAATGACACGTTTTCCCTGACCACCTGTAAATTTCGACTCGTTGGTATTCAGGTTCACATTCAGTTTTTCACCTTTCACGACGCTGGTCCCCTGGATGACGGTGACCTTGCCTGTGACAACGGCGGTGTTGGCCTTGACGTTCATCTTCATGCGGTCGCCGGTGATGGTTTGTGACGACGTTACGATTTTTACCCCGCCGCCCTTTGTCTCCAGCCAGGTAACATCGGTTCCGCCGCTCTTGGTCTTGACAAAAGTAGCGATCAGGTTGGTTGAATTCAACTTGACGTTGTTTTGCCGGGCACGGACATTGCCGCGGAAAATCGCCTGGTTCTTGCTCTCGAACAGTTCCATCTGATCGGATTCGATATTGACCTTGCTTTTCTTTTTCTGGGCATGGGCAGGCATTGCGGCAACACTTGCAGCCATCACGATCAGTGCAACGGCGATACGGGTCCTGTTCAGTTTTCCGGTCCTGTTCAGTTTCATTGTTGCAGGTTTCCTTTTGAACTGGAGGTTTCCACCGGCGCGGCAGGCGGGCTGTCCTGCGTTGCTGCAGAGTTGAATATCGCACGAACCCGTGCTTTGAAAGTCACATGTTCACCATTGTTGGTAACGTCGACACCGGTGGACCTGATTACCCCGCCATCCATCACCACCACGATCTCGTCCTGCGAGGTCAACGCCTTCTGCTTCACGTCAATGTCTGCGGTGTCCATGCTGGCGGTGAACGTGTCGGCCAGCTTGATGGACACATCGCCCGACAACCGCAGGGATTTGTCCTTGGAGTTGAACAGGCCGGTTTTTGCGGTCACGTCCATGGCGCGCCCATCAGTGCGCCTGAGCAGGCCGATGACCTGCCGCATGTGCACAAGATTGGGCTGTTCCTTGTCCTGGTTGGCTTCCACGGCGGCAATCTTGTAGGGCTGCTGGTCATTGTCGAAGCCGGCAACCTCGGAACCCTGCACGGCAAACCGTTCCTGTTCCGACGCCTGTTTCGTCGCCGCTACCGGCGCGGCCGGTTCCGGGCTGGTCGCGGTTTCTATGTCGAAGCCGGAGGCCTGGATCAGGAAAACCCCGAACACACCTGCCGCAGCCAACATGAACAACCATACCATTATCGCAGGCCCGCGCCGCCTGCGCCTTAGGGTTGGTCGTGCTTGTCTGCCAGGTATCATTGCCGTTTTCTCACCCTTTCATCCGGATCATACCGGGTGCAACCAGGGTCTGTCGTGCGTTTTGCCCGGAAATTCTTGCCGAATAAAGGCGGGAGCCGCCGCCTCAGCTTCATGAGTGGGCAAAAATGTCCTCGTTCGGCCAGCCGGCAAGGTCGAGACCGGCACGGATCGGCAGGAACTCGAAACAGGCCTGGGCAAGCTCGGCCCGGTCTTCCCGGCGCAGCATCTGGTCCAGCCTGACCTTGAGTTCATGCAGGTAAATCACGTCAAGCGCGGCATACTGCTTCTGGGCGTCCGACAAGACCGGTGTGCCCCAGTCGGAACTCTGCTGCTGCTTCGACATCTCAATACCCAGCATTTCGCGCACCAGGTCCTTCAGGCCATGCCTGTCGGTATAAGTGCGGGCCAGCCGCGAGGCAATCTTGGTGCAGTAGACCGGTGACGTATCCACGTCCAGGTAGGCTTTCAGCATGCCGACGTCAAAGCGCGCGTAATGGAAGATCTTGGTCACGTTTGCATCTTCCATCAGTGCTTTCAGGCGCGGCGCATGATAGGTCTTGCGATCAAGCTGCACCAGATGAGCATCATCATCGCCGGCGGACAGTTGCACCACGCACAGCTTGTCACGATGGGCATGCAGTCCCATGGTTTCGGTATCAACCGCCACACTCGATCCGAAGTCCAGTCCGTCGGGCAGGTCGCCCTGGTGTATCTTGACTGCCATTTTTGCTTTTTGCCTTGCTTGTCTGACTGCGATTTACCCATGGGCTATAACACAAGCCGCCTCATTGGCAACACTTCGGTGATGGTGTCAGGCGGCCGTCAGGCCGGGAAGTCCGACCCTGGCGCGGCCTTCATCGGACTTCAGGGAAAAGTCCTGTCCGGCAAACTCGTCAGCGCCTTCCCTGCACAGCCACACCACCGTTTTGCCGACCCAGTCAGCGGGAATGTGAACCGACGGGTCCAGTTGGCTCACCGGGTTGATGCCCGATGCCTTGATGGACACCTGCATGTCCGTTGCCACCGTGCCCGGGCTCAGGCCCACAACGCGAATGCCCCTGCCGCCGTATTCCTTGTCTGCACATCGCGTCAGCATCAGCGCAGCCGCCTTGGAAGAACAGTAGTGGCTCCAGCCCTCCATCGGCCCGTAAGCCGCGCCTGAAGAAATGTTGATGATGGTACCGTCGCCCTGAGCCTCCATTTCGGGAATGGCTGCGCGCAGGCCGAAAAACACCCCCTTGTAATTCACATCGGCCACTTTCGCCCAGTCATCTGGATCGGCATCGCCCATCCGGGAAATCGGGTCGATCAGTCCGGCATTGTTGACCAGAATGTCCACCCGGCCAAAGTCCTGTTTGCATTTCGCCACCATGGCGGCCACTTGCGGGTAACTGCTGACGTCGCAGGTGACGGTTTGTGCGGTTCCGCCATCGGCGCGAATGTCCTGTGCGACCTGTTCTATCTCGGATGATGTGCGCGCTGCCAGCAGCACCGAGACACCCTCGGCGGCAAGCTGTCTTGCCGCTGCTGCGCCGATACCACGACTGGCTCCGGTAATGATGGCGGCTTTTCCATTGAGTGTGCTGGTCATGAAAATGGCTTCCTTGCTAAGGTTTCGAGTGGTTGTAATTGCCGGCAGAAGCCAATTACCAACGCTGTCAGCGCAGGCAATTCAATCGTTCCGGAAACTTTAGTCAGGGTTTTTGGTGCCCAGGAGAAGACTCGAACTTCCACTTCCTTACGGAAACTAGCACCTGAAGCTAGCGCGTCTACCAATTCCGCCACCTGGGCCCAAAAGCGGCTTTCTCGAACAAAAAGCCATCAGGCAGGCGCACTCATAGTTGGACCCAAGGCAGCTTGTCAACCGGCGTCTTGTGCAATTCCTGGCCGCTGGCGGAATAAGTGTGCCATGATGAATTTCCGGTTGTGGCATCAAGGGTCTTTAAAAGCCTGCGGCGGATCGTTAAAACCCACACAACCGGGCACTGGCACATGGCCTTTTCCGCATCTGTTTCAAAGGCGAATTGAACCGACATGACCGCATCTTCAAAACTCGTGACGATCATCGGTGGCTCAGGCTTTCTGGGTCGCCACATCACTCGTGCCCTGGCACGCCAGGGTCACCGCATCCGGGTCGCGGTCAGGCGGCCTGACCTCGCCGGACACGTGCAGCCGCTGGGAACACCCGGCCAGATCATGCCGGTACAGGCAAATCTGCGCTATCCGGAGTCGGTTGAGGCAGCATGTGCAGGCTCTGATGTGGTGATTAACCTGGTCGGCGTGCTGTTTTCATCGGGCGGCCAGACCTTTTCGGCCCTGCATGCGCACGGCGCCCGGGTTGCGGCGCGCGCGGCGAAGAATGCCGGTGCGGCACAGTTCATCCAGATGTCGGCAATCGGTGCTGACGAAGACTCTGCATCCGAATATGCCCGCACCAAGGCCGAAGGCGAGGCCGCGGCCCGTGAGGAGTTTCCCGGCGCAACCATCATCAGGCCGTCGATCGTATTTGGCCCGGAAGACAATTTCTTCAACCAGTTTGCCGCCATGGCGCGGTTCTCTCCGGTTCTGCCACTGATCGGCGGCGGCGAAACCAGATTCCAGCCGGTTTTTGTCGGTGATGTTGCAGACGCGATCACAACATTGGTGGCGAGCGGCAATGGCAACGGAAAAACCTGGGAGTTTGGCGGGCCTGCACAACGCAGCTTCAGGGAACTATTGGAATATGTGGTTGAAGTAACCGGCCGCAAGCGCCTCCTGGTGCCGGTTCCGTTTGCGCTTGCCCGTATCAAGGGAACAATTCTGGGCCTGCTGCCCAACCCGTTGCTGACGGCGGACCAGGTTGACCTGCTGAAATCCGACAATGTCGTGTCTGAGGCCGCCATTGCCGAAGGCCGCACGCTGGAAGGTCTCGGTATCAAACCGGAACCGATCGAGGCCATTGTGCCGGAATATCTGTATCGCTTCCGGAAGGCCGGCCAGTTCTCCGCTCCGGTTATCTGATGCTGGCCAGAGCCTTTGCATTTTTTCTGCTGGGCTCGTTATTGCTGTCATCGGGTGCGGGTGCGCAGGGCTTGCAGCCGGTAGATCTCGAACTGGTTCTGGCGGTCGACACCTCCACCAGCGTGGACGCCGAGGAGTTTGCTCTGCAGTCGCAGGGGCTGGCCGAAGCCTTCCTGCACCCCGACGTTGTTGCCGCTGTCCGCTTCGCCGGCACCCTGGGGGTTGCCGTTACGCTCGTTCAGTGGGCCGGTGAGGCCCGGCAGGCCACCGCGGTTGACTGGCATGTGGTGCGCGATGGCCAGACTGCGGCAGAATTGTCTGCAAAAATTTCCGCGTCGCCGCGAGCCATCAGGGGGTTGACCGATATTGCCGGTGCCATCGGGTTCTCAGTCAATTCCATAGAGGCAAACAACTATCTGGGTACGCGCCGGGTCATTGATATTTCAGGTGACGGATCCAGCGACGCGCGCCGCTCCGAGGCGGCCCGCGATGCCGCCAGGGCACGCGGCATCACCATCAACGGCCTTGTGATTCACAACAAGGACATTGATCTCGGCGAACTGGCCAATATCGACCTGCGCGAACACTACGCCAATCATGTCATTGGCGGACCCGGCTCGTTCATGATGACGGCAAGGAATTTTGACGACTTTCGCACTGCCATCCGCGCCAAGCTGGTGCGTGAAATCACCGGGCCGGTGTCAGCCGCCGTTGACTGAGTTTCCAGTGATCAACTGCCTGCTTCGGCAAAGAACCCGGTGTGCGCAAGATACAGCAGTCCGGCGCCCAACAGCAGCCGGTAGATCACGAAACTGGTCAATGAATACCGCTTGACGATTGCCATCAGGAACCAGATGGCAGCAAGCGCGGTGAAGAAAGTCAGGATACCGGTGATAATGGCATCACCGGAAATGGTGGCTCCGTCCGATATCGCTTCGCCCAGAACCAGCACGCCGGCGCCGGCGATGGCGGGGATGCCGACGAGGAACGAAAACCGGGCTGCTTCCGAGCGCTGGAAACCCAAAAACCGGGCAGCCGTCATGGTGATGCCGGAACGGCTGGTGCCGGGAATAATAGCAACGGCCTGGGCCAGTCCGATAATCAGGGCCGGCATGAAGGTCATGTTCTCCATGGCCTTTACGTGCTTGCCGAAGCGGTCCGCGAAATACATCAGGACGCCGAAAATAATGGCGTTCCAGGCAACGATTTCCGGCCCGCGCACTGCATCAATCATGCCTGTTTTCTTCACGAACAGGCCAAACGCAACAGCCGGAATGGTGGCAACGACAATCAGCAGGCCGAGACGGCCATGATCGGTCATGCGTCCGCGCAGCAGGTTCAGCGCCCCCAGGGTCAATGCCAGGACATCCCGCCAGAAATACGTGATCACTGCCAGGAATGAGCCCATGTGAACCATCACGTCGACAATCAGGCCCTGATCCTTCCAACCTGTCAGGGCTGGAACCAGTATCAGGTGGCCTGAAGACGAGATTGGCAAAAATTCGGTAATTCCCTGAATGACGGCCAGTACGATGATCTGTTCCAGAAACATGCAGTTGATCCCTGTTGACGTTGCGCTAGCACTGGCCACAACTTAGCTTTACTGAAATAATACATAGGGTTGCGAATCGCTTGCAACCTGTTCGGGTATTGGCTCTCATATCAGACTTTTTGGTGACAGCGCTATGGTGCGTCTTTTGCATTTTTCTCTGGATCCGTTTTCACGGCGTATCAGGTTGTCGCTTGCCGAAATGGGTTTGGCGGCAGAACTGAACGAGGAACGCCCCTGGGAAATGCGCGACGCGTTTCTCGATATGAACCCGTCCGGCACCTTGCCGGTACTGATCGATCAGGATGGCACGGTGTGTGCCGGTGTTGAAGCGGTTGGCGGTTATCTGGATGAGCAATGGCCACTTGAAACCGGTTCCTTGTGGGGAACCAATCCTGTGGTGCGGGCCGAGGTGCGCAGGCTTGTGGCCTGGTTTGACGGCAAGTTTCATCACGAGGTCACATCGCCTTTGCTGATGGAAAAGGTGGTGCGCCGTTTCGTTTCCGCGGCGCAGGGTGGCGGGGCGCCGAAAATGAACCGCGTGCGTTCTGCGCTGGAGGCGCTGCGCACCCATCTGGCCTATATCAATGCTCTGGCCCAGGCCCGCAACCTGCTGGTTGGCGATGACCTGACCGTGGCAGACCTGGCCGCGGCCTCGCATTTGTCTGTGGCAGACTATCTCGGTGATATCTCATGGGATGAGGTGCCGGATGCCAAGGCCTGGTACCAGCGCATCAAGTCGAGGCCGTCATTCCGTTCCTTGCTGGCTGACCAGGTGCGCGGCATGCCGCCTTCTTCGCAGTACTCCGAGCTCGACTTCTGATAGTCTTGCTGCATGGCTCCGTCTATTGAGACACAATTGCGGCAGCGTGCCGGTGATCTCGGGTTTTGCGAATTGCGCATTACCGGGTCCACGCTGCCTGCTGAAACGGGACACCGGCTTCGCGAGGCTGTCGGTGACGGTTTTCATGCGGGCATGGAGTGGCTGGAAACCACACTGGACAGGCGCAGTTCTCCCGATGCCATGTGGGAGGGTGCCAGAAGCTGCATCATGCTGGCCATGTCCTACACGCCTGAAGTGGATGTCATGGCCCGCCTGCAGGACCGCTCCACCGGGGTGATTTCAACCTATGCGCTGGGCCGTGACTATCATGATGTCATCAAGGGCAGGCTGAAGACACTTGCCGGATGGCTGGCGGCACAAACTGCGCAGGATGTGAAAGTGTTTGTCGATACCGCCCCGCTGATGGAAAAACCGCTGGCCCATCGTGCCGGGCTCGGATGGCAGGGCAAGCATACAAATCTGGTGTCGCGCGAGCACGGCTCCTGGTTTTTTCTCGGCGCCATATTGTCAGCGGCGGAACTGACGTACGACGAGGCGGAGGTGGATCATTGCGGGTCATGCACATCATGCCTAGATGTATGCCCGACCCGGGCGTTTCCGGCGCCTTACCGGCTTGATGCCGGGCGTTGCATTTCCTACCTCACCATCGAGCACAAGGGACACATCGAGCCTGAGTTTCGCGAAGCCATGGGCAATCGCATCTATGGTTGCGACGATTGCCTTGCGGTGTGTCCGTGGAACAAGTTCGCCGGTGCCGCGCGCGAGGCGAAGCTGGCCGCGCGGGAAGACCTTGTCTCGCCGCCGCTTGCAGACCTTGCGGCGCTGGACGACCAAGGGTTCAGGACATTGTTTTCAGGCTCGCCGGTCAAGCGCATCGGGCGCGACCGCTTTGTGCGCAATGTCATGATCGCAGTTGGCAATTCCGGTGATGTGAATCTGATACCGTGTGCAGAGAAACTGTTGGACGATGCATCCGCGGAGGTTCGGGCCATGGCCATATGGGCGCTGTCCAGGCTGCTGTCCCAGGGCCGGTTCGCGCAACTGGCCGCTGCCCGCCGGAACGGTGAACCTGATCAAGACGTAAGAAGGGAATGGGATGTCTGAGAAACCCGATCATCTGTTGTGTTTTGGCTTCGGGTTTTCAGCCCGTGCCCTGGCCCGGGCCTTGCCGCGCGACCGGTGGACCATCACCGGCACCAGCAGATCTGCCGAAGGCTGTGAGAAAATCAGGCAACTCGGGTTTGACGCAGCGCAGTTCAACGACGACACGCCGCTGGATACCTCATTGCTGGACACGGTTACACATGTGGTTGTGTCTGCGCCGCCCGGCAAGACCGGCGATCCGGTTCTGAAACGCCATGGCCGCCATCTCGGCAAACGCGCAGCGCACATCAAGTGGATGGCTTACCTGTCCACCACCGGTGTGTATGGCGACCGGCAGGGTGGATGGGTTGATGAAACGTCGCCGCTTGAGCCCAGCACTTCACGTGGGCATGCCAGGCTGGCGGCGGAATCAGGCTGGCTCGATCTGTGGCGCGACGCCGGACTGGCTGTGCACCTGTTTCGCCTGGCGGGGATATACGGCCCGGGCCGCAACCAGCTGCAGTCGCTGAAATCCGGCAAGGCGCGGCGCATTGTCAAGCAGGGTCAGGTGTTCAGCCGCATCCATGTGGCAGATATTGCCGGTATCCTTCGCGCATCAATCGACAGGCCCAGTCCGGGCAGTGCCTATAATGTGTGTGATGATGAGGCGGCCCCGCCACAGGACGTGGTCGCCTATGCCGCTGACCTGCTGGGCATCCAGCCGCCGCCTGAAGTCGCCTTTGAAGACGCCGAACTGTCGGACATGGCGAAGAGCTTTTATGCGGAGTCCAAACGCGTTTCGAACAAAAGGGTCAAAACGGAGCTGGACTACAGTTTCATGTACCCGACATACCGCCAGGGTCTGAAGGCGTTGCTCTAGGCATCCTGATCCGCGCGGGCGCAAAGTGTCTCTGCTGTTTCGGTCAACAGGGCCAGGTTGCGCTCGCTCGACAGGCGATGGTCGCCGTGCTTGATCAGTTCGAGCATGACATCGTCACCGCTCAGGGCATGATATGTCTTGAGGGCGTGCTTCCAGGGTACGTCCGGGTCGTCCTCACCCTGCAGAATCCGGACCGGGCAGGGCATATTCAGACCGTTTTCCAGCACCAGGTGTTGTTCACCGTCCTCGATGAGCGCCCTGGTGATCACATAAGGTTCGTCGGAATACTCCGAAGGACGCTCATACTTGCCGAGCCGCATGACCTCGTCGCGAAACTCGTCACCATATTTGTCCCACATCAGGTCTTTGGTCATGTCCGCTGCCGGTGCGATCAGGATCAGCCCGCCGAGCCGTGCGGCATAGCCGGCCTCAATCAGCCGGCGCGCCAGCAGCAGCGCGATCCAGCCGCCCATGCTGGAGCCGACCAGTACCCTGCGGCCCGGCGCGCACTGCGTGAACACCGCCTGTGCCTGGTCAAGCCAGCTCGAAATCGTGCCGTCCTCAAATTTGCCGCCGCTTTCACCATGGCCGGAATAGTCGAACCTGACGAATGACCGGTCGCTTGCGCGTGCGTGATCTGCCAGCACTTCTGCCTTCGACCCGCGCATGTCGGACTTGAACCCGCCAAGCCAGAATGTGCCGCAGCGGCCCGCCGGCGCCGGCTCGGCACCGTCACTCAGCCACGCGATTGCGATGCCGCTGTTTGTTTCAAGGCGTTCGGGGGGCTTTTGGGCGGAACAGGACATGGATGCTACAGGATCAGGATGGTTTTTTGGCTGCTGAAACCATAAACCATAAACCTGATCGTTTCTAAAGGGTTAGAGCAACTTTATGGGCTCAACTGAGCCTATGGTGCTCTAGCCTCTCAACATTGCTTGCAAAATCTGATAAAAGGTCTTTAGGTGCGTTTTCACGCATTTTGAACCCTCTTGCGGTATCTGGAACAATCAAACCGCATAAAATCTAAGGAGATTATACCATTCGCAGACCGATGAACGGGCAAATGCCGCCCAAGGATGACGGACCACGTATCAACGAAGCTATCACCAATGCCAATGTACTTCTGATTGACGCAGAAGGTGAAAAGCGCGGTGTCATGAAAATTGAAGATGCGCTCGATCTCGCGGCTGACGCCGGGATGGATCTCGTTGAAGTGTCTCCGAACGCCGACACACCTGTGTGCAAGGTGCTGGACTACGGCAAGTACAAGTATCAGGCCCAGAAGAAGGCCAACGAAGCCAAGAAGAAACAGAAGGTTATTGAGGTCAAGGAAATCAAGCTGCGCCCCGGCATCGACACGCACGATTACGACGTGAAGATGCGCGCCATGAAACGGTTCTTTGATGATGGTGACAAGGTCAAGGTGACCATGCGGTTCCGTGGTCGCGAAATGGCCCATACCGAGCTTGGTTTCGACCTTTTGCAGAAAGTTAAATCCGACACTGACGAGTTTGCCAAGGTGGAATACGAGCCGAAAATGGAAGGCCGTCAGATGATCATGATTCTGTCACCCAGGTGATGTGAATTCGCATACCATGCTGAAAAAGCCGGACCGATACATGGTCCGGCTTTTTTATTTGCCATGGCTGCCGGGACACGCCGGCAAATTTCCGATTGTTGCCGTGTGCGTTCACCCGTTAGTGTTGGTGCTGGAATTAACCGGTCGGCTCGGTTGATCCGCAACTGAGCATCCAGCGTAGTGATACTAATTGCAACCGAGCCTGAGACCGAATTTATGGTGATTGCCCCCGCTGTGACAGATGGAATCCGCCGGCAAACCGGCAAAAACCCACAGGCTGAGTTGTTTGCCCAGCTGTTGAATGACGTTGCTGAACGGCGCGACCGTCAGGCTTTTGCGCAGCTTTTTGAGCATTTTGGGCCCCGCTTGAAGGGGTTCATGATGCGCAAGGGCGCCAATGCCGAGCTCGCTGAAGACCTGGTACAGGACGCAATGATTGCAGTCTGGAACAAGGCCGGCATGTTTTCCCCCGGCAAGGGGTCGGTGACGACATGGATTTATACCATTGCCCGCAACCTGCGCATCGACCGGCTGCGCCGTGAAGGGTCCCGGTACTTTACCGACATAGATGATTATGAGGAAGCCAGCGATGATCCGGCCAGCGATGACGTCGTAATAAGCAAGCAGCAGGATCTGGCGGTAACCGAGGCGCTTGACGTATTGCCGGATGACCAGCGCGAAGTGATTGTCATGGCGTTCATGGACGACCTGACGCAATCCGAGATAGCGGAAAAACTCGACGTGCCGCTGGGCACTGTCAAATCTAGAATGCGACTGGCCTATCGCAAGATGGGCTCAGTTCTGGAGGACTTGAGATGAATACGGTGTTCCATCTGGACGATGCAACAGTAGTGGCCTATGCGGGCGGCAGCCTTTCCAACTGTCTGTCCGTGGTGGCTGCAAGTCATGTTGCCATGTGCGATCATTGTCGGGCCAAGGTGCGCACTGCCGAGGCCGTCGGGGCCGCATTGCTGGAGACCAGTGAAAAAGAGCAGATGAGTTCTGATGCCCTGTCATCGGTGTTCGAACGCATTGACGGCAGCGACTGGGTGCAACCGAAGTCGCGCAGGGATGTGTCTGACGATCCGGATCCGTCATTGCCCTTGCCGGTATCCCGCTTGCTTGACCACAAGCTTGATGATGTGCGCTGGAAGACGGCGGGACCAGGTGTCGGTATTCATGTCATTGAGAAAAATCCTGATGGCTCCAGCCTCTACCTGTTGAAGGTTCGGCCCGGGCATAAACTGCCTGATCACGGTCATGCAGGCCAGGAAATGACATTGATCCTGCGTGGTGCCTATCGTGACCAGATCGGGCGGTTTGCGCCTGGTGACGTGGCTGACCTGGACGAAGATATTGAACACCAGCCGGTGATTGAGGACGGCGAAGACTGCATTTGCCTGATCGCCACCGAAGCGCCGGCACGTTTCAAGGGGCTGGTACCCCGGTTGCTGCAACCCATTGTCGGTATCTGACGCTCCGCAAGCATGGATCAATCCCAAGCATCCTGGAAAACAGTATGGATTACCGGTGCGAGCTCCGGCATCGGCCGCCAGCTTGCACTTGATCTTGCCGGTCAGGGCGCAATGGTTGCGGCATCAGCGCGCTCAGGCGATGCACTTGCGGAACTTGCCGCTGACAGTCCCAACATCTGCAGTTACCCGCTTGACGTGACTGATCTGGCCGCCTGCCGGAAAACCGCCCGGGCGATTGAAGCGGACATCGGGCCACCGGACCTTGTTATCATGGCGGCGGGGATCTGGATCATCCGGGATATCGAGAGTTTCCAGGCGGAGGATTCGATCAATGCAATGCGGGTCAATTATGAAGGTGCGGCCAATTTGGTTGATGCTGTTCTGCCGTCCATGATCAGGCGTCGCGCCGGTCACATCGCACCGGTAGCATCGGTTGCCGGATATCGCGGCATTCCACGGGCGGTTACCTATGCGCCCACCAAGGCAGCCCTGATCTCCATGGCGGAAGCCTTGCGAACCGATGCCGCGCAGCACAACATCAAGGTGCAGATCATCAATCCCGGGTTCGTGCGTACGCCGATGACAGATACCAATGACTTTCCGATGCCGTTTCTCATGGAGCCGCAAGACGCCTCGCGCCGCATTATTGCAGGGTTGCGGTCCGACCGGTTCGAGATCGTGTTTCCGACCCGCCTGGCCGTGATCATGAAGCTTTTGCGCGTGTTGCCCTACCGGCTCTACTTCTGGCTGATGGCACGCTTCGTGCAGCGCACCTGACGTGTTTGGCGCAGGTATCTGTCCGGCTTGAAGCCCCGGTATTGCACACCCTGTTTCAAACGTGGTGCAGATGGCGTTAGTCTGTTGGCGATGGACAGGAGGGCATATGGGGAAAATCAACACATTGGCAATTGTCCTTGTTGGCTGCTGTGTGATCGGTGCAGGTCTCGCTCAGGCTCAGGATGAAAATGATGCGCCGTCGTGCTGGTGGGAATATGCAAGCTGCGCCCGCCTGTCTTTCGGGGACGCGCAATGGCGGTCGGTTTGCTATGCGGATTTTACCCGTTGTATCGGGAAAATGGAACTGCCGGTGTGTCCTGCCACGCCCACCGTCTCCGAATGCCTGTCCTACAAGGCGGAGTGTGACGCACTTGCCGGCGGTGAAGCCGGCCTGCTGGCGGATTGCAGCGATGATGCCGATGCCTGCGCGCTGGCGCATGGATGCTAGCTGAAAATGTCATGAACCGGATTGCCATGTGTGTGTTAAGCAGGATGCAGGCGCAAAACTGCGTGCAAGCCTATTCACTTCCCCGTTTTCAGATGGCCGGTCCTCTGCTGTTTTGAAAACCGCATGACTTTTCAGGAAAACCCGTTGCCATGTCTGCCCCTGCCCACCCCCTGATCGGATGGTTTGCCGCGCTCGGTGTCATCTTTATCTGGTCGGGATGGGTTGTGGTGTCGAGGCTCGGCGTTGTTCAGACGTTGACTATCTACGACATGGTTGCATTGCGGTTTGTGGTTGCAACCGTTGCTGTGGCGCCCTTTGTCTGGCGCTATTGGCCACGCAACCTGCGATGGTGGCAGATTTTTCTCATTTCATGCGGCCAGGGTGTCCCGTATCTGCTGCTGGCCTTCGGCGGTTTCCAGTTCGCACCTGCCTCGCATGCAGGCATCATGATGAACGGCACACTGCCGGTATTCGCGGCCATTCTGGGCTGGATATGGCTGAAAGACCGGCCGGATACATGGAAAGTTGCCGGCATGGCCGTGATACTGGTCGGCTGCGCGTTGATCGGCTGGGACCGGGATACCGGCGGCGTGGCGCCCAATGCGTGGATTGGCCATCTCATGTTCATCGGCTCGGCCCTGTTTATTGCCATCAACATGATCGGCACCAAGGCCTGGCAGCTCACGCCGATGCAGGCCATGGTGTGTATTCCAACGGTTAATCTCGCATGGTTCGGCCTGCTTTACCTGGCCTTTCTGCCCAAGGCGGTGCAGGCAGCGCCCTGGTCCGAGATCATTCTGCAGGGTGCCTATCAGGGACTCGGTCCCAGCGTGGTGGCTGTGCTGCTGTTTACAACAGCGGTGCGCTCGATAGGCCCGTCGGCAACCGCTGCGATGATGGCGATGGTGCCCGGCATGGTTGCCCTGCTGGCAATTCCCGTATTGGGCGAATGGCCGAGCCTGCTGGCCTGGGCAGGGCTTTTCCTGGCGACAGGCGGTATACTTCTGGCGGCTGGATGGCGACCGGTGAAAGTGTGATAGTTGTTTGCTGCAGATACTGTTTTCAGGCGGGAACGATGGTCAATTTTGTTCATGAGGGGATGCTGGTATGAACACTGGCGGGTCAGCCGCAGCCCACAGGCTCGCAGGGGTGGCCCTGAACGTGGCCTCGCCTGAACAGCTTGCCGCATTTTATACCCGGCATCTCGGCATGGCCGTTGACCGCTCCGGTGAATTCCTGCGGCTGGGCTATGGCGGGCCTGGAGCAGGCCTGGAGCTGCGGCCGGCATCTTCTCCAGACCCTTACGTCCATGATGGGTCTGATGAATACTGGAAGATCGGCATCACGCTGCCGGATGTGGACATGGCGTTTGAACAGCTCAGCCGGGCGGGTGTGGCGGTCACGCAGCCGCGCCAGTTTCTCGATATCGGTTACATGTGCCACCTCACCGACCCGGATGGTTTTCAGATCGAGTTGCTGCAGCACACATTTGAAGGCCGGCCGCGCACATCGCCGGGCAATCCTGACCTGCCGCTGGGTGGCGGTGCGCAGATTGGACAGATTACATTGCGGGTGGCGAACCTTGATAACGCTCTTGCGCTTTATCAGCGTTCAATGGGCATGCGCCTGCTGTCAAAACAGGTTGTCGCCGGGCGCGGATTCACGCTGTATTTTCTGGCATTCACCGGTGAAACGCCGCCCAACGGAGACATCGAAGCGGTAGAGGACCGGCCGTGGCTGTGGCAGCGGCCTTACACAACGCTGGAGTTGCAGCACCTGACGGAGCCGGAAAGGCCGGTTCGGCCCGCAGCTTCCGGCAGAGCCGGGTATGCGGGCCTGCTCATTGAGGATCGCCGGGGCTGATCCACCGGCAGTCCGGCTCAGCGATGGTCCGGATTTTGGCTCTGGCACTCTTTCTGATCCAGCCAGCGGACCGCAAGTGCTGCCAGCAAGCCAAGGGCTGAACACAACAGCATCATGGCAAACAGGACATAGACGCCGTTTTGCTCCGTCAGCATGGAGCTGGTCAGATAGGTGATGATGGCACCACCGGCCACTGTCAGGGCGCCGGACAGGCCGGCTGCACTGCCGGCCAGCTGCGGCCTGACCGACATCGCGCCAACACTGCTGCTGGGCATTGTCAGGCCGTTGCCGAGCCCGACGAAAATCGTCGCGCCGAACAGGAATAACTCGTGCACATATCCGGCCAGGAATATCATCAGGCCAGCTGTAAGACCGATGCAGGCGGCCACCCTGCCAGCAATCATCAGGCTGGTCAGGTGATAGCGCTTCGCATAGCGGCCGGACAGGAAACTGCCGACAAAGAACCCCCCGGTAATGCTGCCGATGTAAATGCCCAGTGTTCCGCTCGACATGCCAAACAGTGTCTGGGCGACCAATGGCACACCGGCCAGAAATGCATAAAACGCGCCTGTTGAGAATGCCATGCATGCTGAGTAGCCCCAGAAGCGTTTCGAGGACAACAATTCGGGATATGTCCCAAACTGGTCGGAAAAAGTATCCGAGCGATTATGGTTGGTTTCGCCCAGATCGATCCAGCACAAGCCGAAAACAAACATGCCAATGCCGACGAAAGCTACGAAACTGGCCCGCCATCCGAACAGTTCATCCAGCAGTCCGCCGAACATCGGACCCAGCATTGGGGCAACTGCCATCGCCATGCTGACATAGCCTAGAAGACTGGCCGCCTGCCTTTCGGGCACCATGTCCCTGACGATTGCCGGCGACAGCGCCGCCCCGCAGATAACGCTGGCCTGGATCATCCTGAAAGACAGAAATGTCCAGATGTCCCTCGCCAGCAGACAGCCGACCGACGCCAGGATGAAAATCAGCAGCCCGGCGAGCAGGATCGGGCGCCGGCCAAATCTGTCCGACAGGGGTCCGATGATGATCTGCAATATCGCCGTCATGCCCAGATAGCCGGCGATTGACAGGCTGGTCAGGCTGTAGTCAGCGTCGAAGGTCTCCGCGATTTTCGACAATGACGGAATGAACATGTTCAACGAAAGCGTCGAAAGCCCGGTGATCAGAATGAGGGTGGCTATGGCTGGCGCTGTTTTTGCAGTGGTTAACATGTTGTTCAAAAAGGGAATTACAGATCATCTCTGAATCAAATTGGGACGTGTAGTGAGCTTCATAACAACACGAATAAGTGGTGGTATCGGCGAAAAACAGCGAAAAATAACGCAAGGGTATGTTTGGCACGGCATTTGCGTCAGTTCACGGCATTACTGATTGAAACGAAAGACAAAAGCAAATGCGGACTACCCAGGGTAACGGGCTTAGTGGGTCGAAAAAGCCTGTAATTGAGCCAAATCTTGCCAGTTTCAACTATCATCTGGCTGATAATGAATATGTTCAACACATCTTACAGAAGGGGCATGTGTCCCAGTTTGAAGCAGAATCAGACCGGACGGAGGATGAGCCGATGAAAAAACTGAACCGGAAAAAGAACACCGCGCCGAGTGGGCAGGAGAACGAAGCCATGGAAACCGCACCAGCGCCTGTGGGCCACAATTCCGTCTCCGAGCAGGAGCACGAGCCAACTCCAGACCAGCTGGAGACCCTGCGCGACATTCTGGTCGGTCCAAGCCTGACGGTGACGGAAACCCGTCTCAAGGAGCTTTTGCTCATTCTCGAAGAGCGTGAAGAAGACCTGAACAAGCGCGAGGAAATGCTGCAGCAGCAGATAACCTACGTTCAGTCGGATGTAACCGAGCGCGAACAGGCTCTCAACAAGAAGATTTCCCAGGTTGAAGCGGAACTGGCGGCACGCGAAGAGGCGCTGTTTCAGAAAGTTGCCAATGTGGAACGTGAACTGGCTGAACGTGAACAGTCGCTGAGCGAAAAGCTGTCCGAACTCGATACCCAGATCGGCAACTGCAAGGCTGCCAATATGAGAATGGACATGGACTTTACCGCGTCGCTCTCACTGGCAAACAAGCAGCAGGACAGCAAGATCCGCGATGTTGGCCACGCCATCTCCATGCTCGGTGACCAGATCGCCCAGATGTGTGATCAGGCGCCCAGCGAAGCAGCAGAGTAAACTCTTCCGGGTTTGCAGAATGCGTTGGGATTTGCCGCCTGCCCCCTCTGTAGTGGCATTTACCTGATGCTGGCCTCGCCTCCGGGCGAGGTCTCCCGTTTTCGGGGGCGGGGTATTTGATGAAGCGTCGCGGGCAGCAACCGCCCGGACGCCCCGCTGAAGGCGCCGCTTACGCCTTGCGGAAAGAAATCAGGACCTGGCCGACGGGGATGCCGAACTTCTTGACCTTCGCGCGATTGAGCACGGTATTTTCATCGATCTGGTAAAACAGGTCCGAGAATGACAGCATCACTTTCTTGCCGCCGACCCTCAGGGCCATCGAATAGGCCAGGTCTCCGCGCATGGCCGTCACTACGCCCTTGCCCGGAGACGGTGTATCGGCGCAACTGGCCTGAAAGCTGCCGTCATCGCTGAATTTCAACCGCCAGACGCGGGATTCCTTTTCTCCGTCGGAAAACGTGAAATCTTCTTCCAGAAGGAAGTCCCTGCCGTCCCAGCGGCCTTCGATATCTGCCACGAAGGATTTCTTGACCTTGCCGGTGATGGTCTCAAACATTCCCCAGGCGCGGGTGCGGCCTTCAAAATAGCCGGCCATGTTGAATGCCGGCATGGCGATGCTGTCCGGATTGCGTTGAAGCATTTCGTGGGTCCTGACACGGGTTTTATGAGTTGAAATAGAGCGTTGATATCTCTAACGAAACCGTTGGCCGGATGGATCAGTGCGCCTGCTTGCGCAGCACGTAAAAACCCACATCAATGGCACCGTCGTCAAAGCCTGCCTCGCAGTAGGTCAGGTAATACAACCACATGCGCCTGAATTTCTCGTCATAACCAAGTGGACTGATATCATCCCAGGCTGCGTTGAAATTCTGCCTCCACATGCGCAGGGTCGTGGCGTAGTCGCGACCGAATTTCTGGGTTTGCGTCAACGCCATGCCATGATCGGTTGCATGTGCGGAAATCGCGCTGTCCGTCAGCAGCATGCCGCCTGGGAAGACGTAGCGCTGTATGAAGTCGACCTTGGCCCGGTAACGCTCAAAATGTTCCGGCGCAATCGTGATGGCCTGGATGACGGCCTGTCCGCCGGGTTTCAGCAGGCGCGCCAGGGTGGCAAAGTAGGCCGGCCAGTTTTCTTCGCCCACGGCCTCGATCATCTCGATCGACACGATGGCATCATACCGGCCCTCAACCTGGCGGTAATCCCTGAGCGCCAGGGAAACCTTATCGTCCAGGTCTTGCTGTTTCATGCGGTCTTTGGCGAATTCGAGCTGCCGGGCCGACAGCGTGATGCCGTCCACTGTTTTGCCGGCCTGTGCCGCATGTTCCGCCATGCCGCCCCAGCCGCAGCCGATCTCCAGGATGGATTGCCCGTCTGCCACATCGGCCAGTTCCAGGGCGCGGGCATATTTTGCGCGTTGCGCGGTTTCCAGGTCGATATCCCTGCCGTCGAACAGGGCGCTTGAATAGGTCAGGCCCGCATCGAGCCAGTGGGCATAAAAATCATTGCCCATGTCATAGTGGGCAGCAATGTTGCGGCGGCTGCCGGAAAGTGTGTTTCTGCGCTGCTTGTGGGCGAGCTTGTCGCCGAGGCGTACCTTGAACAGATTGCCGCCGGCTGCATGAAACGCGCCACGGTTAACCAGGAAAAACCGGAACAATGCCACCAGGTCGCTGCAGTCTATATCGCCTGCCATATAGGCTTCGCCAAACCCGACCGATCCGCGCCGGATACATTTTTCCAGGACCCGGTATGAGTTTATCGTCAGGTCGGCATCAACACCGTGTGCTGTCCTTTGCCCCAAGGCAAGCCGATGGCCGTCCGGCAGGGTCAGCCGCAGTTGCCCTTGCAGGCGATCCTTCACCATGCGCCTGCCGAGAATTTCAAGCACGCGGCCGGTCAGGCGCCGCCGGGACCTGGCCGGTCGCGGTGCCGCTTGAAGTAGTTCGTCACTCATCGTTCAAATCTTTCCGTCCTGTGCACCGTCAGACCGGCAAACCCCGGTTTGCGGCGTAGTTTCAACCCCTTCATCCACAGGCGCAGTGCCTCCAAATGAATGCCGGCAATGACTTTCCAGGTCATCAGCGGCTGACGCGCCACTGCTGACACGAGGCTGCGCGATGTCAGCCTGGTCCTGCTGCCCTTGAAATACGCATTGAGAATGGCCTTGCCTGCGCGCCGCAGCGATACGCCGACGCAAACATTGTCATCCGGTGTCGTAACGCGGAAGCCGTACTCGCCGTCTGCCTCGTTGAACGGCGAAACGTGAAACAGCTTGTTGCACCCTTGCTCCAGCGTACCGTTGCGGGTTGTGCCGCCGGTTACGAAATAGTGGGTGTGTTCGCCGAACGTATTCGACACTTCATACAGCATGGCGGTTATGTCGCCTGCTTTGGTCACGGCATAGTAGGTCGTCAGCGGGTTGAAGCAGTAGCCGAGAATTCTCGGATAACACAGTACCAGCAGCTCGCAGGCGTCCGTATCGACACCGCCTGCCTGCATGGTCCGCGTGACGAAATCCGCAACGCTTGAGCCGTCGCGCAAACCGTGGTCGCGATCATGAAAGGACACCAGGTTGAACCGGTTATGCGACAGGAACCTGGTTACTCCGCACACCTCGTCGATACCTTTCAGGGGAAGTAACATACTGAAAACACGATAGGAAAGCCGGTGCCGTACCGGTGTGAACCGCTTGTGCACAACCTTGCCGTGATAAAGCGCGGCTTGTGTGGGAGCGCGCTTCATTCCGCCGCCTCACGGACAGGTTCCGGCAACGCGGGCGATTTGCGATGTATCCTGCCCGACGGGTTTTCCACCACCCAGGGCCTTGGACAGCCGGTCAGGTCTTCTGCCACGGCAAGGCCGGACTGCAGCGCGTCCTCATGGAACCCGTAACCGAAATAGCTGCCGCAGAACCATGTCCGGCGCCGGCCCTGCAGATCCCACAAATCCTGCTGGGCGTCCATGGCCGCTGTATTGAACACCGGGTGGGTATAATTGAACTGCCTCAGGACACTGGCGGGTTCAACTGTGCCTGCGGGGTTTAGTGTAACGAACAGGTCGGTATCTGTCCTCAACGGCTGCAGCGAGTTCATCCAGTATGAAACGGTCAGCTGGTTTTCCCCCGCTTCATCAGGCCGCTCAATATAATTCCAGCTTGACCACAGCCTGCGTCGCTTCGGCATCTGGACAGGGTCGGTATGCAGAACGGCGAGGTTTTCCGAATAGCCGAACTTGCCAAGCAGGTTGCTCTCCGTTGCATCCGCATCATCCAGCATGGCCAGGGCCTCGTCGGCATGGGTTCCGATCACCACATGGTCGAACTTGTGCTGTCCGCCATGACAATCTGTGATTGTAACGCCGTCCGGCATCCTGGACACCCCGGTAATTCCACTGTTCGTGCGTACCTTGAACTGCGCTTGGGCAACCAGTTTCTGGACATACTGCCTGGAGCCGCCGGCGACGGTGCGCCAGCTGGGCCGGTTGCGCACCTTCAGCAGGCCGTGATTGGCGAAGAACCGCATGAAGCTGGCGGCAGGAAAGTCCAGCACATCGGCCGACGGGGTCGACCAGATTGCAGCGGCCATCGGTGTCAGGTGGTTGTGCACAAAGGCTTCGCTATACCTGTTCTGTTTCAGCCAGGTGCCCAGAGACACCGAGTGATCAATGCCAGGTGCGTCCGCGGCGGCCTGTTTGAAGAAACGGGATATATCGGCAATCATGCGCCAGTGCCTGGGCGACGCGACATTTGACATCTGGCCGAACAGGCCGCGGGGCCCACTGCCGGAATACTCATACCCACCATCGTCGAGCGATGCTGAGAAGGTCATGTTGGTTTCCGGTGTGTCCACACCCAGGTGGTCAAACAGTGCCACCAGGTTCGGATAGCTCGCCGGGTTGAAGACAATGAAGCCGGTGTCGACCCGCACTGAGCCGTCGCCGGTGTTTACGTCGACAGTGTTTGAATGGCCGCCCAGCCGCCCGTTCCGTTCGAAAACCGTCACGTGATGATGCCGCGACAGGTGCCAGGCTGCTGACAAGGCCGAAATGCCGGACCCGATAACAGCAATGGAAAGTCTATTCATGTGCATACAACTCCCGGTACAGGCACATCGGACCGGGTAACCGGTGACTTGTTTGTTCTTGTTCCGCGTCTATTAACGAAACCAGTCGGGATATGGTTCAACGCCCACGTGTCAATAATCCGGTTGCCATGAAGACAAGCCGCTGCCTCAACATCTGCGAGACTTTCGTATGGCCTGGGGACAACCGCAATGAACTTGAGGTTGGTCAGGAAAGTTGCTGCAGTGCAGTCAATGGCGGGAGAGGGCAGAAAGCGGAATTTCGCTGCGACTGGCATGAACGGCAACTTAGCGGACAAAACGACCACGGACCATGGATGCACGAATGTCCGCTTGTGACCCGCTGCGGACATTGTTCTCCATTTCGTTCAATCAATCAGGCCAGCCTTCCGATACCCATCAAGCCAGTGGTCGGCCTGTACTGGCTGTTTGCAGAGCCGCGCATGGGCCGAAGCATAGAACGAGAAATCGGAACCCTCAGGGCGCCTTTTGTTGAATATCGTTGCAGCATGGCGCATGGCTTCCAACTGGCCCAGTTGGGCATGGCAGGCCGCCAGGTGAGTGTACATGTGTATGGGTGGGTC
Source organism: Anderseniella sp. Alg231-50 (assembly GCF_900149695.1). Lineage (NCBI taxonomy): Bacteria > Pseudomonadati > Pseudomonadota > Alphaproteobacteria > Hyphomicrobiales > Parvibaculaceae > Anderseniella > Anderseniella sp. Alg231-50. The sequence goes on along the minus strand of NZ_LT703003.1, from coordinate 564,876 downwards.
CCGCCAACGCTGGTAAAGCTTAATGGCTCCGTCATACTCACCAAGAAGGTAATATGTTTCCGCAAGCATTTCGTAGTCTGAGTCTGGTGCGAGGGGATTGTGGTCAAGCGCCTGCTTCAAAAGTATGACCCCTTGACCGGGATCACCTGTATAGCTTGTGACGAAGCCTCGGACTAGCAGTCCTTCAATTTCGTTTGGGTTAAGCGCCACTGCCCGTTCTGCATGGGTCTGAGCGTGATCGTGCAGACCGCAGCTTAGGTAAACGTGGGCTGCCTTGGCGTGGACATAATGATCATCTCCCCCCAACTTGAGCGCTTGTTCAATGTATTGACGCGCTGCGATGGTTGGGTCGTCGCCAAGGGGGCTGAACGTATAAACGCTGTAAGCATGTAAATCGGCCATCAGCGCATAAGCAGGCGCATAATCGGGGTCAATTGCAATCGCCCGGGAAAGAAGATCCAGCACTTCGTCACGGACCCCCTCTGCGGTCTTATGACCTAACCAGCGTGCCCGCATAAAGCAATCGACCGCTGTCAGGTTGTCGCTCCGTTTGGTTCTGACATTCTCAGCCAGCATCGTGCGCAGGCGAAATGGGAGCATCGTCACGATGGCCTGTGTGATCTCGTCTTGAAGGTCGAAAATGTCCTCCAGTTCCCGGTCGTAACGCTCGGCCCATATGTGATTTCCCGTCGCTGCCTCCACGAGCTGCACAGTCACGCGGATCCTGTTTCCGGCCTTGCGGACGCTTCCCTCGACCACATATTCAACGCCAAGATTCTCGCCGATCTCCTGAACCTTCGTCGATGCTCCCTTGTAAGAGAATGAGGAATTGCGCGCGATCACAAAGAGGTCCTGAAAGCGGCTCAGCTCGGTGATAATGTCCTCGCTGATTCCATCTGAAAAATACTCCTGCTCAGGATCATCAGACATGTTGTCGAACGCCAAAACCGCAATGGAAGGTCGATTGGTTTGTACAGGGGCCTCAAGTTCCTCTGTCTGCCTGTTTTCGCCAGTATCCAGGGCAACCCGGTAAACCTGAATCGGGCTATCAATGTTCTTCAGGCGATGCTCGCCTGCGTCTTCGAAGGCAAAATCTACTTTGCGCTCAACCTGCTGGTAGGCGAACGCGCTCAACACAATGCCGCCCGGGTCGGCGAGGGGTTCAATTCTCGCAGCTATATTGACGCCGTCCCCATAGATGTCGTCACCTTCGACAATGATGTCGCCGAGATTAATGCCTATGCGTAGTCGGATCGGGCCATCGGCGATGGCCTGTGCTGATTGAATGGCGACCGCACATTTCACCGCTTCGACGACACTGGAAAACTCTACCAGCGTACCGTCACCCATCAGTTTGATAATGCGGCCACTGTGCTCGACAACACACGGTTCAAACAACTCAGATCTATGTGCTTTTAGGTGAGTCAGCGTTGCCTCTTCATCTTCACCCATCAGCTTGGAATAGCCAACGACATCAGCGGCAAGTATGGCACACAGCCTTCGTTCCACGCGCAGTTCCTCCTGGCTGAAACGTTAGAGACAATAGGCTTCAAAAGCTACGGTCTAGATGTAACTGGTGAGAGTCTCTTATTGGCACAAAGCGGACATCGGTTGCATCTCAATAGACGTCTGCAATGGGCTCAGAGCTGAAGTTCGCTGCGTCGCAGTGAACGTCTTGGTTGGGCTCGCTCCCGTCGTTCGCTGCGCGACAAACGAAAGACCGCTATGGGCCGCATCAGCGCGGGAGCGCTGACACCGCCAATGCACCTTGTGTCATTGCTTGCTTGCCAGCCCCGGAATATCCGGAACCTGAACCTTGAGCGTATGGGTAAGTGAATTGAGGAACGCTACGAGGTCCCATTTCTCACGGTCGGTCAGGCCCAGGGGTTCGATCAAAGGCGACAGGTTGGCATCGCGGTCACCGCCACGGTCGTAGAACTCCACCACACCTTCAAGCGTGCCGATCGAGCCGTTGTGCATGTAAGGTGCGGTCAGGGCCACGTTGCGCAGTCCGGGCGTTTTGAATGCACCACGGAACTGTGCCTTTTCATCTTCGGTCTTCATTTTCGCGCCGCGACCGTCATCGTCGCTGTCGACTCCGATATTGTGAAACTGCCAGTCGGTCAGATGCGGGCCGCTGTGACAGGCCGTGCAGTTTCCCTTGCCTTCGTAGATCGCCAGTCCGCGCTGGGCCTCAATTGACAGGGCCGACCGGTCGCCGGCCTTGTACTTGTCATAGGCGGAGTCGTTGCTGACAAGCGTGCGCTCGAACGCAGCGATGGCCAGCGCCAGGTTCAGGTGCGTGACTTCGCCTTTGGGTGGAAAGGCCTGTTTGAACATCTCCTGATAGGCAGGCTCGGCCTTCACCTTCGGCAGGAAACCCTTGTAGACCTTGCGCGAGCGCATGGATTTGAACGCCTGGGCCTCCAGGGGTTCCAGACAGGTTTCAATCCCGGTGTCTTCAGCCGTCAGGCATTGACCCGCCGGTGTGCGCCCGTCCCAGTGGACAACCGGCGCATCGCTCAGATTGTAGATGGTTGGCGAGTTGCGCTTGGCGCGCTTCCATCCTTTGTGCCCGGTAAGGTCGAGCGCCACACTGTCGGCATATCCGGCATGCGGGCTGTGACAGCTCGCACAGGACTGGTCCTGTGAAAGCACAAGACGCGGGTCAAAAAACAGGTACCTTCCAAGATCCACGGCGGCATCGCTGCGCGGTGTACCTTCAGGCCAGGCGCTTCGGTCATTGGACGGTGTTACAGAGTTGTCTGCCAGCGCCTGACCGGTGCCAAGCGCCACAAGAACCAAAGCTGCAAGAACGGTTTGTCTTTGGACCCGAAATTTCATTTTTAACCTCCTGATCAACGTGTGTTCGTGAAAACCCGCGGATGCGCGACCTTTGTCCGCCCTGCCTTGCTGCAATGGGCGACCAGACAACCTGTTAGCTTGAGCGATAGTCTGACCAGTTCGGAGAACGGATACTTCGGGTAGGCGTTCTCGAATGTGTCGGTCTGTTCGGCGGTGTCCTTCACAGGTTGGCGCTCCGTCTCGAAAGTCGCAACTGCCCCATGCCGTCCCCACTATGCCAGTCTTTCAGCCATCAGAATGTGGGATAGCCCACATAAACGGCATTCCTCCTTCGGAAAATCCGGCAAATAATGCGGCATGGCTTCTGCTCGCCGTCGGTTCCGCGGTTTTCTGCATCCCGAAAGACAGCGATTGACTCTGTTTCAAAACCGGTCCTATCATTAGTGTACAAACAAAAAGGGCAGGCATGGAGAGCTACGCACAACCCACGTCGGTGAAAGAGGCGATTGAGCTTCTGGCTACTGATGCTTGGGTTATGCTTGCCGGCGGAACCGACTTCTATCCCGGCCTTGGCGAAGGTCCGGTTGCCGGCCCGGTGCTGGATATTTCCTGTATAGAAGGCTTGCAGGGCGTTTCCCGCGACGATGACGAGGCAGGCTGGCGCATCGGCGCGCTTGCCACCTGGACACAACTGGTGCGTGCAGATTTCCTGCCGCAATCATTCGATTGCCTGAAGCAGGCCGCCCTTGAAGTGGGCTCCGTCCAGATACAGAACCGGGCAACCATTGTCGGCAATATCTGCAATGCCTCGCCCGCGGCTGACGGCGTACCTGCGCTGCTGGTTCTGGATGCGGAAGTTGAACTGGCCTCGGTGCGCAAGACCCGGCGAATGGGGTTGGGCGAGTTTCTGCAGGGTAACCGCCGGACCGCACGTCGCCCGGATGAGATTGTCACGGGCATTTTCATTCCCGACAGCAGCGCGCAGGGTTCGTCGGCGTTTTTCAAACTCGGCGCCCGGCGCTATCTGGTTATCTCCATCGCCATGGTTGCAGCGCGCCTCGAACTGGATAGCACTGGCCTCATCAAGGCTGCCGCCGTCAGTGTGGGAGCGTGTTCGGTCGTGGCGCAGCGCTTGTCCAGCCTTGAAAATGACCTGATGGGCGCCAGCCCGTCGGATATTCAGTCAGTCCCGGAAGCCCGCCATCTCGATGGCCTGTCGCCGATTGACGATGTGCGCGCGCCCGCCGGCTACCGGCTCGATGCGGCACTTGAAGGCGTGCGCCGGGCGCTTGCTGCGTGTGTGGAGGACCATTCATGAACCGCCATGTGCCGCCGCCGGTCACGAAACTGACTATCAATGGCAACAAGGCCGTCGTCACCAGTGCGCCCTACAAACGCCTGTCGGGTGTGTTGCGGGACGAGTTTGACCTGCCCGGAACCAAGGTCGGCTGTGACGCAGGTGACTGCGGCGCCTGCACGGTGCTGGTGGACGGCGAGCCGGTGTGTGCCTGTCTGACGGCAGTCGGCCAGGTGAGCGGCACTGACATCACCACCATTGAAGGCCTGAGCAGCAATGGCAGCCTGAGCAGGCTGCAGGATGCATTCCTGCAGTTTGGTGCGGCCCAGTGCGGCATCTGCACGCCGGGCATGCTGATGAGCGCTGCAGCACTGCTGGCGTCTTCCGCCACACCAGAAAGGACTGAAGTCGAAGACGCACTGGGCGGTGTGCTGTGCCGCTGTACCGGATACGCAAAGATCATCGATGCGGTGTTGTTTGCGGCAGGCTCAAACACCGTGTCGCCGGTGGATACTACCCGGCAGGTGGTCGGAAAGCCGATGCGCAGGGTTGACGGGACCCCGAAGGTCGACGGACACGAACAGTTTGGCGCAGACGCCATTCCCGCCGGCGCCCTGATGGTGAAAATCATCCGCTCGCCATATCATCGCGCGGCATTCCGGATCGGTGACGTCGACCGGTTCATTGCAGGCCATCCAGGCATTGATGCAGTGATGACGGCCGCCGACATTCCCGGCATCAACCAGCACGGTGTCATTCCGCAGTTCGCCGATCAGCCGGTGTTCGCAGAAACCGAAGCCCGCTATCGCGGCGAAGCTGTTGCCATGGTGGTGGGTGACGCCGACACCGTTGCGGGCCTGCACATCGAGGATTTTCCGGTTTCATGGCAGGAACTGCCGGCTGTGCTTGTCTGTGCAGATGCAATGGCCGTAGATGCGCCGCTCGTGCATGAGGCCCGCGCCGGCAATGTCATGGTGGAAGGCCTGGTGCACAAAGGCGATGTGCCTGCCGGTCTGGACGAGGCCGCCCATATCGTCGAGCGCAGTTTCTCCACGCCGTTTATCGAGCATGCCTATATCGAGCCGGAAGCAGGCTGGGCGGTCCGTGACGGTGATACGATTGCAATTCATGCCTCTACCCAGGCCCCGCACATGGACAGGGACGCCATGGCCGCGATCATGGACCTGGACGTTGACCGGGTTCGCATTGTGCCGACGGCCTGCGGCGGTGGCTTCGGCTCGAAGCTGGATATCTCAATGCAGCCGTTTATCGCGCTTGCCGCCTGGAAACTGAACCGGCCGTGCGGCATTGTCTATACGCGCCAGGAATCCATGCGGTCTTCCACCAAGCGCCATCCCAGCGAGATCAGGCTCAGGGCGGGCTGTGACAGCGAAGGCCGCATTACCGGGTTTGATTTCAAGGGCTATTTCAACACCGGTGCCTATGCGAGCTGGGGTCCGACCGTGGCCAACCGCGTGCCGGTGCACGCATCCGGCCCGTTTCACATAGCCAACTATCGCGCCCACTCGATTGCAGTGCACACTAACTGTTCGCCTTCGGGGGCCTTCCGCGGCTTCGGCGTGCCGCAGTCGGCAATAGCCCAGGAGTGCGTTTTCGACGAACTGGCCGACGCGGCCGGTATCGACAGGCTGGAGTTCCGGTTGATCAACGCGCTTGATGATGGCTTGCCGACCGCAACCGGCCAGGTGTTCGCATCCGGTGTCGGCATCAGGGATTGCCTGGAAGCATTGCAGACTTCTTGGGAACAGGCCCGGCAACGGGTGGTTGATTTCAACGCCACCGGGTCGCATGTGCGCAAGGGCGTTGGACTGGGCACCTGCTGGTACGGCTGCGGCAACACCTCCCTGCCCAATCCCTCCACCATGAAAATCGGTGTGACCGGCGATGGTCGCATCGTCCTGCATCAGGGTGCGGTGGACATCGGTCAGGGGGCCAGCACGGTGATGGCACAGATTGCAGCCGATGCGCTGGGCGTGCCGGCAGACACCATCTTCCTGCAGTCAGCCGACACCGCCATCACACCGGATGCGGGCAAGACATCCGCCTCGCGCCAGACATTCGTGTCCGGCAATGCCACCAGATTGTCCGGTGAAGCCTTGCGCGCCACTATTCTGCGCCATGCCAACGTGACTGATGGGGCGTCGATCAGCGTTGAAGGCCAGGCTCTGGTCATCAGCGACGGCGACAGCGAACGCAGGATTGACCTGGCCGCACTTGCATCAGATGACGAAGGCTATGTCTTCAGGGCGGAAGAAACCTATGACCCGCCCACAACACCCCTGGATGAAAACGGGCAGGGTTCGCCATACGCCGTGTTTGGCTATGGCGCGCAGATGATTGAACTGACCGTCGATACACGGCTTGGCACCGTCGCGCTGGATCGCCTGACCGCGGCCCATGATGTGGGCAGGGCGATCAATCCCCTGTTGGTGGAGGGCCAGATCGAGGGCGGCGTGGCACAGGGCATCGGCATGGCGCTGATGGAGGATTTCCAGCCGGGCCGGACCGAGAACCTGCATGACTACCTGATCCCCACCATCGGTGACATGCCGCCGGTTACATCGATCATTGTCGAGGTGCCGGACCCGCACGGGCCTTATGGGGCAAAGGGGCTGGGCGAGCATGTGCTGATCCCCACGGCACCTGCGATCCTTAATGCCATCCGCGATGCAACAGGTGCCAGTGTGCGGCATCTGCCGGCCACTCCGGACAAGGTGATGGCGGCCATCCAGGAGGCATCCGAGCATGGCTGAACCGGCAAGACAGGGCGACAAGATCCGCTGCGACGCCTGCCCGGTAATGTGCTACATCGCGCCGGGCCGCTCCGGCGCGTGTGACCGCTACGCCAATGAAGACGGCAATCTGGTGCGGGTCGATCCGCTGGTGATCATCGACAAGACCATCGAGGCGGGCGGCGAAATCGTCCCGTTCCTCGACAAGGGTCCGGACTGGGACGGCGAGATCATCAATCCCGACGACAGCTTCGTCACTGCCATCGGTGCCGGCACGACCTATCCCGACTACAAGCCGGCCCCGTTCATCGTGTCGCGCGAGGTTGACGGTGTCGACATGATCACCGTCGTGACCGAGGGCATTTTCTCCTATTGCGGCGTCAAGGTGAAGATCGATACCGACCGCCATCTCGGCCCGGAGCGCAGCCTGGTGCGTGTCGGTGACGAACCCATCGGTCATGTGACCACGGCGGAATACGGCTCGCAAATGCTGTCGCTGGGCGGTGTGCACCATTTGACCGGCGGCGGCAAGAAGGAAGGCCGCGTCACCTGCCAGGCGCTGCTCGACCTGTGCAATGGAAAGCCGGTAGAGGCCACCATCGACGAAGGCTCGACAATCGTCATCGAGGCGGGTGCTGCACCGGTCGTAAACGGAGTCCGCGAAGAACGCATGCGGGTTGGCTGCGGCTCTGCCACGGTCGGCATGTTCGCCTCGCAATGGCACGGCCTGGTGGACGAGGTCGTGGTGGTCGACGATCACATCACCGGCGTCATCTCCGAACACCAGGCGGGCAAGGTTCTCGACTGGCAGCCGACCGGCATCAAGATCAAGGGCAGGCGGTCGACGCCGGGCCGCTATTTCCAGGTGGCTGACCCGGGCACCGGCTGGGGCGGTACCGATGTGGACGATCCCCTGACCATATTGGGGGATTTCAATCCGAAGTTCGCTAAAGCAGGCCAGTCGCTGCTGATGGTGTCGACAACCGGCGAGCAGTTTGCCTATTACGAACTCGACGACGATCTCAAGCCTGTCGCCCGTGACATGCCCGAGCGGTTGCTGAAATCCGTCGGCCTGATTGAGGAAAACTGCGAACCTGCCCTGTGCACGGTGTTGTTCATGGGCGGTGCGGGCGGATCGCTCAGGGCAGGTGTGACCGAAAACCCGGTCAAGCTGACCCGCTCGGTCAAGCATGCACTGACCCGGATTACCTGTGGCGGTGCGCCGGCCTATGTCTGGCCCGGCGGCGGTATCACCATCATGTCGGATGTCACGCAGTTGCCGGACAATGCCTTCGGCTACGTGCCTACACCGGCCCTTGTTGCGCCGATTGAATTCACCATGCGCCGGGAAGATTATGAAGCGCTCGGCGGCCATATGAAGCACGTCATGCCGCTGGAAGAAGCGAGCAAGGGTACCAAGGCCATTCAGAACGACCATGTGCTGGCCGGCCAGACCAATACCGGCTCCAAGTCCGGCGTGCCGTGGCCCACGGAGCCTGCGCATTTCGGCTGGTCAAAGAAGGCGGGCAAGTCATGAGTATTCAGGCCGCCATGTTGCCGGACGGAAAGCGCCTGCACCTGCAGCATGGCCCCATTGACCTGATCATCGAGGCCGATGGAAAGCCGGACCAGGTCAGCCGGGCCTATACGGCAGCCCGGGCGCGCTTCGAAACGGTGCTCGGCGTTCTGGCCGAGGAACTTCCGACGCTGCGCTCGCTGATGCCGCAAGCAGGTCTTGAGGTATCCGGTCCGATTGCAAGCCGCATGGTGGCGGCGGTTCGTCCGCACTGGACATCAAAGGTCACACCCATGGCAGCCGTGGCCGGCAGTGTTGCCGACGAAATGCTTGATGCCATGTGCGCAAGCGCCGACCTGTCACGGGCTTATGTGAACAATGGCGGCGACATTGCGCTGCATCTGGCCGATGGACAAACATTTTCGATTGCATCGGCAAACGGGCCGGTTGCTGTGCACGCGGCGGATCCGGTGCGCGGTATTGCAACTTCCGGCTGGCGTGGCCGCAGTTTTTCCTTTGGCATTGCCGACAGCGTGACGGTGCTGGCAGCCACTGCGGCCCAGGCCGATATTGCGGCAACGCTTGTTGCCAATGAGGTGGACTTGCCACGATCCATCAAGGTTCGCCGAGCGCCAGCTGCCGCGCTGTATCCCGACAGCGATCTGGGCCAGCGCCGGGTGACAGTCGAGGTGGCGGAACTGACGGACCGTGAGGTTGCAACGGCGCTGGAGCGCGGCCTGGAGTTTGCCGGCCGGTTGCAAGGCCGCGGTCTGATCGTGGCGGCGACGCTGGGGCTCAATGACGAAGTACGTACACTGGACGCAGGGTCTGCCGATGCAGGGCCTGCCATGACGGGGATCAGACAACATGCCTGAAGTGAAAGTCAGGAAGACCGTAACCGGCGTGGAGGATGTCTTCCATGAAGGTGGCCCGACGGCAGCAACGCCGTTTCGGCGCGGCTACATTCTGAAAGTGATCGAAAACCCCTATGCGGGCCGTTATGTCGAAGACATCCAGCCGTTCATGGAAAATCTCAAACCGCTGGGCATGCAGATGGCCGGCGACCTGATTGCCGCCATGGGTGTCGAGCCTTCAGGCATTGAGGGCTACGGCAAGGGCGCCATTGTCGGTGAGGCGGGGGAGGTCGAACACGGCGCCTTGTGGCATGCACCGGGCGGCTATTCCATGCGTGAACATGTGCCGAACTCCACCGCCATCGTGCCGTCAACCAAGAAGGTCGGCGGGCCGGGCACCCGGCTCGATGTGCCGGTCACCCACGTGGCGGCGTCTTATGTGCGTTCACATTTCGATGCCATTGAAGTGGGTGTGGAAGATGCGCCGCGCGCCGGTGAGATGGCAGTTGTGCTGGTGATGACCACAGGTGCCAGGGTGCACAACCGCGCCGGCGGCTTGCCGGCCAGCGATATCAAGGGAGAGGACGGGCTGAGATGAGCAGTGCAAAGATCAGGAAGATCGCCGTGTTTGTTGATGAGATTCACATTGAACAGGGCAGGCAGATCGACCCGCCGACACGGCGGGCCTGCGCGGTGGCGGTCATCGACAACCCGTTTGCCGGCAAGTTTGTCGAAGACCTTGCAGACCTGATGCAGGTCGGTGAAGAACTTGGCGGGTACTTGGGCGAAAGAGCCGTTACCGCACTGGGTATCGCCCCGGTCGACGCGGAAAGTTACGGCAAGGCCGCACTTGTCGGTGAAAACGGTGAACTGGAACACGCTGCCGCCATCCTGCATCCCAAGCTGGGCGCCCCGTTGCGCAAGGCGGTGGAAAAAGGCGCCGCACTGGTGCCGTCATCCAAGAAACGTGGTGGCATGGGTACGGTGCTCGACGTGCCGCTAGGCCACAAGGATGCAGCTTACGTACGCTCGCACTTTGACGGCATGGAAGTGCGCATTTCAGATGCGCCGCGCGCCAATGAAATTCTGGTGGCCGTCGCCGTGACCGATTCCGGGCGGCCGTTGCCGAGAGTGGGCGGGCTGACCAAGGATGAAGCAAAAGGTGAAGACGGTTTGCGCTGATCCTGAAAGGGACCAGCCAGTTGAAGGAGGACGCCGATATGAAGTTTGTTCGCAATGCCTGGTATGTCGCCGGCTGGGCGAGTGAATTTGATCGCACACTGCGCCGCTTTACCATTCTGGGTGATGACATTGTCATGTATCGCGGCGAGGCGGGTGAGGTTTGCGCCCTGCGTGACCGGTGCCCGCACCGCCAGCTGCCGTTGTCCAAGGGGCACCTGATGGCCGGTGATGCGATCCAGTGCGGCTACCACGGCCTGACCTTCGACAAGGCAGGCGCCTGCATCCGCGCACCCGGTCAGGACAATATCCCGAAGACATCCGTGCACGCTTATCCGGTGCATGAGAAAAATGACATCGTCTGGATATGGATGGGCGAGGCAAAGCTTGCCGACCCGGATGACATTTTCAGCCTGCCCGAGTTCGCCGACCCGCAATGGCATGCTCATCAGGGCGATGCCCTGCATCTCAGGTCGCACTACCTGAACGTGGCTGAAAACCTGGTTGACCCGGCGCATGTGAGCTTTGTTCACCCGACCACACTGGGCAACGCGGCCAGCGAGGACGTGCCGGTACACGCAGATGTAGAAGGTGATGTCATTGTTGCCTGGCGCTGGATCCGTGATGCGCCGCCGGTCGGGTTCTTCCAGAAGTTCGGCGGTTTCACCGGCAATGTGGACCGCTGGCATTATTACTACCTGCATCTGCCGTCCATTGCCGTGATCGATTTCGGCAGCGCTGATGCGGCACTCAACCTGCCTGAAGACAAACGCCATGAAGGCGTGCGGGTGTTTGCGCTGCATTTCCTGACGCCGGTTGACGATACCAACACCATTGATCGCTGGATGCATTTGAGAAATGTTGCGATTGAAGATGAGAAAGTGTCTGAATCCATGGACGCCATGTTCCGGATCGCATTCAATGAGGACAAGGAGATCCTTGAAGCCATTCAGCTTGAGGAATTGAAGCCGCAATATCATCGCCCGGTGCGGCTGGCCTTTGACAAGGGGCCGAATGTATACCGCAGCCGCATTGAAAAGCTGCTGCAAGCTGAAGAGACGGGTAACGAGGGGTGGGCTCAATCTGAAACTGGATGACGCGGTGGTTGAGCCGTATCATCGTGATTACAACGAAAGGGAGAGAGTATGAAAATCTTGAGATACATGGCCGGTTGCGTGCTGGCTGCAGGTGTTGCCCTGACCGCGATTGCGGCGCAGGCGGCAGAACCGATCCGCATTGGCGAGATCAATTCGTATTCACGCCTGCCGGCGTTTCTCGACCCCTACAAGAAGGGGTGGCAACTGGCGCTTGAAGAGGTCAACGCAGCAGGCGGCATCAAGGGCCGTCCGCTTGAATTTGTGGATCGTGATGATGGTGGTAAGCCCGGTAACGCCGTGACCATTGCCGAAGAAATGATCTCGAAAGAGAAGGTGACCCTGCTGACCGGAACCTTCCTGTCCCATATCGGGCTTGCTGTGACCGATTTCGCCAAGCAGAACAAGGTATTCTTCCTGGCAGCAGAGCCGTTGGCCGACGCCATCGTGTGGAAGTCAGGCAATCGCTACACATTCAGATTGCGCCCGTCGACCACCATGCAGGCTGCAATGCTGGCCAAGGAAGCGGCCAAGACAGGGGCAAAGAAGTGGGCAACGGTTGCACCCAACTATGCCTATGGCAAGGAAGCGGTAGCGGCATTCAAGAAAGAACTGACCAAGCTGGTTCCGGACGCTACATTTGTTGAAGAACAGTGGCCGACGGTGTTCAAGATCGATGCCGGTCCCGTGGTGCGCGCTGTGGAGGCGGCCAAGCCGGACGGTATCTACAATGTTACGTTCGGTGGTGATCTTGCGCAGTTCGTTCGTGAGGGAAACCTGCGCGGCACGTTTGAAAACCGCACCGTGGTGTCCCTGTTGTCCGGCGAGCCGGAGTACCTGGAACCTTTGAAGGGTGAGGCGCCCAAGAACTGGATTGTTACCGGTTATCCGCAAGGCGCCATTGAAACACCGGAGCACAAGGTGTTCTTCGATGCCTATATGAAAAAATGGGGCGAAGCACCCAAGCTCGGTTCGATAGTCGGATACAATGTCGTGGCTTCACTGGCTGCGCTGTTGAAGAAGGCCGACGCCTATGACGCCGAAACCCTGGTCAACACCATGAAGGGTCTCGAGGTCATGTCGCCGTCTGGCAAGTTTACGTTCCGGGCACAGGATCACCAGGCTACCATGGGGACATGGGTCGGCAAAACCGATGTCAAGGACGGCGCCGGTGTCATGGTTGACTGGTTCTACGCCGACGGCGCGGACTATCAGCCGTCCGACGAAGACGTCAAGTCACTGCGCCCTGCCGAATAGGCTCATTACGCAAAAAGGCGGGTCCGGGAATTGCCGGGCCCGCAGTCTCAATGCAGCACATCAAGGGGGCTGAATGAGCTTCTATTTCGCCCAGTTCCTGACGGGCCTTTCGAGCGCTTCGTCGCTGTTTCTGGTGGCCTGCGGGCTGTCGCTGATATTCGGCGTCACCCGTGTCGTGAACTTCGCCCACGGCTCGTTTTACATGCTTGGCGCCTATGTCGCCTATGCACTGGTGCAGTTTGTGCCGGGCAGTATTCTGGGCTTCTGGGGATCTGTCCTGGCTGCGGCGCTGATTGTCGCCCTGGTCGGTGTCGTCGTCGAAATCCTGATCCTGAAACGTATTTACAATGCACCGGAACTGTACCAGCTGGTCGCGACATTCGGCGTGGTGCTGCTGATGCAGGATGCCATCCTGCTGATCTTCGGCGGCGATGACCAGTTCGGTCCGCGCGCGCCCGGGCTGGACAGCGTGGTGCGTATTTTCGGCGAACCGATACCTGAATACGACCTGGTGCTGATTGCCCTCGGTCCGATTGTGCTGGGCGCGTTGTGGTTGCTGCTCAACCGCACTCGCTGGGGCGTGCTGGTGCGCGCTGCCACGCTGGATCGCGAAATGGTAGCCAGCCTGGGTGTCAACCAGTCATGGCTGTTCACCACGGTGTTTTTTCTCGGCTCGTTTCTGGCCGGTCTCGGCGGCGCGCTGCAACTGCCGCGAGTATCGATCAACCTGCTGATGGATCTGTCGATTATTGCCGAAGCGTTCGTTGTTGTCGTCATTGGCGGTATGGGCTCCATTCCAGGTGCGTTTATCGCGGCGTTGCTGATTGGTGAACTGAATGCATTTGGTGTCCTGGTGCTGCCCCAGGCGACCATTGTTCTGGCATTTGTCGTCATGGCTGTCGTGCTGGTGATCAGGCCCTATGGCCTGCTCGGAAAGGCCGAAACGCTGGCCCATGTCGCGGGTCAGGTTGAGTTGCCGATCCGGCCTGCAAGCACGCTCGCGAAATCCATTGCCGGATTGTTGCTGGTGGGCCTTGTCGTCATGCCCTTCCTGGCCGGCGAGTTCGCCATTGTACTGGCCACGGACGTGCTGATCTTCGCGCTGTTTGCAGCCAGCCTGCATTTCATCATGAGCAATGGCGGCATGGTGTCGTTTGGCCATGCGGCCTATTTCGGTCTCGGCGCCTATGGCGCGGCATTCGTCATAAAATACGCTGGTGGTTCGATGGAACTGGCGTTGCTGGCGGCGCCACTGATGGCGGCGGCCGGCGCCCTCATATTCGGCTGGTTCTGCGTGCGTTTGTCTGGCGTGTACATGGCCATGCTGACGCTTGCTGCCGCCCAGATCGTATGGTCAACGGCCTACCAGTGGCAGGACCTGACCGGTGGAGACGACGGTTTGCTCGGCATCTGGCCGTCTGAATGGGCCAAATCGAAAACCGCCTATTACTACCTGGCGCTGGTCCTGTGCGGCGGCGGCATCCTTGCCATGCGTCGCATGATCTTCTCACCCTTCGGCTATACGCTCAGGGGCGGACGCGACAATCCCAACCGCACCGAGTCCATCGGTATCAATCTCAGGCAGCACCAATGGGTGGCTTTAATCGTGGCCGGTGTGTTTGCCGGTATCGCCGGCGGCGTTTACGTGTTTTCGAAAGGCTCCATATTTCCTGATGAAGCGGCCATTCCACGCTCGGTTGATGCACTTGTCATGGTGTTGCTGGGCGGTGTCCAGACACTGTCCGGCCCGGTTGTCGGGGCAGGCGTGTTCCGGCTTCTGGAGGACGAGATTTCACGGCTGGATTACTGGCGCGCCATATTGGGCGCCATCATCATCTCAATCGTGGTGATCGCCCCTGAAGGCATTGCCGGGTTCATCAAGAAGATCGCGGTAAAGGCAGGGTTTGAACGCAACGAGGAGCAGGCGTCATGAACGATCCCGTCCTCAGTGTCCGCAATCTGTCCAAGTCCTTTGGCGGCCTGAAGGCCGTATCGGATGTTTCCTTCGATCTGGCGAAAGGCGAACTGCTGGCGCTGATCGGGCCGAACGGGGCAGGCAAGACCACATGTTTCAACATGCTCAACGGGCAATTGCGGGCCGATGCCGGCCAGGTCAGGCTCAATGGCACCAGCATTCTGGGTCTGAACCCGAGGCGCGTCTGGCGAATGGGAGTAGGGCGTACCTTCCAGATCACCGCAACCTATGCCTCCATGACAGTGCGAGAAAACGTGCAGATGGCGCTGATCTCGCATCACCGCAGGACCTGGGATATCTGGCGCCCGGCATCCGGTCTGCATGTGGATGAGGCCATGCAGCTTCTTGCCCTTGTAGGTATGCGCGAACAGGCCGAACGGGCTGCCGCAATCCTGGCCTATGGCGACCTGAAACGGCTTGAGCTGGCAATTGCACTGGCCCATGCCCCTGAACTCCTGTTGATGGATGAACCCACTGCCGGCATGGCGCCCAAGGAGCGGGTGCGCCTCATGCAGCTTACCGCCGACATTGTCGCTGAACGCGGCATATCGGTCTTGTTCACCGAGCATGACATGGATGTGGTGTTTGCCCATGCACACCGCATCATGGTGCTCAACCGGGGTGAGCTGATAGCCTCCGGCAGCGTTGATGATGTTCGAAACGATGCTCGCGTGCAGGAGGTTTATCTTGGCGGCGGTACCTTGTTCGAGGGTCAGGCTCATGGCTGAAACGATGCTTGAACTCAATGAAATCAACACCTTCTACGGCAAGGCCCATATCCTGCACGACCTGTCGTTCAAGGTCGCGGCAGGCGAGGTTGTTGCGCTGCTGGGGCGCAATGGCGCCGGCAAGACCACCACCATGCGCACCATCATGCAGCTGGCACGCCCGCGGTCCGGGACGGTCCAATTCGAAGGCTCGGACATAACCAGGTCGGCCACGCACAAGGTGGCCCAGGCCGGTATCGGGTATGTGCCGGAAGAACGCCGTATCTTCGGCGATCTGACGGTGATGGAAAATCTCGAAGTGGGGCGTCAACCGGTGCGCGACGGCTTGCCTGCCTGGACGGTCGAACACTTGTTTGAGCTGTTTCCCAACCTGGCCGAGCGCAGAAACAATCGCGGCAAGCAGATGTCGGGCGGTGAACAGCAAATGCTGACTATCGCGCGCACTCTCATGGGCAATCCGAAGCTGCTGCTGCTTGATGAACCGTCTGAAGGTATCGCGCCGGTGATTGTCGAGCAGATGGCGCAGACGCTGCTGGAGATCAAGGCCAAGGGCCTGACTGTCCTGCTGTCCGAGCAGAACCTGCACTTTGCCCGCATTGTCGCGGATCGCGCGATCATCATCGAAGGCGGCAGCGCGGTGTTTGACTCAACGTTCGAGGATCTGGAAACTCACCCGGAGATCAGGGACCAGTATCTCAGCGTCTAGAGCAACATGGGTTCTATTGAACCCATAAAGCTGCTCTATCATCCTGATCTGAAATGTTCCGGATCGAATGCTTTCACGTCCTCCAGCAGTTCGATGAACCCGCGCGACTGGTGGGCGATGACGGCGGCGCCTTTTTCGGCCGTGGCAGCACCGGCATTGCCGGTTACGCCCTGACTGTTGAGATCATGCATCATCCATCCGAAGCGGTGTGGGCCATAGGCACGCAAGTGCTTCATGCTGCCGATCATGTCCTGCTGCAGTGACGGAAAGTCTTCCGCCTTCGCCAAGTCCACGGTGTCGGGCCGTGCCGCCAGCATGATGGATGTTTCAATGTCACCGCCATGAATGCCCAAGGCGACCTCGTCACTACTGAACAGTCCGTCGGGATATCCGAACCGTGACCATGATGTCGCGACCGCCAGCATGCCAAGCTCGATGCGTGCGCGCTGTATGACCATGTCGCACACCGGCGTGTTGCCGCCGTGGGAGCTGACCAGCACCAGTTTCTGTATGCCGTTTATGTTGAGGTCGGCCGCGATGCCGACCCAGGCCTCGGCAAGTTCGCACGGGTCACGCGAGACGGTGCCGGGCGTGTCTCCGTGCTCGGCAGAGGCGCCGACTGCCTCAACCGGCAGGAACGAAACCTTCACATCGCGTGGCAGGATCGCCACCGAGGCGGCGACCATGGCCCGGGCGATATCTGTGTCCGTTGAAGCAGGCAGGTGGGGTCCGTGTTGTTCGGTGGCTGCCACCGGCAGCACGGCAATCCAGTCACTGCAATCGGCATCCGCGATCAGGCTTGCCGGCATGTCTTTCCAGTATGGATGCGGTTTCAATTTCTTCATCTCGCCAGATTGAACAAAACAGGCAGGAGCCGGAGCTCCTGCCTGAAACAGTGTTTAAGCGAGAATAGGGTAAATCACAAAGCCTGTCAGCACGCCGGTTCTGTCAGGCCAGCGGGATCATCCTCCCGCGGAGACCGATGAACCGCCTGACGAGCGTTCGCCCTGAAGCGGTTTGGTCCTGCCCTTCTTGTAATCGTTGGCGCGTTTGACCGCCAGTTCGCCATCCATCGTTACGTCCGTGTCGAGGACATAATCAGGCCATGGATCAACGGTTTGCATCACGGTTGCAGCGCGCACCGCATCACCTGATGAAGCAGAAATCTTGTCTGAATGACTGAGATTGCTCTGGCTACATCCTGCAAACAGCAGGCACAGAAAAGTGGCGCCGACGCTGCGGTACAGCGTGCTTGATTTACTTGGTGACAATTTCATTTGAACCTCCTGGCAGATCGATCATGTGACCGTAGGGTCCCTTGATTTCACCACCGTTTTCGATGAACGAAAGATAGTTGCGGCTGACTTCGACCTTGCCGTTCAGGAACAGCTCCTCGTCATTGCTCGACGCGGTCAGATCCAGCGGGGTTGGAATCCGCTTGGTCGGATCGACCGGCTTGGCAAGCCGTGGCGTGATGATCACCAGCAGGTCGGTTTCCGATTTCTGGAATCCGCTCGAACGGAACAGCGTGCCCAGCACCGGCACATCACCCAGCCATGGAATCTGGTCGGCGTTGCGTGCATTGAATGTCTGCAGCAGCCCGGCAATTGAAATGCTTTGCCCGTCGCGCAGTTCCACCGTTGTCCGGGTCCGCCTGACAATCAGACTTGGAATCTGAATTGCGCTGGTGGTTACCGTACGGCTGAAGTCAAGCTCGCTGACTTCCGGTTCGATAGCCAGGTTGATCAGGCCGTTGTCGAGTACGGTCGGTGTGAACGCCAGGCTGACACCGAACTTCTTGAATTCGATGGAGATTTTGTCGTTGTCCTGGGCAACCGGCACAGGAAACTCGCCACCGGCCAGGAAGCTGGCCGTTTCACCGGACAGTGCGGTGAGGTTTGGCTCTGCAAGGCGCCGTGCTGCGCCCTTCTTTTCCAGGGCCTGGACGATAATGTCGGCTGACGCACCACCGGTCAGCATGTCTGCAACAAGCCGGCCAAACGGCGCAGTTGCGGCGTTTGATGCCAGCGCATTGCCGAACGGCTGAAAACTGATGCCGCCGGCACTGACCGCATAATTGACGCCAAGATCACGGCTGGCGTTGCGTTTGGCCTCGATGAAGCGCACTTCCAGGGTTACCTGCTGGCTTGCACCGACCGTCATGGCATTGGTTACATTGCTGCCGGCAAAATCCTTGGCCACCTGCATGGCCCGTGCCGCGGCGGTTGAACTGCGTACGGCACCTTGCAGGAGAACCCTGCCATTGACGCTGCGTACCCTGATTTTTTCGCGCGGCAGAACCGTGCGAAGCGCATCCTTCAACCCCCTGGTATCGAATGTCACCTCCACATTGATGACACCGAGAAGTTTGTCGTCGGCATCATAAAGCGACAGGTTTGTGCGCCCGGTCTTGCGTCCCAGGACGTAGAAGGACCGGGTTCCAAGCGGCGAGGCATCGGCGATTTCAGGATCGCCAACCACCAGGTTGGAAATGTCTGCGCCGGATTGCACGGTCTCGGATTGTCCGACCGGCACCTTCATTTGCTGGATTGTGCTGGTGTCGGCGTTGAACTTCGTCGCGGCCTCGACCTGATTAACTGCCAGTGTCCATACGCACATGCAACTGAACAGCACCACCACCAGGCGGGCCATCAGGTGGCGCAGGTTGCTGCCGGGCAGCGTGTTTGTCATTATACTCATTGTCTATCTCCCTGCACGCCTGTCTGATCCATGGTGTCTGTTGTGACAGATCATCCAGGGCGCTCCCTTTGCTGTAATTCTACTCTGTCGGTGTGTCCTGGACCTGCGCAGGCACCTGGACCGGTGTCGCGGCGGGCTGGCGTGATGCCGTCGCAGTCCTGCCCTTGACGCCACGCACAATGGTCATGGTACGGCGCCGTTGCGTATCGCCTGCAAGATCAGCCAGAGATACGGAGCCGACATCGGCACGATGTGCAGATCCGGCTGCCCGCAATGTCAGCGACAAGCGACCGATGGATCCGCCAAGTGCCAGTTTCTGGGCCATTTCCGTATCAACCTCGAGGGTAACCGCACTTGATACGCTCGGCGCATCAAGACGCTGGTCTGCCTGTTGGTCGATTGCCAGTACCTTGACGTTCTGCACAAGCACATCTGCCTGCGACGTCGTCGGATCGCCGGCCGTCATCGTGCGCGTCAGCATGACATCCACCCGGTCTCCCGGCAGGATAAAGCCGGCCACGCCAAACACTTCATCGACCGGTACCGTCAGGGCACGCTTGCTGTCACCAACCAGCGCAGACAATGTCGGGCGTTCGCCCGGTCCGGTTACCTTTGCTGCAAGAATGGGTTCGTCCATTTCGATGGGCCCCAATGCAGCGCGTGCGTCAACGCCGGCCTGGAACTCCTCCAGGGTTTTGAACGATCCGGCTGGTTCGGTTCCCGCAATCCATGTGGTGGCGCGAACCGCAGCGCTGTCTACCTTGTCCCCGAAACGCAGGGCACGGGTTGCGACCAGCACTGTCGATGTTTCCATCTTTGGTTCTGCCGGGGCCGGCTTGACAATGGCTGTCTTGTCCATGTTGCGAATTTTGTAGGCGAAGACCTGGCCGGTAATGGTGGCTCCCACAACGCCGGACACCAGCGCAATACAACCCAGCGCAAACATGCGCCCGGTCTTGCTCGACAGCTGCACGCCGGAAAATCCGCCGCCCAGCTGCTTGCTGGTTCGTGTGTGGTGTTTGCCGCGCCACTCGCGCCGCGTATTGTTTTCTGCCATCCCGATGCCTCCCAGAAATCAGTAGAATTCCAGTCAAGATACATCATGGCGCGTCATTTATAGAGCGTTCAGTGATAATAGAGTAAAGTGTTCGTTCACTAATGTGGAAAAATGTAATCAATTGTATTCAGTAACAGTATATTCATAAAAATTTAACCTTTGAATTTTGCAGAAAATTTGAATGGATATGATGAATGTTCTTTCATGGACCATCGTCATAATGCCTGCCTGAGTCTGAATTTTGGGAGGGCGAGTTATGAAGTTTACTCAATTGTTTATTACGGGCGTGTTAGCGCTTGGTGTTACCGGTTGTTCGCAAGGGTTCTCTTTGCAGCATGTGGCCGATTTCGGCGCCAGCATATCCACATCCGAGCCGCGTCTGCCGGGTCCTCATCCGGCAACATCGGATCATCTGCAGGGTGAAACAGGCACCAAGCATCACGCTGGGCGTGCGCCTTATCACCCGTCTGACAATCTGTTGCAGACTGCAAAAGGTGAATTTCGTGAAGGCCGCTTCGGTCTGGCGGAAAAGAGCTATCGCAAGGCTGTGGAATTGTCACCGCGTGATGTGGAGGCGTGGATCGGCCTGGCTGCTTCTTATGACCGCCTGCGTCGCTTCGACCTGGCGGATCGCGCCTATGCCCACGCCATCAAACTGGTTGGACACAATACGATGATGCTCAATAATCTGGGATATTCGCAATTGTTGCGTGGTGATCTCAAGAAGGCACGCCAGCATTTCCTGGCAGCCTTTGAGCGCGAACCTGACAATCCGATCATTCAAAACAATCTTGAATTGCTCAACCAGAGCGGCAAGCGCATCGTGCGTGAGAAGGCTTGATAGTATCATGGCTGACAAACGTGCAATACCACAAACCTTGCGTACCGGCTTTGCTGTTTCAGCGCTCGCGCTGCTTCCGGTGTTTTCCTGGCAGGCTCTTGACGGGCGGTCATCTGTAACTGTGGCCGCACCCGCGGCTGCAATTGCGGCGCGTTCTGAAACGATCATCAGGAAATCCAAGCTGACCTGGGGTCACACAAAGTCCGACCGGCTGGCCGTCCAGCAGGCCGTTCGGCAGCAAGCCTCAATCCGGGCTGCCGCAGAGGCTCAGTCTGACAAGGCAGACCGCGAAACCATGCCGGCGGTCACGCCGGTGGCTCTTCCCGGTGAGTTTGCTGACTGGCTGGTTCCAGGCAAGTCCGGAACCGGCGCTGCCCGCATCATCGACTTTGCCGCGCGTAAATCCAGTGACAACAGAAAATCCTGCCAGTCGCGCCACGAGGACATAGTGAATGCGTTTTCAATCAAGCATGCCCGCGTCATGGCCGATCAGCCGGTTATGTTCCAGTCGAGCATCTGCGCCGCAAATGGCGAAATTGTCATTACCTGCTTCGGTACCAGCGCGACGATTTCTCCGCGCAAGGTGCATCCAGGCGGGCGTTGCTCAAGGCAGGGTTGAATTCCGCCTGTCGGCAAGCATTTACCCTCGCCAACCCGCTTCATGATCGTGTAAAAGCTGGCTTTGTTTCCTGCTTGGCAGGCCGTTTTGTTTCGAAAGCCGTTGTTCATGTCGTCCATGCCCACCACGATCACCGTTTGTACCACCTGCCGCCAGCCGGCTGTGCGCGAAGACAAGCAACGCACGCCGTGCGGAGAAGCCATGCTGGCAAGCGTCGTCAAGGCTGCCGGTGGTGTGGATGGTGTTGACGTGCGCGGTGTACCGTGCCTGATGGGATGCGAGCATGGCTGCAATGTAGCGATTTCCGCAGACGGCAAGCTGGCCTACGTTCTGGGCTCGTTTGAACCCGGTGAGGACGCAGCCTCCGCGCTGGTCGAGTACGCAGCCGGCCATGCCGCCAGCGACACCGGTGTGGTGCCGTTCAAACAATGGCCGCAAGGCGTGAAGGGGCATTTTGTTGCCCGTATTCCGCCGCTCGACTGACTTCAGCCTTTAAGTCTCAGGGGCAGGCCCGCGGCCACCAGTTCCACAATGTCTGCCGCCGCTGCAACATCCTGATTGAGGCGGCCCTGTGCGTCGCGAAACTCCCGCGCCAGGCGATTTTCCGGCACGATCGACAGGCCGACCTCGTTGGACACAACAAAGACCGGTACCGGGCAGTGTTTCAACGCTGCGGTCAGCTTGATGGTTTCCTGCGCAATATCGCTCTCGTGATGCATCAGGTTTGATAACCACAGGGTAAGGCAGTCGATAAGCACAACGTCACATGTACTGCCCGCCGAGGTGACCGCATCGGCCAGCTCCAGCGCCGCTTCCAGTGTTGTCCAGCCCTCACCGCGGTCGGCGCGGTGGGTTGCAATGCGAAGCTTCATTTCGTCGTCAAAGGCCTGTGCTGTCGCTATGTAGCAGCGCTTGGGCCCGGCAGCTTCTGCCAGGGATTGCGCGCGAGAGGACTTTCCGGACCGGGCGCCGCCCAGGATAAAGGTTATGAGGGGTAATGTGCCTGCCATGTTGGCCTCTGTCCTACCCCCGGATGAAACAAACAACAAGCGGCTTGGCGTGATCAGGTCGGGCTGGTATGGCAACATGCATGACATTCGCACTGACAATGGCGCTGGCATTGCTGCTCGACTGGCTGTTTGGCTGGCCCGGCTGGCTGTACGCACGCATCGGCCACCCGGTGACCTGGATCGGGCGCGTGATCACCCAGCTTGAGACCCGGTTGAACCGGAGTGATGCCTCGCGCAGTCACCGGATCATGGTCGGGGCGGTTGCCGGCCTGTTTGTCGTGGCGATGTGCGCTGTCGCGGGATTGCTGTTGCAGGCCGTGTTGCCGGACGGCTTTTTGGGCGCGGTGCTGGGCGCCCTGCTGGCATGGCCTCTGCTGGCTGCCCGGTCCCTGCATGATCATGTTGCCGATGTGCAGCAGCCGCTTGCTGCAGGCAATGTCGAGCGCGCCCGCAATGCGGTTTCCATGATTGTCGGCCGCGACCCGGCGCAACTGGATGAGGCCGGAATTGCGCGGTCTGCCATTGAAAGTCTTGCCGAGAACACATCCGACGGTGTTGTAGCGCCGTTGTTCTGGGGGGTGTTGTTCGGCCTGCCCGGAATTGCCGCCTACAAGGCCGTCAACACGCTGGATTCCATGATCGGCTACCGCAATGACAAATATGAAGCTTACGGCAAGCCGGCGGCCCTGTTCGATGATCTGGTGAACTGGATACCGGCGCGCCTGACCGGGCTTGTCCTGGTGCTGGTATCGCCTGACCGGCACCAGGCCTGGCAGGTCATGCGGCGCGATGCAGGGCTGCACCGCTCGCCCAATGCCGGCTGGCCGGAAGCGGCCATGGCAGCAGGACTGAACTGCCGTCTCAGCGGTCCGCGTACCTATGGCGACAGGCTGGAGCAGCATCCATGGGTAAATGACGGCGCGCCTGATCCGGATGCCGCGACAATTGCCAGCGCGCTGGTCATGCTGAAGCGCTGTCTGGCTGTGGTTGCCGGCTTACTGGTTGTTCTGGCGATTCTCGATTAGGGCCAGGATCGGGCTCAGGGACGGTCACAAGCCCTGTGGAGACTGCTGGCTCGCATTTTCAGTTTCACTGATGAGCAGCTGCCTGATCTGATGAATGATGAAGATGGTCACCAGTATCTCGCCGCCATCCTCCAGGATGCCGACCAGCAGGCAGAGCAAGCCACGCGGCGAACAGGTCTGTTCGTGAATGCTGTCAACCAGAACGCCGAACAGGGCGAACAACACGATGAGGCAGGCAAAGATGATGAACTGTTTCCTCACCTCTGCGTTTGCACCGAAAAACCGCTTGATCAGCAGGACGCCGAGCAGCCCGCCCACAACAGCAAGATAAGAGATTTCACCCAGCGAGCGGGCCGAGAAAAACCACAATGGGCCGGGGATGACATGTTTGCCCAGGAGCCAGCCGGCCGTTTCATGCAGTGTCGTCATGTCGTCCACCAGCAGGTAGGCGAATGCGTAAAACCAGACGTCGTAAGCCCGTTCCAGTTGCATCAGCTGGTAAAACCCGAAACAGCAGATCGACAAAAGCAGGTAGTGGTACAGGCTCGGCAGCGAGTATTCCTTGTCGAAATTGAACAGGAACACATTGCCGGCATAGGCGTAACTTGCCACTGACAAAACGCACAAGGTCAGCAGCCCGGCGAAGTAATACTGGTCTTTCGTGAATAACAAAGTGTCCATGTGTGTTTGGATAACCTGCTGGCGCGGCACAACGTGCTCGGGAAAATCGCAATATGGAGTGAAAGTGTGCATGACATCCGGTCGGATGTATGGGCGAAAAACTGCGAGTTTGCGGCAATAATCGGGTTTGTTTCCGATGCCCTGTGCCTAGGCGGCGGTCAGGTCCTCAACGGTCACGCCGGGATCGGTGAACAGGCGTCCGAGTTTGAGCTCGGCACTTGGATCAGGAAAGAACGGTCCGGTTGCGTTGCCATCAACGTGGGTAAGCTCACCAATCAAAATCCGGCTTCCGTCTGAATAAAGATCCACGCGGACAGAACTGAAGTCCGCAGCAAGAATCTCGGCGGCAGTGATCAGGTCCGACAGGTTGACCGGGCGTTTGACAACCGGCATCAAGGGTCCCCTGATGACAAAATTCAGGGGCTTCCAGTCCGGCGTGTACCACCGCTTTACCAACCCGTCCGGACCGTCCCTGCGGTCCCATTGGATGATTTTGACCTTTCCGAAGAAGCAGAACAGCTTCAGGTCCGGCGGCAAGCCGGAGCCATTGAAGTCTATAAACTCTTCCACGATGATCTTGGGCTGCAGGTGCTTGTAAAATTTCTCCCTGGTCCAGCGATAGTGGTTTTGGTGAAAGAAGCTCATTAGCACTTTGTGATCGAGCGGCTCGCCATTGTGACGCGGCATGTACGGGCCCGACGCATCCGTTGGCTTGATCATGCATTGATCGGGAAACGGCCAGTCGTGAAGCTCGTTCTCGTCATGGATGACGCCAATGGTCGGGACAACATATGTTTCTCCAAGACGCTCGGCAAAATAGGTCTTGGCGAACTCCTTGTCTGTTACCCGGTGCCGCAACTGATTATCGCGTTCGTGCAGTTTGACGCGCAACAGGCCGTCATTGAAACCGGGAACCGACCTGAGCCTCGGCCAGCGGCCATGGATTTGCCGAAAGGCGGCATATGACCACACCGTGTCGCCGCGGTCCGTGAACGGGCATCTGGATTTGATGCGCTGGTATATATCCGGGAGCATTGTGGCTGATCGCGCTTAGGGGCCGTACCGGGAGGGCTTGCCATCTCATGACTGGTTCCTAGCATGGGCAGCTTCCATTTGATACGCATAATGATGGATTGATGTGGCTTCCAGGAGACTGCGCCGGTTTTGCCTTCAAAAAACAGGTATCGCCAAAATCTCAAGTTGCCGGTTCGGATTATGAAGATGCGCCCCGACTATGCTTGCGCGCAACGTCAAGCAGGCCATCAATATTTGCGTGAGCTTCAAGATGTTCCGCCAGGTTATTGAGTATCGTGTCGATGCTTTTATCGTAGGATGATACGCCGGTAGCTGCGCCAAGGCCGTTTACAAAGCCGGTCCTGAAATCGTCGGAACCGAAGATACCGTGCACGTAGCTGCCCATGATGCGGCCGTCGGCCGACATCGCGCCTTCGGTCCGGCCGTCAATCTCGAGCATCGGCCTGACCCTGTCCGGGCCGTCGGTGCGGCCGATATGGATTTCGTAGCCGGTGACGTCGCAATTGCTGGCAATGTGTTTTGCCGTAATCCGTGTCAGCGTCTTGTCCGGGATCATTGTGGTTTCCACATCCAGCAGGTCGAGGCCCGGCGTGATACCGGCAGCGCCTTCGATGCCGTCGGGATCAGCAATCGTGCGGCCCAGCATCTGGTAACCGCCGCACAGGCCCAATACATGGCCGCCGCGCCTGACGTGGGCTGCGATGTCAATGTCCCAGCCTTGCTGGCGCAGAAACTCAAGATCGCCGCGGGTTGATTTAGACCCCGGCAGGATGATCAGGTCGGCGTCGCCCGGCAGTGCGTTTCCGGCCCTTACCATTTCCACACTCACGCCGGGTGTCGCCTTGAGCGGGTCAAGGTCGTCAAAATTGGCAATCCTCGACAAAACCGGGCACACCACCTTGAAATCGCCGGTGCCTGACGTGCCGCCAATATCGAGGGCATCTTCCGCCGGCAATTTATGGGCATCGCCAAACCAGGGAATAACCCCGTAGCCCGTCCACCCGGTCTGCTGTTCAATCAGTTCATAGCCATCACCAAACAATGATGTATCGCCTCGAAACTTATTAACCAGAAACCCGGTGATCATAGCAGCATCTTCAGGATCGATTACATGTTGCGTGCCGACAAGCTGTGCGATCACACCGCCCCGGTCGATGTCACCGGTCAGGATGACGGGCACGTCTGCCGCGCGCGCGAACCCCATGTTTGCGATGTCGCCGGCGCGCAGGTTGACTTCTGCCGGGCTGCCTGCGCCTTCCACCAGCACAATGTCTGCTTGCGCCTGCAACCGGTTGAAACTGCTCAGCACCGCATCCATGAGCTGCGGCTTCAGGCTGGCATAGTCGCGCGCTTTCACAGTAGTCAGCCGTTTGCCGTGCACCACCACCTGGGCGCCGGTTTCGGTTTCAGGTTTCAGCAGTACCGGGTTCATGTCGATGACCGGTTCGACATTGCAGGCGAGCGCCTGCAGCGCCTGCGCCCGCCCGATCTCACCGCCGTCGGTGGTGACCGCGGCATTGTTAGACATGTTCTGCGGCTTGAACGGCAACACCTTCAGCCCGCGCCGCGTCAGGGCTCGTGCCAGCCCTGCCACGAGCATGGACTTGCCCACATTGGAGCCGGCTCCCTGGATCATCAGGCTGGAGGCCATGACGCTGTTGTGCCTTTAAAACTCGACGCCGGCCTGGGCCTTCACGCCGGACCGGAACGGGTGCTTGATCAGTTCCATCTCGGTCACCAGGTCGGCCGCTTCAATCAGCTCCTCCTTGGCGTTGCGCCCGGTGCACACCACGTGGCTCATCTCGGGCTTGTGCTCGGCCAGAAACGCAACCACTTCATTGACGTCGATATAGTCATAGCGCAACGCGATGTTGATCTCGTCAAGCAGCACCATGCGGATATTGTCATCCGCAATAAGCTCTTTCGCCTTGGCCCAGGCTGCCTGGGCCATTTCAATGTCCCGGGACTTATCCTGGGTTTCCCAGGTAAAGCCTTCGCCCATGGTATGAAACTGGCATTTGTCGGCGAAGGACGACAGGATCAGGTCGCGCTCACCGGTGGACATGCCTCCCTTTATGAACTGCACCACGGCACACGGCATGTCGTGGGCTATGCACCTGAAAATCATGCCGAATGCGGCGGATGACTTGCCCTTGCCCTTGCCCGTATGGACAATCACCAGGCCCTTTTCCTCGGTCTTTGTGGCCATGATCTTGTCACGGGCCACCTTCTTCTTGAACATCTTGGCATTGTGCTTTTCAACGTCGTCGGTCATCTCTGTTCTCCGCTTTGCAATTGTTCTATCAGGCCGCGTGCCGAGTTGGACTTCGGCGTCCACATGCCCCGCTCCATGGCCTCGCTCAAACGTTGTGCGATTTCTCGCAGGGCGGCCGGGTTATGGGCCTCGATGAATTCCCTTGTTGCATCGTCTTCAAGATAGGCCTCGTGCACAAGGTCGAAATGATGCGGGCGAACCGCGCCGGTGGTGGCGGCAAAGGCGAACAGGTAGTCAACCGTCGCGGCCATTTCGAAGGCGCCCTTGTAACCGTGCCGTTTCACCCCTTCTATCCATTTCGGGTTGACCGCACGCGATCGTACCACACGCCCGATTTCTTCATCCAGGGTGCGCACCACCGGGCGTTCAGGGCGGGAATGGTCATTGTGGTAGATTGCCGGTGCCTGTCCGCTCAGTTTTTCGACTGCCGCACTCATGCCGCCTTCGAACTGGTAGTAGTCATCGGAATCCAGCACGTCGTGTTCCCGGTTGTCCTGGTTCTGCACAACGGCCTCCACCCGGGACAGGCGGGTTGCAAATTCTTCATGTGCCGCCCGTCCGCCGGCATTCTGGCCATAGGCATAACCGCCCCATTCAAGGTAGGCGTCGCCCAGGTCTGCACGCTCTGCCCAGAGCTTCTCGTCGATCATGGCCTGCAGACCGGCGCCGTAGGCGCCTGGCTTGGATCCGAACACCCGCGCCCCCGCCTTGAGTGCAGCGTCGGATTGGCTGGCTCCGGAGGCGGTTTGAGCTTTGCACTCCTGATGGTATCGTATCGATGCCGGATTATCGTCGGCGGCCTCGTCGCTCAGTGTCATAACGGCGCGCGCGGCGCTGTCGACCAGTTCAAGCTGGGCCGGAAAGGCGTCGCGGAAGAAACCGGAAACCCGCAAGGTTACATCGACCCGCGGTCGACCGAGTTGCGCCAGCGGCATGACCTCGAAACCGGTCACCCGGGTGGAAGCTGAATCCCATTTCGGTTTCACCCCCATCAGGGCCAGCGCCTGGGCGATGTCATCACCGCCGGTGCGCATGTTGGCGGTACCCCAAGCCGTCACCGCCATGGCCCGCGGCCAGTCGCCATGATCCTGCACATGGCGTTCCACCAGCAGGTCGGCAGATTTGCGGCCCAGTTCCCAGGCAGCCCGGGTCGGCAGCGCACGAGCGTCCATGGAGAAGAAATTTCGCCCGGTGGGCAGGACGTCGAGCCGCCCGCGCGTCGGCGCACCGGAAGGCCCCGGTGGCACAAAACTGCCATTCAGGCCGGTCAGCAGGCCGCCAAGCTCCCGTGTTCCACAGGCGCGAACCGCCGGGCGGATGCGGTCATCTATCTCGTCAAGGACATCTTTGGTGGCGGGCATTCCTGCCGGCAATTCCATGCCACCTGATACCAGCTGTGCCGCCAGCAGTTCCAGCCGTTCAACAGTATCTCCTGCGGTGCGCCATGTATCTGTGCTCAGCGCAGCGAGCACATCCGGTTGTTTCCCGGTCCACGAACTGCCCATCTCGCTGTCCAGCGGATCAAACCCGTCCTGTAGTTCAAGGTCGGTTGCCAGCGCCCTGATCAGCGAGGCATTGCCGCCGGATCCGTCACCGCGCGGAATGCGGGTCAGCGCAATGACAAGGTCGGTTTCAAGCCGTCCGTCGGGTGCTGCGCCAAACACATGCAGCCCGTCCCTGATCTGGCTTTCCTTCAGCTCGCACAGATACGTGTCCAGCTTCTGCAGCCGGGCATCTGAGTCATCGGAATCGGCCATGCCGGCATCCACGTCAAGGCCGGTTACCTGTGTCAGCGACAGAATTTCATCGCGCAGGTAACCGATACGTCGCGGGTCGACACCCGCGGCTTCGTAGTACTCATCCACCAGCGCTTCCAGATCACGCAGCGGACCATAGGTTTCCGCCCGGGTCAGTGGCGGCGTCAGGTGATCGATGATGACGGCCTGGGTTCGGCGCTTGGCTTGCGTACCTTCGCCGGGATCATTGACGATGAACGGATAAAGGTTTGGGACAGGACCCAGAACGGCTTCGGGCAGGCAGGATTGTGACAGCGCGGTTGCCTTGCCCGGCAGCCATTCCAGATTGCCGTGCTTGCCCATGTGAACCATGACGTCTGAGTCAAATGTCTCGCCGCGCAACCAGAAATAAAACGCCAGGTAATTGTGCGGCGGCACCAGGTCGGGGCTGTGATAGGTTTCTTCCGGGTCGATATTGTATCCGCGCGCCGGCTGCACGCCGATGGCCACATGGCCAAACCGGTGGATGGCCAGCGCAAACCCGCCGTCACCGAAGAACGGATCATCTTCGGGCTTGCCCCAACGGGATTCAATGCGATTCCGGACATCTTCCGGCAGCAGGGTGTAGTGAGCCTGATAGGTCTCCGGTGACAATCGCTCGCCGCCGTTTCGCTGGGCCCGGTCGGTGAGCCAGTTGGTCGGTCCAGCCAGAATTGCCTGCATCAGCTCATCGGAGGTTTCCGGCTCGCCGTCCACCAGGTATCCCGCCGCCTTCAGGGCAGACAGCACGGTAATCGTGCCTTGCGGGGTGTCCAGCCCGACGCCATTGGCCAGCCTGCCGTCTTTGTTGGGGTAGTTGGCCAGGATGATCGCCACCTTGCGGTCTGCAGCCGGCTTGTTTTTCAGGCGCGCCCAGCGCGCGGCCATGTCGGCAACGAATTCAACCCTGTCAGGCAGGGCCCGGTGCGTGGCGATGGCACATTCGCAAGCCTCATCGCGGTAATCTTCATCCTTGAAGCTGATGGCGCGCGACAGTAGCCGGCCATCGACTTCGGGCAGTGCCACGTTCATGGCTATGTCGCGGGCGGTCAGGCCGGTTGTGCCGTCAGCCCACGCCTCATGCGAATGCGCCGCCAGCACCGCCTGCAGAACCGGCACGCCCGGTGCATCAAGCACCGTTGCGACGCGCTCGTCACGCCAGTTGCCGGGATCAGGCGAGGACACGGCAAAGCTGGTGGCGTTGATCACCACATCCGGTGGTGATGCATCAAGGATACCGCCAAGCGTGGCGGCGGAAACCGGATCTTTCAGGGAGGCGACAAACACCGGGTTCGGGTTCAGGCCGCGCGCCTGCAGCGCTTCGATCATCCGGTCGACCGGGTCCAGCCCGCCGCCCTGCACCAGCGCCCTGTAAAACACGATTGTTGCGACAGGTGCCTCCGCAACCCAGTTGGCCGCCACGGTTTGCTGGTCGGCCTGGGCCGTACCGGGCCAGTAATGGCCCGCCCTGAGCAACGGGCTGGCAGCCGGAGGACGCTCTTCACCATCCAGCATATGACGGGTGAGACGCAACAGGTTGCCGGCGTTTTCCGGGCCACCTTCAACCATGTAGGACCATAACGCCGCCCAGTCCTCATCGGAAACGGTCGAAACAGACCGCAGGGTTTCATCGGGCTTGTCGTCTCCGGGCAATGCCGCAAACAACACGCCTGCCTGCTTCAGGCGGGTGGCGAATTCGTCAAGCCCGTAAGTCCAGTACGCACGGCCACCGAGCAGGCGGGCTATGACCAGCCGGGATTTCGTCGCGGTCTTGTCGAGATACAGGTCGACGGAATAGGGGTGCTTCAGCCAGCCCAGCTGCGCCAGTCTCAGAGCTGGAGCGTCTTCACCGAGCCCGGCGCGCGCCTGGGACAGTGCGGCAAGTTCGGTGTCGGCTGCGGAAATGAAAATCACGTCCGCCGGGCTCTGGTCGGGATCAACCGGTTCGGTACCGTCGGTTATGTCGCCCGGACGCGCGGCGAGAAGATGCATCGGCTCAGGCCCCTGCCGCGGTCTCCAGCGCCGATGTAATGGCTGCCTGATCCAGCCCGTGCTGTCCGATCACCACAAGCCGCGTGGCGCGAGCCTCATCATCTGCGAATGCTCGGTCGAAATGCGTGTCAATGCGCGGACCCACGGCCTGTATGACCATTCGCATGGGCTTGCCCGGCACCGCCGCAAACCCCTTTAGCCGCAGCACGCCGTGAGCTGAAATGGCGTCCTGAACCCGGGTCAGGAAACCATCCACCTCGCCGATTTCCGGCAGGCTGACAACGAAGCTGTCGAACTCGTCATGGCCATGCTCATGTTCGTGGTGATCGTCATGATCCCCTTCACGATCGTCGTGGTCATCATCGTGATGGTGATGATGGTGGACCTCATGCCGGGCCTCCAGGTCGTCCTCGGCGCCGATACCGAGACCCAGCAGCACTTTAGGGTCAATCACACCGTGGCTGGCCTGCAATACCTGTACGCCGGCGCGCAATTTGGTTTTCAGCTTGCCGGACACATCGCTTGCACCGGTTTCGCCAAGAATGTCGGCCTTGTTGACGACGATCATGTCGGCGCAGGCCAACTGGTCTTCAAACAGTTCGCTCAGCGGCGTCTCGTGGTCGAGGCCGTCATCGGCTTCGCGCTGGCGGTCCACCGCGGCCAGGTCATGGGCAAACTGTCCTGCTGCGGTTGCCGGGCCGTCGACAACCGTTACCACGCCGTCCACCGTTACCCGTGTGCGAATGTCGGGCCAGTTGAAGGCGCGCACAAGCGGTTGCGGCAGGGCCAGGCCGGAGGTTTCGATTACAATATGGTCGGGAGCGTCTTCGCGCTCGATCAGTTTCTGCATGGTCGGGATGAAGTCTTCTGCAACCGTGCAGCAAATGCAGCCGTTCGACAGTTCAACCACGTCATCCTCGCGGCAGTTTTCGATACCGCAACCTTTCAGGATTTCGCCGTCAACGCCCAGATCACCAAATTCGTTGATGATCAGCGCGATGCGCTTGCCGTTTGCATTTGCCAGCATATGGCGGATCAGCGTTGTTTTGCCGGCACCGAGAAAGCCGGTCACAACAGTAGCGGGGATCTTTTGAACCATGGTTTGTTGTCTCTGGTTGCTGAGGGTTTGAAAAAGGCGCTGCCCTGTTTTGCGCAAGGCAGCGCCCGATCAAAAGCGGTCTGGCTGAAACGCCGAAGGCGCGCTCGTTCAGGCAACACCGGGGAAGATCATTCCTTCAATGTTTTCAAACAGGAAGGTAAAACCGACACCGGCGGCAACACCACCTGCAACCCGCAGGCTGACGGAAGCGGCATTTGCGCCATCCCAGAACAGCTTCGCCACGGTACCGGCACCGTAGGCAATTGCATACTGGGTGATGAGCAGGCCACCGAGATAGGCCAGCAGAGGCGTGCTTTCCGCACCAACGATGGCGCCGCCATAGGCTGCGCCATGGAACAGCCCGGCCGCGGCAAACAGGCCGAGGGCAACCGGCATGGAGAGCTGGCGGCCTGACAGCACGATGGCGCCGATCAGTGTCGCGGAACCTGCCACCATCAGTTCAATCATCGGAACGGCGATGCCGTTATAGGTGAACAATACCCCGATCATCGACGCTGCCAGGAATGCCAGCGGCGCCGTTGTCAGCCGGCCCATGGCCACGGCGGCAAATGCCATCGCAACAATAAAGGCGAAATGGTCGATACCCAGCATCGGATGGCCGATACCGGACAGGACACCGTGCGCGAATGTCTCAGGCGTGCCGCCACCGAGCGGGTGGTGGGCTAGTGCCGGGCTCGCTGTCATAGCAGTTACAGCCAGTGCGGTCAGTCCGTTTCGGACATGTTTCAGTTGGATCATAAAAGTCGTCCTCTCCATATTCTTCCATGGCAGAGGAGTGCGCTGGCCTCGCGCCGGATCAGTTGCCTGCCGACGTCGCGACACGGGAGCACCCCGCCCGTTTCACGTTTCTCAACCGGCGTTTGCCGGCATCAGAGGCAGGTCTCCTGGCTGACGGGTCATCACAGTTTCATCCACCTTCCCGTGTCACTGGCCTTAGCTGGCCTGCATCACAGTGGCAACGGATGATCGTTCACCGTCTACAGTCGCGGGGGCGGCTACGTTTTTGAACCCCCTGTTTGGGTCGGTTCATCGCGTATTCCCTTTTCATCCCATTCGCCGATGTTCAACACCGGACAATCAGGAACCTCTGAATGTATGATTGCACGGCACCGGGCTTTGGTGTCAAGCAGCCATTACGCCTTGTCAGGCTCGCTTTGCGACATGATGTCAAAAACCATTGCCATCAGGTCCTGCACCGTGGCCGCGGTGACCTGCCCGTCAGGCTGTCGGGGCCGTCTGATCGCGATCACTTTTACACCCAGTTCGCGTGCCGCCTGGAGCTTTGCCCTTCCCGAACAACCGCCGGCATTCTTGGTCACGAGATGCGAGATTTTAAACCGCCGCATCAGGTCAAGTTCTTCCTCGAGCGGAAACGGTGGTCGGGCCAGGATGAACTCGCCATGTTGCAACGGAAACTGTTGATTTGATTGATCAATCAGCCGAATTGCCCCCCACAGGCGATGGCCTGGATTCGCCGCCGCAATCTGCTCCACCGACCCGCGTCCTGTCGCAAACAGAACCCGCGCATTATCGGGCACAGCCGCAACGGCGTCAGCCATGTCAGCAACATCCAGCCACTGGTCGCCGTCCGCGGGCCGCCAGGGATCGCGCAACAGTCGCAATAGCGGGCGCCGGGTTTTCATGGCGGCATTGGCGGCATTGGCACACATGACTCGGGCGAATGGGTGGGATGCATTCAGGATCAGGTCAAAACCCTGCTCATCTATGTAGCGCGCAAGACCTTCAGCACCGCCGAATCCGCCTGTTCTGGTTTCAACAGGGTAGGGTTTCGGGTCTTGTGTCGCACCGGCCAGCGACGCAATCACCTTAAGGTTCCCGGTTTTGCTCAACTGCTCTGCAAGCTGGCGCGCCTCGAAGGTGCCGGCCAGCAACAGGATGCGAAACGGCTTGCTCACAACGTGCGTTCTCCGCCGGAATCGGCACTGGCCAGGGGCTTGCCATCACGGTCTATTATCAGCACATCTACGTCGACTGTTGCACCTTTCAAAGCGGCCAGCGCGCTATGCCGGGCACCCGCAGCCACCCGGGCGGCCAGTTCCGGCCCGGCGATTTGCAAGGCCTGCATGGCCGTATTGGCAGTCTTGATCTCGTCATTGTCGGCCAGCGCCGCCAACGCATTGAAATCCACCTGCGAACGCGAAGAGTGCAGGTCCAGTGCACCCTGGGCCAGCTTGGTCAGTTTGCCAAACCCGCCGGCAATGGTCAGGCGCGGCACCGGGTGCACTTTCAGGTATTTCAAAAGGCCGCCGGCAAAATCGCCCATATCGAGCATGGCATGATCGGGCGCTGCGAACAGGGCTTGCGCCACCCGTTCCGAGGTCGCGCCGGTTGACCCGATTGCATGGCTCACATCATTGGCGCGGGCCACGTCGATGCCGCGGTGTATCGAGGCAATCCAGGCTGCGCACGAAAACGGCCGGACGATACCGGTGGTGCCCAGAATTGATATGCCGCCTTCAATGCCCAGCCTCGGGTTCCAGGTCTTGAGCGCCAGTTCGCGTCCGCCGGGTACAGACACTTCGATTTCCAGATCAGCCGCAACACCATGGTCGTTTGCAACTTCGCTGACGTGATCGGTGATCATCCGGCGCGGTACCGGGTTGATGGCCGGTTCTCCCGGCGCTATCGGCAGGCCGGGCATCGTCACCATGCCGACGCCGTCACCAGCCTTGAAGCGAATACCGCTGTCGCGCTGGCCGCGACGCACGGTAGCAATGATCACGGCACCATGTGTGACATCAGGATCATCTCCTGCATCTTTCTGCACACTCGCGCGTGCCCAGCCGTCACCTGCTGCGGTGTCCGCCAGCTCGAACGACGGTGTTTGCCCGCGCGGCAGGGTGATGCTCACCGGGTTTGGAAAACCTGCCCCGAACAGTGCAGAGGTGGCCGCCTTGGCGGCAGCGGTTGCACATGCCCCGGTGGTAAATCCTGTGCGCAACTCTGTGTCGGGTTTTCTGCTCATTCTGCGCCAGCGTAAACCGTTTCAGGTTGCGTTGAAATCAAAACCACTATTCCAGCTGATCGCACCCGGGGGTCAGATTTCGCATTTCAGAGCGGTGCTGTCGCGGGATATGCTGACCTGGTTGGAGGCTAGTGACGCCAGCGTAGCAAACCTGTCGTTTCCTGTCTCGCCAATAGCGATCAATGCGTGTAGTTTCAACAACATGACAACCAATGTAGCTCATATACCCAAACTGCCCGAGGGCGACTGGCCGGTGTTTTCACCCGGCCTTGTCTGGCTGGTCGGGGCCGGTCCCGGAGATCCGGGCCTGATGACGCTGCATGGTCTCAACGCGTTGCAGCAGGCTGATGTCATTGTCTATGACGCACTGGTCGACGAACGCATCCTCGACTGGCGCAAGCCCGACAGTAAAATCGAGTATGCCGGTAAACGCGGTGGCAAGCCGTCGCCCAAGCAGCGCAACATCTCGCTGCGGCTGATTGAGCTTGCGCGTGCCGGAAAACGGGTGCTGCGTCTCAAGGGCGGCGACCCGTTTGTTTTCGGACGCGGCGGCGAGGAAGCCCAGACACTTGTGCAGGCAGGTATTGCCATTCGCATCACGCCGGGAATATCTGCCGGGATCGGCGGGTTGGCTTATGCCGGCATTCCGGCAACCCATCGCGATGTAAACCAGGCGGTGACATTCCTTACCGGCCACGACCAGACCGGGTTGACGCCATCCGCCATAGACTGGGCCGCCATTGCCAAGGGCTCCCCGGTCATCGTCATGTATATGGCGATCAAGCATATCGGCCAGATCTGCGGCAATCTGATTGAGGCAGGCCGTGATCCGTCCGAACCGGTCGCGGTGGTCTCCAATGCCACCTTGCCGACCATGAACGTGCTGGAGACCAGCCTGTCCGCTGCACCTGCCGACATCGTCGAACACGGCGTTGAACCGCCCGCTATTGTCTGCGTCGGCCGTGTCGCCCTGTTGCGCCAGACACTGGACTGGGCCGCGCAACTTGCAGGCCATCAGCCGCGTTCGCTGGACCCGCTTGCTACCGGTCGCAATCTTCTGGAAGACGCGTCCTGATGTCTGCCCGCGGGCTGGTGATTGCCGCCCCGGCATCCGGTTCCGGCAAGACCCTGCTGACGCTTGCCTTGTTGCGCGCCCTGAAAAATCGCGGCCTCGCCGTTGCCGGTGCCAAGTCGGGCCCGGACTATATAGATCCGAAATTTCATGAAGCTGCCTGTGGCCATCCCTCAGTCAATCTGGACGCCTGGGCCATGCCGGCGGAACAGTTGACACACCAGGCCGCCGGGCAACCGGGTGAGTTGCTGATCGTTGAAGGGGCCATGGGAGTGATGGATGGAGCCGGGCCAGCAGGGTCAGGCTCGGTTGCCGACCTGGCGCTCACACTCCGCCTGCCGCTGGTGCTGGTGCTCGATGTTGCCCGGCAGGGTCATTCCGCAGCGCTGCCGGTTGCGGGACTGCGCGCATTGCGCCCGGATCTGCCGGTGGCCGGTGTCATTCTCAACCGGGTCGGTTCACCGCGCCACGAGATCATGGCGCGCACGGCCCTGGCTGAAACCGGTGTGCCGGTACTCGGCGCGATTGCCCGTCATGCCTCGCTCGCCATGCCGGAGCGGCACCTGGGACTGGTGCAGGCAGGCGAGCATGGCGATCTTGAAGCGTTTCTGGAGAACGCCGCCGGTATTGTCGGCAACAGTGTCGATCTGGATGCACTGATTGCCGCCGCAACATCCCTGGCAAAACCGGGCAGCGCAGCGCCGTTGCCGCCACTGGGCCAGCGCATGGCCATTGCCCGTGACATCGCCTTTTCATTCGCCTATCCGCATCTGTTGCAGGGCTGGCGGGCACAGGGTGCGGAACTGTCATTCTTCTCGCCACTGGCCGACGAGCCACCTGCGCCTGACGCAGACGCGGTATTTCTGCCCGGCGGCTATCCGGAATTGCACGGTGAAGTTCTCGGCAAAGCGTCGCGGTTCAAGACCGGACTGCATGCTGCTGCACAATCATGCAAACCGGTTTACGGTGAGTGCGGCGGCTATATGGTACTGGGCAATGCCATCATCGATGCTGACGGGAAGTCACACGAAATGCTGGGATTGCTGCCGGTCGAGACATCCTTTGCGACCCGCAGGCTGAACCTCGGCTATCGCCGCTTTACGCCCCTGGCCGGTGGGCCCTGGGACACCCCCTTGATGGGGCACGAGTTTCACTACTCCACCGTTGTCAGCGAAGCCGGTGCAGACCGCCTGTTCGAGGCCGCAGATGCCTTCGGCGAGAAACTCGCGCCGATGGGATTGAGGTCGGGTTCGGTATCCGGCTCATTCGCGCATATTATTGCGCCAGCTTCTTCTTAGGGGCCTTGGCCCGTGTCCTGACCGGGCGCAGCACATGGGCGTGTGCGCCGTCATAAAGCGCACTGTCGCGGAAGTCGGTTTCGCCCAGTGCCCTGCCGACGAAGATCAGTGCGGTGCGGGTGATCTTGGCGTCGCGCACCTTTTCCCAGATGTCGCTCAGCGTGCCGCGGATGAAATGCTGGTCCGGCCAGCCGACCCGGTAGGCCACCACCGCCGGGCAATCCGCGCCGTAAAGCGGGATCAGCTGGCGTTCGATCTCACGGATATTGCGCACTGACAGGTGGATGGCCAGCGTTGCGCCGGTGCGTCCCAGCGTCGCCAGGTCCTCGCCTTCCGGCATGGCCGACGATTTCATGGCGGTCCGGGTGAGGATGACGGTTTGCGAGACTTCCGGTATGGTCAACTCCTGTCCCATGGCGGCAGCAGCGGCTGCATAGGCTGACACGCCGGGAACAATTTCATAGTCGATGTCATGGTCTTTCAGGCGCCTGATCTGTTCGGCAATGGCCCCGTACAGCGACGGGTCACCGGAATGCACGCGCGCCACGTCTTCATTGCGCTCTTTCGCGGTCAGCATTTCGGCGATGATGTCATCCAGTGTCATCGGTGCGGTGTCACGCACCAGCGCGTCCTGCGGTGCGCACGCCACAACCGCTTCAGGCACCAGCGAACCGGCATACAGGCACACCTTGCAGGCCTCAATGATGCGGCGGCCCTTGACGGTAATCAGGTCCGGATCGCCGGGGCCTGCTCCAATGAAATAGACTTTCATGATGCTTTGCTTTCTTTGGCGTCAATGCGTTTCGCATAACCGCGCGGGGTGTACATGCGGGTGCCGGCGGCTCCGGCGCCATGATCGCCTGTCTTGAAGGCTTTGGTGTTCGACGATCCGACCAGCACGACGGTCAGCATGTCGACCTCGTCGACTTCAAGTGTCGCCAGTGTCCGCTGTTTCAGCGCCTCGTCCGGGCGTCCGAGATTGCTGGCCAGCAGCACCGGTGTATCCGTGGGCCGGTGCTGCAACAGAATGTCCCTGGCTTCCGCCAGCAGCGTGCGTCGTTTCATGGAAACCGGGTTGTAGAAAGCGATGACGAAATCTCCCTGTGCAGCCGCATTGAGCCGCTTGATGATATCGTCGCGCGGCGTCAGCAGGTCCGACAGGGAGATGGTGCAGAAGTCGTGACCCAATATGGCACCGGCGCGTGCGGATGCTGCCTGCAGGGCCGATATGCCCGGCGCATTGGTGATTGCCACCCGCTTTGCGGCATCCGTTACGCCGCCGTCATTTTCTGCCCGGTCCATCAGCTCCATGACCAGCGCACCCATGGCGTAGATGCCGGCATCGCCGGAACAGATCAGGGCGACATGCTTGCCTTCCCCGGCGCGTTCAAGCGCATAGCGGCAGCGGTCTTCCTCTCCGCCCAGCGGGAAGTCCTGGCGCGGCTTGCCGGCGGCAAGCGGTCCGAGCAGGTCGATGTAAAGTCCATAGCCAACCAGCTCATCAGCCTGTGCGACCAACCGTGAGGCTTCCGGCGTACGCCAGTCTGCAGCGCCCGGGCCGATGCCGATGACCGACAGCGATCCGCGCACCCGAGATGGCAACGCCTCGTCAACGATGAGAGCCGCGGCGCAGGTGGCATTCGCGGTTTTTGCCTTCTCGATCAGCAGGCCGGAGGATTTGCCTGCCGCCGCCAGCGCGGCGCCTTCCGCCACGCCATGGCATCCGACTTCAGCAAAAACCAAGTCTGACGGATTGGCCAGCCGTGGGCTTTGCGCCTCCAGATCGGTGGCCGAATAGAAATTGGCGGCAACACCGAGATTGCCTGCCAGCACATGAACCGCAGCCTCGTCGGCTTTCACGTCAATGGACCAGACACCTGCCACCTCATGAGGCGACCGGCCCGCATCGCTCAATGTCTTGTGCACCAGTGCGATCATCTCGTCCGGGTCGCACCCGCGGGCACACCCGACACCGAGTGCCAGGCACTGCCGGCGATAGGTCAGGGCTTCGCATCCTTCGACTTCCAGCACAATTGGTGCGTCGGCATCGGGTGCTGGAAAGGCATCTACCGTCTCCAGATTTGAAATGGACGCCAACCAGTCCGCCGCTCCTGAAAGCCTTGCAGGCTTGCTTGCCAGCAGCCCGGCCATGGCCCGTTTGGCATCAAGCGGGTTTTCCAGGCGCCAGCCCTCCGGCGGGTTGTCGAGTGCCACACCGAGGCGCACGTCGCCTGCCGTGGTAAGGGCAGCATGGCCGCCGAGGGTGTCGGCTATCGCAAGCGCCAGCCGGTTTGCACCATGGTGACCGCCAAGCAACGGCACTGCGCTCGACCCGTCTTCCGCCACGGCGACAACCGGCGGTTCATGCCATTTGTCCGATACCAGCGAGCCAATGCTGCGAATGAGAATACCGGCGGCACACACGCCGATGATGGCGTGTCCGGCTGCAAACAGCGCGCGCAGGTGCGGGCCCACGTCTTCAATGGCCGCATCGGTTGTCCCGGCAGGGTTGCGGCCATGCAGCTGTGCTCCCAGCGCATCGGCAATCTTGCGGGCCGTGGTTTCCGCCGAGGGTGTGAAAAACACCACTATTGGATCAGGATTTTGCATAAGGGTCCGTTCCACCAATCAGGATCATCGAGAAATAGGGCGCCTTGTCGGGCGCGTTTTCCAGGGCTGTCACGGTTTGCTGCGGCAAGGAGGCATGCGAGACATACATGGCGCGGCCTGTAAGGCCGAGCTCGTCAATGATCTTGCGGACCTTGGCCAGGTGCCGGCCGACTTTCATGATGACCGCTGCACCTGACGCCTGCAACCGGTCGCGCAGCAAGGCCTCATCGACCGGTGCCGGGATCACGGTCAGGATTTCGTTGCGCGCGCACAAGGGCCGCGCGGCCATCCCGGCGCATGCCGTCATCGATGTGACGCCCGGCACGATCTCGGTCTTGTGGCGTTCCGCCAGCCGTCCGAACAGGTACATGAACGAACCGTAGAAGAACGGGTCGCCCTCACACAGGACCACGACATCGGTGCCGTCATCAAGGTGCTTGCTGATGGCAGCAGCCGCCTCGTCATAGACGGTCTGGGCGGGAAACCGCTCGACCCGCATCGGGATCACGATAGGGATTTCGATCGCTTCGTCGCTTATCGACTGTGCGGCGATGGACCGGGCAAAGCTGTCGCCGGTATCAGGGGCTGGATAGGCCACGACATTTGCCGACGTGATCAGCCGGTGCGCCTTGAGCGTCATCAGTTCCGGGTCGCCGGGACCAAGCCCGATGCCATACAAGGTGCCGCTCATCTGGTCATGCTCCATTGCGTTACCGGCATGAACGGTTTCCAGCCGTGAAAGCTGCCGACCGGCTCTGCCCGGGCCACGGAAAGGCGGATCAGGCTGCCGCCGTGACGGTCATGGCAGGCTGTCAGAACCTGCTCGCTTTCCAGCGTGACGGCATTTGCAACCATCCGGCCATGTGGTTTCAACACCGACAGACAGGCATCAACAGTTTTGCTGCTCAACCCGCCGCCGATGAAAACAGCATCGGGTGCATCAAGTCCGGCCAGACCGTCGGGTGCCAGGGCATCGATCAGGTGCAGGTCCGGCACCCCGAGCCTGATCGCATTGCGTTGCGCCATGGCTCGCCGGTCATCATGCGGTTCGAGCCCAACGGCCCGGGACCGGTCTGCCGTTCGCATCCACTCGATCGCCACTGATCCGCAACCGCAGCCGATGTCCCACAACAGTTCACCGGACCGCGGTGCCAGCCGCGACAGGGTGACGGCCCGGATTTCAGACTTGGTCATCTTGCCGTCGTGCTCGAAAACATCATCCGGCAGGCCCGGGCCGCGCGGCAAAACCTTTGTGCCGGTATCGGCGACGCATTCGATACACAGCGTATGAAAATCCGCCGGTCTGCCTGACCAGTCTGCTGCGCTGCCTTCAATCCGGGCCTCATTCGGTCCACCCATGTGCGACAGGGCCGTGATCCGGGAGTGCCCAAAGCCGAGTTGCACCAGCAATTTGGATAGTTGCTCCGGCGTTTCGGCATCCTGCGTCAGCACGATAAGTTTTGCACCCGGTGTGACAGCAGGACCGACGCTCTGCAGCGGCCGGCCATGCTCGGTCAGCTTAACAGCGTCCTGCAACGCCCAGCCCATGCGGGCGGCCGCCAGCTGGAAGGCCGAAACATGCGGGTGGATGCACACATCATCTGCCGTGAAATGCGATGCGATTTTTATACCTGCCGAATACCAGGCAGGGTCACCCGTAACCAGCACGCAGACCTGCTTGGTCCGGCGTTTTTCGATCTGCTCGATCATGGCATCAAACGGGCTTGGCCACGTCAGGCGCTCGGCCTGCACTGCTTCGGTAAGGGCATGATGACGGGCCCCGCCAATCAGGACATCGGCGCGTTTCACCGCTGCCTGCGCTGCGCCC
The DNA here is from genome assembly GCF_900149695.1 of Anderseniella sp. Alg231-50. Lineage (NCBI taxonomy): Bacteria > Pseudomonadati > Pseudomonadota > Alphaproteobacteria > Hyphomicrobiales > Parvibaculaceae > Anderseniella > Anderseniella sp. Alg231-50. Next base: position 522,788 of record NZ_LT703003.1, on the reverse strand, counting down.
GACAGGCCTGCAAATCCGTCTTCACCGATGCCGACTATGTTCAGCCACGCCTTGCTCATCGGCCGTCTCCGGCCAGACCAAGCGACAGGGCGTTTACGGCAGCCGATGCCATGGCTGATCCGCCACGCCTGCCGCTGAGTGTGATGAACGGCACGCCGCGCGGGTTGGCGGCAAGCTCGGCCTTGCTTTCCGCAGCTCCGATGAAACCTACCGGAAACGCCAGGATGACAGCCGGTTTCGGCCAGCCCTGATCGAGCAGTTCAAGCAGGTGAAACAGGGCTGTCGGCGCGTTGCCGATGGCGACTACGCTGCCGCCCAGATGCTCTTGCCACAGCTCGACGGCAGCGGCAGACCGTGTGTTGCCGATGCGCTGTGCAATTGCTGCGGTCTCCGGATGGCCGATGGTGCTGACGATGTTCGCTTGCGCGGCCAGTCCTCGCCGGATAATGCCGCTGGCAACCATTTCCACGTCGCACAGAATGGACGCGCCTGATGCAAGCGCCGTCCGGCCGGCTTCAACGCAATCGGCCGTACAGGCAATGTCTTCTGCTATGTCTGTCATGCCGCAGGCATGGATCAGCCTCACCACCAGGTCGGCAGTGTCTGCAGAAAACCGTCCCAGCTGCGCTTCCGACCGGACGGTCTGGAAACTCAGGTCATAGATTTTCGACGGTTCGCGTTCATAGATCACTTGTCGTCCTGCTTCATGTGCTTGCGCACACTTTCTGGCCCATGCGGATGGGTGGCATGGGGGTAGGGCGGATGATGGTGATCATGGTCATGATCGTGCGAGTGATCATGCGAATGATCATGGTCGTGATGGTGGTGGTGATCATGCGCGCCATCCAGCCGGCAGGCACCGGTGCAGAACGTGTCACACAGCTTGCAGTCGGCCACGTTGGAACCCGGTGCGGATGCGCCCTGGCCTTCGACATGATGGTGATGGCTTTCCTGCGGCATGCCGACTTCGGCTTCAAAACCCAGAACCTGTGCACGATACTTGCACAATGCGCAGTTCATGACGTTCTGGCCTTCGAGAATTTCCGTCACCCGTTCGGCAAAGGTTGCCAGGACCTGCGGGTGGTCATTCAGGTACCCTGCCTTGACGAAATCAATGGTCGGATTTGCCTTGGCCACCAGATCGGTGAAGCCGTAGATGCGGTCGATCAGAATGCCGGTGAACAGGAAATACGGAAACACCACGATGCGCTTGTAACCGAGCTTTGCAGCATGTTCCAGGCACGGTTCGACCAGCGGGAAGGTAACACCCGAATACCCGACCTCGCACCAGCCGAACCCCATGCCTTCCCACAATATACGGGCAATCTTGGAGACATTGGAGTTGGCATCCGGGTCCGACGCCCCGCGTCCGATCACAACCAGGCAGGTCTCCGACAGCGGTACGTCGCCATTGTCGGCATTGGCCTTGTCGACCGCCTCCTGAACCCTCTCCGAGGCGGCAAGGATCATCTTCGGATCAACACCCAGCTCGCGGCCATACTGGACCTTGAGGTCGTGGGTCGCGCCATAGGTATTCAGTACGGACGGAATGTCGTTCTTGGCGTGCATGGCGGCAAACAGCATGCCGGGCACCGCCAGAATGTGATCGCACCCTTGTTCACGCAGGCTGTCGAGGCCGTCTCGTATCAGCGGGTTGGCAAATTCCAGATAACCGTATTCGACCGGCCAGTCCGGCGGCAGGTAGTCGGGCAGTTTTTCGGCAAGCACGGCAAACTCGTCCACTGCTGCCTGGCTGCGCGAACCGTGACCGCAGATCATGACGCCGACCTTGCTCATGATGAAGCCTCCTCGGTCTCTTCCCGTTTCGGCTTCCGCTTCTGTTTCAGTTTGCGGGCGGCCAGGGCAGCGGCAATGGCTGCAGCGGCGCCAAGTGCTGCGATACCGGCAAGGTGACCGTGGCCGGCAAGCTCACCAACATGGCCAAGATGTGCGTTTGCAGGGCTTGCCATGGTGACTAGCCCGCCAAGGAAAATTGCTGTCTGGTAAAATTTCATCTCGTGACTTGCCTTCCTGCCCATACGGTTCACATCAACGATGGCAGGCTATCAGGCGTCACAGGCCGGTAGGCGCAATTTCCAGCGCTATTATCCGGTCGTCTGACGATAATCCTCATCTGCTCCTGAATTGGGTCAGCAGACGTAAAAGGATTTTCCGTTCAAGCCAAAAAGGCATCGTCTTGAGCAAAGGCTAGCAGACCGGTGTGGTGGCGACAAGACGGCAAGCGACGTTTCTGGTCGCGGCAGCGTTTTTTACTCCGCAGAGCTGGTCACCAGTATCTGGCTGTCGCCCTTCGGCAGGCCGATCCCGGATTTCAGCAGATTGAGATGAGCCAGGAAGGTGTCGATCTTTCCGACTTCCAAATCCTGCAGCGCCAGTTCGGCTTCCAGCACCGCGGCACGGGTGTGAGCAGACAGGGAAGACTCTGCACCGGTCGCTTGAGAGGAGTGGTCGCCTGCGGCCTTTAGTTCCGCGGTGATCGATTTCAGGTGCGCGATGTGAGCCAGAAACTGTTGCTTGAGTTTCTGTTGTTTCGAAATCTCCAGATCAATCGTCCGCCTGGAAACCAGCAGTCGAAACCTGGCATCGAGCCTGCTCAGTTCGGCCGCTGCCAGCGCAGGCATGCTTTGATGGAGTGACGGCGTCAGTTGATCAGCCTGTTCCCAGACCTCGCCGGGAGCAGCGCTTGCAGGCGAAGCCGCGGCTTGCTCGCTGGCCGCCAGGGTGTGCTGGCTGGTGGCTTTGACCGGCGCTATGAAACTGCCCGATGCCAGTGATACGGCACTGATGGTGCCCAGGCACAGGAAGGCTGAGGCTGCAGCCGCTATGACCGGTCGCGTGACAAAACGCCCCGTCAGCTGGGTCCAGTAGTGGTGCAGGGATTTGCGGCGGATTCCGTCGGCGATTTCCTGCAACCCACTGCGGTATCCGGATAGCTTCGCGCCAATGTCGTATGAACCTGTTTCAGCTGCGACAACAGGTGGTGCAAGAATGTTGATCATGGCCGCGACGGGCAGGCTGACGGGCGCGGGGACTTTCGCGCGCTCAAGGACGGCATCTATCACCTGCTGCGACGTTGCCGGGCTGGACAGCACCTGATGCACGCCGTCAATGGTTTCGATTTCAGCTCGGCTGGCCTGTGGGGCGACAACGATCAGGTGCTTCACCGTCTTGACACCTGCCAGCAGAACCAGTTTCAGGCCGCGACTTTCCGTCGGCAGGGACTGATCGACCACTGCGCACTCGACATCATTGTTTTCTATGTACATGAGCAGGTCATCGATTGACCGCATGTGACGCGCGCGCACCGGCACATCGTCTTCCATGATTGCATCACTCACCTGCTTCATGGCAGCGCCGACGAAGATGGTCTCGATCACCCGAGACGGGTTTTTTGTGCTGGTTTGCGTGGGCATTTTGCGCCGTTCCCTTGTAGTCATCAACGTTCATGGACAAGCTGCCATGACTGCCAAATTCCCGGACACATTGGGCTGAATCATTTGTTAAGAGGTAAATTCAATTTTTAATTAACCGGTTTCGGCGGCTTTGTTGAATTCATGCTTAACCCGGTCCTAAAAATCAGGGTTAAGCAACCAATAACGCGGTCCGGACAGCTGTTTCTCAGGCACGGTCTGCAGGCGGAGTTTGGGTCTCCCGCAGCACCACAATTGTGACATCCCTATCGGCATGATACGGGTTCGGCCTGAGGTCTTGATTTCGAGTTAGGAGCCGTCTATGCGCTGGATCGTATTGTCCGCCACCCACATCGCAGTGCTGGTCATCGGCTTTGCGCTCGGGGTGTATGCACTGCCCATTCTCACCGCACCTGCGAGCCTGGACAGGGAAATGCTGGCGACGACCGCCAAGGACGCGGTTTTCAAGGCCAGTTTCACCCGTGACCTGAAGGGAAGCGATTTCCTGCATTGGGGCGAAGGCAGTGTCAGCCTGACGCCGGGCAAGATTGTTCATGAAGGCGACCTGGCACCGGGCCCGGACTACAAGTTGTATCTCGTCAAGGAGTTCGTTGAAGACGAAGAGCAGTTTAATGCAGTCAAGCCCGACGCGCAGCTGATCGGGGATGTGAAAACCTTCGACGGTTTTCTCCTGGACGTGCCGCAGGGCGTGGATGTCGGGTCATACTCGACCGTTGTTGTCTGGTGCGAAGCGTTCGGTGAGTTCATAACGGCAGCCAAATATCAATAGCCCGCCGGTTACATCGCCATCGTTTCAGCGATTTCAATACTGCCGTGCTCAATATGAGGGCAGCCCCTGGCCATCTCGATGGCTGCATCCATGCTGTCAGCCTCAACAAGCGAGAAACCGGAAAGCGGATTTGAGCCGCCATCGTCTGTGACGCCGGAGGAGGTGACCGTGCTGGACTTGCCGACCGGATGGCCCGGATTGACCACGGCCTTTCCGAGGCCGGCCATCCAGGCTTCCCATCTGGCCATGAGTTTTGCGCCTTCGTAAGGGTCTTCCGGCATTTTTCCGCCGTGATAGGCAAAAATGAACTGGGGCATCTGGTGTCTCCTTTCTCGGGGTTAAAGCAGGTGACGGCCGGCCCTAAGACTGCAATTCCGGGAACTGTTCCAGTTTCCGCAGCGACGACGTCCATCCCAGTTTGTGGTTGGCGGCAGCTTCGTCATCGGCAAGGCCGGAATGGGTCAACACAAACAGGGTGCCGCCGTCGCTTTTCGGACGGACTTCAAACAGCACCCGGGTTTCGTAGCCGCGTTGATCCTTGCGTCATGCCAGCCCCAGGTGAACTCGACGGACTTCGGGGGGTCGACGGCGACCACCTCTCCGCTCATCTTGTGCAGCGCGCCCTGGGAGTTGACCAGCGTCGATGACCAGGCGCCGGGCCGGGACAGGTCCAGGTTGTGTTCTTTCATGCTGACCCCCTCCGGGCCCCACCATTTCAGCAGATGGTCGGTCTGGGTCACGAAGGCGAAGACCTTTTCAGGGGCAACGGGAAATGTCCGCTCGATTTTCAAAATACTCATTGGTCATCAGCTTTCTGCAACAAGGCAGTTTCCAGCCGGTCGAGGCTGCCCTGCCAGAATTCGCGATAGGTCATTGCCCACTCGCTGATAGACTGCACCGCATGCGGGCGGACCGAGTACATGCGGCGCTGCTTGTCGATGCGCTGTTCGATAATGCCGGCTTCACGTAACACTTTCAGGTGGCGCGAAATGGCGGGCGGCGAAATGCTGCCGACGTTCTGCAGGTTTCCCGCTGGCAGTTCGCCTTCCTTCAGCAGTTTTTCGACGATCGCAAACCGCGTTGCATCGCCGAGCGCGGCAAAGGTGTCGTGGATCATGGGTTGTGTTTCTTTATTTTTAAATTAGGTTAATTAACATAAATAGAAAATAAGGATTGTCAACCTGGCAATCGCGGTGGCTGCCGTGAATTCACAAGTCTCGGAAATGTGCTGGCGGGTCAGGTGCTTCAGCTTGCCCTGAGCAAATCGAAAACCGCATCAATGTCGTCCGTGCTGTTGTAGACGTGGGGGCTGATGCGCATGATCGCGTGGTCTGCCTTGCCGGTTTCGGATGCCGGTTCATCCTGCCCGGCGTCTGGCCACTTGATGTGAATGCCGGCCTCGTTGAGCGCGTTTTGCAGGCGTTCGCGCCGCTGTGACGGGACATAAACCGAACAGGCACCGGAAATCGGCGGTGCTTCGCCGAGCGGCATCACGTCGTCTTGCAGGGCAAGCGCATGGGCATGCCGGGCGAGGCTTTGAACACGGTGTTCAATTTTTTCTACAGACTGCAGTGTCGCCTCCTTTATGGCGGCGCCAAGGCCGAGCCGAAGCGCTATGTTTGCATCAAACGGTTCGACTTCCTTGATCGAGAACCCGTGCCTGTCCGGGTCGGCAATCCACAGCACGGCAGTGCCGCGCGGACCGCGCAGCCATTTCCGGCATGTTGCGACCAGCACGTCACAGCCCATTTGCGATACATCTATAGGAGTTTGTCCAAGCGCCTGTGCGCCATCCACGATCACAAGGGTGTTTTCCGGACGGGGCAATGCGCCGATGGCTTCAACCGGATACCTGAGCCCGGCCACGCTGCTGATATAGGGGGTGAAAACAGCCGCGACGTCTTCGTCGATGCAGGCGGACCAGGCTGCCAGATCCGGTGCTGAAAGGTTCAGTTCGGGCAGGGTTTCAACCGTGCCGCCGGCATTGTCTGCCAGCACCCGCAAGGCGGCAATGTTCTCTCCCCATTCATGGGGCGCTACCAGCAGTCTTTTGCCTGCAATGGGAAGCCGGGCAACGATAGACAGCCAGCTTGAAAACGTGGTTGCGGCCAATCCAACCGTGCCTGGTGATGCCGAGATGAGGTGTTCAGCCCTGGTTCTGACATCTGACAGCTCGTCAGCAACTGCCTGCAGGGCCGCAAGCGGGCCAAGCTCCAGTTCCAGGTCGAGATGCGCCCGCATGCGCGCGACGGTGTCTGCAGACGGCAGGCCGTGGCTGCAGGCGTTCAGGTATATCTCATTCATCCGGCACTTCCGTTCGAACAAAAGCAACAACTTGCGAAGTTGGCGCGGATTCGAACATCCAGTCAACGCCGTGAGCTCCGGGAAACTGCAGGGTCAAATGGGGCAATGGACCCGAAGGGTGAAATCGGTGTTGCATCCTGCGGTTCGTTTTCATACGGTCCTGATCTCGAAGAAAAACAGAAAAAAACATAATTATGCAGGATTTCGCAGAAGCGTTTCGGTTGGCGTTTGGCCTGGTTGCAGCGATGGACGCTGATCTGGTTGAGATCATCGGCCTGTCGCTGCGCGTCAGTCTGACCGCTGTCCTGGTCGCAGCCGTGCTCGGAATGCCGCTTGGGGCGTTGCTGGCCACGGTGCGGTTTCCCGGTCGCAGCGCGGCCGTGATTGTCGTCAATGCGCTGATGGGGCTGCCGCCCGTGGTGGTTGGACTGCTGGTCTACATGGCGCTGTCGAATGCAGGCCCGCTTGGCTTTCTGCAGTTTTTGTACACGCCGGCAGCAATGATCATCGCACAATCCATCCTGATCACGCCGATAGTGGCCGCGCTGACCCGCCAGGTCATTGAAGAGATGAACTTTGAATACGCCGAGCAGTTCGCCTCCCTGTCGGTGCCCTGGCACACGCGCATCGTCGCCTTGATAAGTGACGCCAGATACGCATTGCTGACTGTGTTGCTGGCGGGGTTTGGCCGCGCCATTGCCGAGGTCGGCGCGGTTATCATTGTCGGCGGCAACATTGCCCATCTGACCCGGGTCATGACCACTGCCATAGCGCTGGAAACCTCAAAGGGCGACCTGGCGCTGGCGCTGGCGCTTGGCATTGTACTGCTTGTCATTGCGCTGGTGGTGAATGCGGCTGTGATGAGCTTGCGGGCCAGCGCGAAAGGCAGGGCTCATGCTTGATCAGCCGGTTGCAAAATCAGCAACACAGCTGCCGCTTGCCGTAACTGGTCTTTGCTTCAGCGCCGGCGGCGCACAGCTGATCAACGGACTTGATCTTGTTTTGGCTGACCATGGCATCACGGTTGTAATGGGCCCCAATGGGGCCGGCAAAAGCCTGCTTGTGCGGTTGTTGCACGGGCTTATTGAGCCGGTATCCGGTAGCATCACCTGGAATGGGCGACGCTGTGACGAGGCCACCAGGCTGCGCCAGGCTATGGTGTTTCAGAAACCTGTCTTGTTGCGCCGCTCCGTTGCCGCCAATGTGGATTTTGTGCTCAGGCTCAAAGGGGGTTCGAACAGCGAGAGACTGAACCAGTTGCTGGCACAGGCAAACCTGCTCGACAAGGCGGACCAGCCGGCACGGGCCCTGTCGGGCGGTGAACAGCAACGCCTGGCACTGGTGCGGGCTCTCGCCAGTGACCCTGAGGTTTTGTTTCTGGATGAACCGACCGCCAGTCTGGATCCGTCGTCGACCCAGGTTATCGAAACCGCGATCGCCCGGGCAAGCGGGCGCGGCGTGAAAATCGTGCTGGTGACCCACGATGCCGGTCAGGCACGAAGGCTGGCCAACGACGTGGTGTTCATTCATCGCGGCGCTGTCGTCGAGCACATGAGCGCAAAGGCGTTTTTCAAACAACCGGCCAGCACCGCTGCGCGAGACTACCTCGCCGGTAAACTGGTCATTTAGTCGAGAGAGGAAAGACTTGTGATGAAGGTGAGAAACAGCGGTTTTCTGGCGGCGGTCGCAGTGTGCGCCAGCATGGTTCTGACTGTGCCTGGTCATGCGGAAGACAAGTCGATCATCGTTCAGTCGACCACGTCGACCCAGAACTCAGGCCTGTTTGACTACATTCTGCCAATGTTTGAAGAAGCATCCGGCATCAAGGTGAATGTCGTTGCCGTGGGCACCGGGCAGGCCATCAAGAACGCCCGCAACTGCGATGGCGATGTGCTGTTCGTGCATGCGAAGCCGGCCGAGGAAAAATTCGTTTCCGACGGATACGGCGTGAAGCGTTATGACGTCATGTACAATGACTTCGTCATTGTCGGCCCGGCAGCCGACCCGGCCGGGGTGGCAGGTCGCAATGACGCCGCAGCCTCGCTCAAGACGATTGCCGGAGCAAAGGCCGTATTTGCCTCGCGTGGGGACGATTCAGGTACTCACAAGAAGGAACTCAGGCTGTGGCAGGACGCAGGCGTTGATGTCAGGGCGGCCAGCGGTACCTGGTACCGCGAAACCGGCTCCGGCATGGGCGCAACACTCAACGTAAGCGTCGGCATGGGGGCTTATGCCATGACCGACCGGGCCACCTGGATCGCGTTCAGGAACAAGGGTGAGTTCAAGATCGCCGTCGAAGGAGACAAGGCAATGTTCAACCAGTACGGCATCATTCAGGTCAACCCCGCCAGGTGCCCGAACGTGAAGGCGGCAGCGGCGAAAAGTTTCGTTGACTGGGTCATCACCAGAGACGGCCAGGCCGCCATTGCTGCCTACAAGCTGGACGGCAAGCAACTGTTCTTTGCCAATGCTGCCAAGGAGGGAGCGTCTTAGGACGACTCCGCTTCAGCAGCACCTGAAACCCAGACCCAGCTGGCGCCGATCAGGTGGAATTGTAGTGTACGTGAAACTGCCCGGAGATATCGTAACCGGACATCGCGGCTGCCCGTTCGGCAAAGGCGGATGACCTGCAAAAAGCAGCCAGTGCCTGCATGGGCGGGTCAAACCAGGCCTGCCTGTCAACTGCCAGGTCGTAGCGTTCCTCAACAACCGGCACGAACTCCAGCCGTAACTGGGCAGCGACACCTGACAGCCCGAAGGAGATGTCGGCATTACCGTCCTGCACAAGCAGGGCCGCATCCGTCTCGCTGCGCACCGGGGCGGTCCAGTTGATGTCCGCTCCGGCAAGCCCGGCTTCGTCAAGCAGTTTTGCAAACAGCATCTGGCTGCCTGCCTCGGGCTGGCGGGACGCAAGTGTCCTGGCCTTTGCGTCGCTGAGAGTTTTGACACCGTCGGGATTGCCCGCTGGCACAATCAGCCCCCGTTGCCGTCTGGCCCATTCGACCACGACAACAGGCTGGTCTTTCAGTTTGTCTCTCGCAGCCTCAATATTCCAGCCGCTACCCGAAGTGTCGGGGATATGCAGGCCGGTTGCGATGCCTTCGAGATTGGCAAAGCGCTCAAGGCCATCGAGCGAACTGTCGAAGTTTGCCGCCAGACCGCAGCGGCTTTCGCGCATTGCCCATTCCAGCAACGGATCATGACTGCCCAGCAACACGGCCGGACGCGCCGTGGCGAGCGAAACATTCGGACCTGACGAATTGTCAGCCAGCCATGCTTCCACCTGATCGCGCGGAAACAGCAGTTTTCCGGTCGCGCGCGAGCACGGGACCGCGCCGGAAGCCGCCAGTTCATAAACCTTGCGCTCTTTTATGCGCAGAAGATCAGCCAGTTCTCTGGTCGTGAGATATCTGGACGCGAGTTCGTTCATCTGTGTTGCCCCGATGTATTAACCTGCAAATACCTGCATGGTTTTCGCAAGGCTGGCAAGAGTCCACGCTCAGGTTACCGCGCCGCCGCGGGTCAGGCTGGTGATTGCATCATCGCTGGGGGGCGACCACGGACATCATCTTGTGTTGGCGCTTGCCGGATCCGGGCGCGTTTGACCCGGTTTCAAGGAATCTGTTGATGCTGTGGAGGATGCTCACAAGTGTGGCAATGCGAATCGTCGTGTCTGTGGCAGGTTGCTGTCGACGGGCCAGAAAACGCCGGAATTGGCGTTCAAGGTGCCGCCGGGGTTCCAGTATTGCAAAGAGCTGGTGTTGGGTGGATAAAGCGATCGAGCGAAGGCTTTTGACAAAAAGGTTACGGTGCGTGTCTCAGCTTGCAACACAACCGGAAGTTATCATGCTGGCGACACGTGAGATCGAAGGGTATGCTCTGCACTCGCGTGCTGCCTGGAAACGATTTTGCGATGATCGCGGCTACCGGTTTTTCCACTATGGCGAGAGCTTGCTGCCGGACATGCATGTCAATTGGAGCAAGATCGAGATGGTGCGGCGCCATCTGAGTGAAACCGATGCGGAGATCGTCGTACTGGTCGACGCCGATACGTATGTATGCAGTCGTGATTTCGATCTGAATGCGCTTGCCGAAAAGTACGCCGACAAGGACATCCTGTTTGCGAAAGACTGCCATCATCTGGGACCGTTCCTGTTGCCGCTCAATTTTGAGGCGGCGTTCAAGTACCAGACCAGAAATCTGCCGAATGCCGGTTTCGTCGTTATCCGGAACAACGATTTTTGCAGGCAGTTTTTCGATGACTGGCTCTCGCTTTCTCAAGGCCAGTTGAGTGGTATCGCGGACAGGCATCCGAGAAATCAGAGGGTGCTTTGGCAAGGCCTGTATTTCAAGCACATGAAGAGAATCGGATTACTTGATCGAATTGTCGAACGGGTCCGCAACGTCGCTCACATTCCCCGCGCAATCCGTTCCGGTGCCGCTGTGGTACATGTCAAAAACGGATTGTCTCAACAACAGGCGGATGAATTGGAAGTTTCGCTGCGGAAAAATGGCTGATCAACGGAACGATCCGGTGCCGGTTGCGAATGGATGTCGCGATGCGTAGTCGCAGTCTCGCTTTCAGGACTGATATTGCTGAATTCCTGGCCTATTTGCCGGCACTGGCCGGCACCCAGTTCCAGTATCACAGGTACGCCGGGGCTGTACGGCAACCCGGCAGCGCGAACGACATCGTGGTTTCACTGACCAGCTTTCCCGGCCGTTTCGGCAAACTGCACAACTGCATCAAGTCGCTTCTGGGCCAGCGCTTGAGGCCGTCAAAAGTAGTACTTTATCTCATCAAAGAGGAATGTCGCGGCATTGCGTTGCCTGACGCACTTACCCGGTTGCAGAACACCTGCTTCGAGATTCGTTTTGTCGACACCAACGTGCGTTCGCTGAACAAGCTGCATCATGCGCTGGCCGATTTTCCCGACCACACCATTGTGACCTGCGATGATGACAAGCTGTACCCGGCCGACCTGCTGGAAATACTGGTGGCAGCTCACACAAGGTTTCCCGGTTGTGTAGTCTGCAGCAGGTCGCGCGAGATTGTGCTGGACGAAAACGGCAGCGTTGCACCTTATCGCTCCTGGCCGATGGTGAAGGCCGTGCAACCGTCCATGTCACTGTTGCCGATGGGCGTGGGCGGCGTGCTGTATCCGCCCGGTTGCCTTGATGCCCGGGTAAGGGATGTGCAGCTGTTTCTGCAGCTGTGTCCAAATGCCGATGATCTTTGGCTCAAGGTCATGGCTGTGCTTGCGGGAACGCCGGCGGTTCAGGCCGGACCGCAGCCTCGGGTGTATCCGTCAATTCCGTTCTGGAACGGACAGAAACTGTCGCCGCAAAACATCTGGAATGACGGCAACAATAACGCCCTTACCAATCTTGTCCGGCATTTCAGAATTCCACCTGAAGCATTCCGGGAGCCGGCAAGTTGATCCTCTATTCCACTGATCAGGTGTTCCTTCCCCTGGTATGCATTTCGATCGCATCCATGGTCGAGCATTGTCGCGGCAACCGCCCGCCGGTCACCGTGCTGCTGCACGATGTCGATGAAACGGCCCGAAAAGGCGCTTCATCGTTTCTCGAGGAGCTTGGTCTGCAGTTAGATCTTGTCGATGTGGACGGCAGCTGGTGCCAGCCGTGGGCGAAAGCGCGCGGGCAGTCCCCGGCCAAGTTCGGTTTTCTGCGCATGCACGAGCTGCTTCAAAGACCGGTCGGCAGGGTTGTGGTTGTGGATGCCGATACCCGCTTCATGGACGATGTAAACAAACTGCTCGCACACCCGCTCGATGGATGCGCGGTGGCAGCGGTCAACGACATGGCCGTCGTTGCGGAAGGACGGGTGCCGGATCTGTGTGCAAAACTCGGTATTCCGCAAAGCCCCGGCTACTTTAACTCAGGTCTTCTGGTCATTGACCTGGAAAAGTGGCTGCACGCGAATACCGGGCAGGCCGCCATTGATGTTTTTACACAACGATCCGAGATCCTGACCTTCAACGACCAGTGCGCGCTGAACGCGGTACTTGCCGGCAACTTCAGGCAGCTGCCGATTCGCTGGAATGCGCTGCAGGGCACCCATCGCGCCGACTGGCCGGTCTCGATGCATCACTTTGCCGGCCACTTCAAACCCTGGAAAATGGGACTTTGCAGACGTTTGCCGTCGGTGGAAAAAATTATGGGTGCGCCAAATATCGACTTTTACCGTGCAGCATGCCGGTCAGCTCGCAGCCACAACCTTGATCCTGCCGGCAATCAGCTGCTCGAAACCATCAGTGCCGGTCTCCTGCTGGGTAAAATGAGTGTCAACGGCAGGTTGCGCCAGCACACGCTACGGTCCTCGTCATCGCTGCTGACAAGCTTTGCGTCGCAACACCCGCATTTAATGGAATGAGATCACGGCTCAATAGTCTTGTTCATGCTGTAGGAGGATAACTTGCACCTGACAAAGCCCGTCCTGACCGGTGCCGCAGTGCGGCTTCGGCCCCTGGTCGCCGACGACGCAGCGGCCATGTATGCAAGCCTCGATGATCCGGAGAGCATGCGCCTGACCGGCACCCAGTCGGCTTTTACGTTTGAGCAGGTCAAGCGCCATTGCGAACACGTCGAACATGCTGATGATCGGCTCGACTATGCCATTGAGGTTGCAAGCCAGCCTGTCGGAGAGGTGGTCCTGAACTGCGTCGATGATATCAACCGGTCAGCCTCGTTTCGAATAGCGATCTGGTACAATGACCACCGGAACCGGGGCATCGGAACCGAGGCAACCCGGCTGCTGGTCAGGCACGGGTTTGACGTGGTCGGCCTGAACCGGATCGAACTTGAAGTCTACTCGTTCAATCCGAGGGCCAGGCGGGTCTATGAAAACGCCGGCTTCAGACTGGAAGGCACCCGCCGGCAGGCGCTTTTGTGGGACGGCGAATTTGTCGACGCTCATACCATGGCAATGCTCAGGGAAGATTTCCCGGTCGTGTGATCTCCTTCATCTGCGGCCAGTTGGCCGGAATCGGACTCCATAATACATGTCATCTGGTTCACCGGGAGATGGTTGGCTAACATGTTGCCATGTTGGATTTTGATCTGTGCAACGAAGCCCGGCTGCGGCGGGACCCGGCCTATGACGGTGTGTTTTTCATAGCCGTCAAGACAACCGGCATCTATTGCCGGCCGGTCTGTCCGGTAAAGCAGCCGTTGACGAAGAACGTCTGTTATTACCCGACAGCACCCGCCGCCGAACGTGCCGGCTTCCGGCCCTGTTTGCGCTGCCGCCCGGAAACGGCGCCTTTTTGTCCAGCCTGGAACGGTACGCAGACCACTGTCGAACGGGCGCTGCGACTGATCAATGACGGCGCGCTTGACAACAGCAGCGTCGAGCGGCTTGCGCTGCGACTGGGGGTCGGATCACGACAGCTGGCCAGGCTGTTCAAGCGCCATGTCGGCGCCAGCCCTGTGCAGACAGCGAACACCGTTCGCCTGCAGCGGGCCAAGCGGCTGCTGGACAATACCGGCCTGTCAATGACCGAAGTCGCCGACCAGGCGGGCTTTGGCAGCGTGCGGCGTTTCAATGCCGCTTTTCACGGTCTTTACAAACGGTCTCCCTCTGAGCACCGAAAGATGGCAAGATCAGCTGGCTGAAGGAGGATCACCTATTGACGGGCAAATCTGCGGAACCACTGGTTTACGGCTATCTTGACAGCCCGGTAGGGCAACTCCTGCTGGTCGCGGATGCAGATCATCTGCGTGGCATCAGTTTTCCCGAAGGCAGCAGGAAGCAGGAGCCGCAAACGGGTTGGCGCCGCGATGATGCCTGGTTCCCGGACACCACCGCGCAATTGCGGGCATATTTTGCAGGGGAGTTGAAAGAGTTCAACTTGCCGCTGTTGTTCGACGGCACGCCGTTTCAGAATTCTGTGTGGCAAGCCTTGTGTGATATTCCTTACGGCGAGACAACCTCTTATGGCGCATTGGCGTCAACGGTTGGCAATGCCAAGGCCAGCCGCGCGGTCGGCGCAGCCAACGGCGCCAATCCGTTACCAATAGTGGCGCCCTGTCACCGCGTCATCGGTGCCGATAACTCCCTGACTGGCTTCGGCGGTGGTGTGGATGTGAAGCACTTCCTGCTGACCCACGAAAAGGCCAGGGGCTACCAGGGTCAGTTGTTCTGACAAGCGCAAAATGAGGTCACAAGCCTGGCACAGGCCCGGGCTACGTGAAAACCGTTGTGTGGCTCAGCATTGTCAATCCGCTGGTGGCTCTTCAAAATCTTCCCACGGATCCCGTTTGTTAATATGGGCATGCTCGGGGTCGGACCGTGTCCACTGAATTGTCGAGACGCCGTAGTCTTCAATTGCAATGACCGGACGTTGCTCATGGTGTACAGGCAGACCTCGCAAGGCCGACCTCCACAAAAGCTCGTCGGAAGGTTGAACGCCCTTCCTCCGGGTTTGCGCCACGGCCAGATTGGCCCCGGCCGGGGTTAGCAGGTAACCGGCTGTTCCCGGTGCGTCTGCGACTTGATAGTTCACCGCCAGCGCGCCTTCGGGTATCTCCGGAACCGGGCCAACAAGTATCGCGTCGTGTTCCAGGACCAGTGTCGGTTCGCTTGCCCTGGCCGCCTTGCACCAGACCAGGTAGTGCGACAGCGCACAGCCCAGTTCGGGTCTGGTCAGATGCCATTGGCCTTTCTGCTGCGTGGCCCTGTCACCGATCGGATCGTCGGCGATGCGCGAATAGGTGTCCGGGTTTGGAAACAGCCCCATATCATGCATGAGCTTTTCCGCCTTGAATTTGTTGACGGCCGCAAACGCCTTGCCAGTGATCCCGTGGCGGTGTCCGGTTTCAATACACCTGGCCGCCCCGTTTTCCGAATGAGGCAGGCCGAATATGGTAATGACATAACCGATCATGGGTTGATGTGGTTATCTTGGCTTCGTTGTGACATCCATGGCCGGAAGAGCCAATCCTGTCAAACTGCGCAGGCGTTTGGCAGCAATACTCAGTTTGCAACTGCCAAAAACAAAAACTGTCTGTTCGACACCTGAGCCAGTATCGAGAGAAGGTAATGGTGCCCAGGGGCGGAATCGAACCACCGACACGCGGATTTTCAATCCGCTGCTCTACCAACTGAGCTACCTGGGCATGTGAGCCGCGCGAAGAATCCTTCGTGCGACCGCAGCGGTTTATAGGTGATCGCCCGGCACCTGTCCAGCATCAACCACCATACATCATGACGGTTTTCCAAAGCAGTGCGGATTGGCTGCCTGAGGCACCGGTTATGCGCTCTCGCCGCCATCGTCGCGCTTGGGCGACAGGCTCTCTCCGGTCTCGTCGAAATCAGGCGGATCGGCGGCCGGAATGGCGTATTGGCCGCCCAGCCAGCGGTGCAGGTCGATGTCGGCACAGCGGGCTGAACAAAACGGATGATATTTCTGTTTCGAGGGTTGCTGGCACAGCGGACACGGGCGCCTGGTGCGCAACCTTACCGGCGGTTCCGGCTTCCTGCCGCCCGGACCTTGTGGATCGCTCATATCAGGTCTCCGTAACCCACTTTCCGTAAACCGGATATCCGCCGGCCTGCAGCATCTGCACGGTTTCATGCAGCGGCAGGCCGACCACACAGGTGTATGACCCGCTCATCCAGCGCACGAATGCGGACGCCTTGCCCTGGATGGCGTAGCCGCCGGCCTTGCCGCGCCATTCGTCGCTCATCAGGTAGGCATCCATGTCGGCGCGCATCAGCCGCTTGAAGCGGACCTTGGTGTCGACAACCCGGGAGCGCTCGCGCCCGTCCGGCGACACCACGGCAATGGTCGTGAACACCCGGTGTGAACGCCCCGACAACAGCCGCAGCGCATCACGCGCCTCGTCCGTGGACTGCGGTTTGTCAATCACCCGCCGGCCAACGCTGACCACCGTATCGGCCGCCAGGACGAAGACGTTCTCGCCGAGATTGCGCACCAGCGGCGCAGCACGGGCAGCTTGTGCCTTCTCGCGCGCCAGCCGCAGCGACAGCGCCCTGGGAGATTCACGTTTGCGCCGCGTCTCGTCAATATCCACCGGATTGAGCAGGTCCGGATAAATGCCCACCTGTTCAATCAATGACAGCCTGCGCGGCGAGGCGCTGGCCAGTACCAGCTTTGCATCGGTAATCGACATATCCTGAGCCTTCTGAACCCTGCTGTATGCATCATCCTAGATTGATGCGGTATGTGCTACAGATTCTGGGTAGTTGTCCAGCACCACGGACAATCACCGCCCGCCTCATCTCAGTTTCGGCAATCCGGTTTCACCGAAGCGGTCCCGCATCCGCTTGATCAGATGGTCCCGGCATCTGCGATAGGCGTCCAGCACCTGTTCCCTGCTGCCCATCTCCAGTGACGGGTCGATGGTCGGCCAGTACACCACGTCAATGGCCATGGTCCGGGTCAGTTCCATGGCCTTGTGATGGGCTTCCGGAGACAGCGACACCACCAGGTCGAAGCTGGAATCGACAAGATCATCGAACGACTTGGCCTTGTGTTTGGAAATATCAACCCCGATTTCGTCGAGGACCTCGATGATGAACTCGTTGCGCTGGGTGGGACGCACACCGCAACTGTCCACAAACACCCGGTGGCCGTAGTAATATTTCATGATGCCCTCGGCCATCGGCGAGCGGATGGCATTGTGCGAGCAGCAAAACAGCACAGCACCTGGCAGGTCCGTGCTCATATGGCTGGACTCCGCATTATCAGCCGCGCCAATGCAGCACGCAGACCAGCGTGAACAGGCGCCGTGCTGTGTCGAAGTCCACGGCAATCTTGCCGTCCAGCCTGTCCATCAGAACCTGGCTGCCTTCGTTGTGCAGCCCGCGCCGGGCCATGTCGATGGTTTCGATCTGGCTCGGCGTTGCCGTGCGAATAGCCTGGTAATAGCTTTCACAGATGCCGTAATAGTCCTTCACGATGCGCCGCAGCGGCGACAGGGCCAGCGCGATGACGCTCAAGGTATCGCCGGCCTCATTGCACACATTGAACACAAGCTTGGTGCCGTCGATTGACAGATTGAGGGAGTAGGGCCCTTCAGGCTTGCCGACGACCTGGAAACTGTTGCTCTCGATCAGGTCGTAGATTGCCACCTTGCGCTCGTGGTCCACGTCGGCCGAGAAGGTCTTGGACAGCGTATTGTCCAGGTTGACGGCGACCAGTCTGTTATTGTCGGTGTCCATGTCCCCGGCTTCCAGAGCGTTTGCGGTGTGTAGGGCGATTTAGCTGCCTTATTCGCTTCGCACAAGTGCGGGGGTCAGGGCAAGTTCAACCGCATGGCTACCGACCGTGCATGGGCCTCCAGGCCTTCCGCGCGCCCGATGGTGATGGCGTCCGGGCCAATGGCCCGCAGCGCATCCGCGCTGCATTTCAGGATGGATGTGCGTTTCATGAAGTCGAGCACGTTGAGCCCGGAAGAATATCTTGCGCTGCGCGCCGTCGGCAGTACGTGGTTGGGCCCGCCGACATAGTCGCCGACGGCTTCCGGTGTAAAGGCGCCCAGGAAAATGGCGCCGGCATTGTGAACGGCTCCGGCAATCTCGTCTTCGTTTTCGCAGACAATCTCCAGATGCTCCGGTGCCAGCCGGTCTACCAGCGGCACTGCATCCAGCAGGTTGTCGACCTTGATGATGCAGCCGAACTCGCGCCAGCTCGCCCCCGCAATGTCGGCCTTCGGCAAGGTCGCAAGCTGGGTATCGACAGCATCCGACACCTCGCGCGCCAGTTGCTCGCTGTCGCATATCAGGATCGACTGGGCCGACGGGTCATGTTCAGCCTGCGCCAGCAGGTCGGCTGCAATCCAGCCTGCATTGGCGCTGCTGTCGGCCATGACAAGAACCTCGGACGGGCCGGCAATCATGTCGATGCCGACGGTGCCGAACACCTGCCTTTTGGCGGCTGCCACGAAGGCATTGCCCGGGCCGACGATCTTGGCGACCGGTTCGATGGTTTTGGTGCCGTAAGCCAGCGCCGCCACGGCTTGTGCCCCGCCGATGGTGTGGATTTCGGTAATGCCGGCAATGCGTGCTGCTGCGATCACCTGGGCGTTGATGACACCCTTTGGTGTCGGCACCACCATGACCAGCCGTTCAACGCCGGCCACCTGCGCCGGGATGGCATTCATCAGCACCGAGGACGGATAGGCGGCAAGCCCGCCCGGCACATAAAGCCCGGCTGCCTGAACGGCGCTCCAGCGGTGGCCAAGCTCGACACCCTTGTCGTCCGTGTAGCGTTCACTGTCTGGCACTTGCCGGCGATGATAGGCCTGGATGCGGGATGCCGCGGCCTCCAGTGCGGCCAGCACGTCCGCCGGGCATTTTTCGGCTTCCTGCTCGATCTGGTCCGCCGACATGCGCGCGCCGGTCTCAGGCAGGTCGAACCCGTCGAACTGTTTTGTGTAGTCAGCCACCGCGGCATCACCACGGGTTCGGACATCTGCCAGAATGGCTGCCACGGTATCGTTGACGTCTGCGGCCTGCTCACGCTTGTCGCCCAGCAGCCTGACAAAATCCGCCTCGAACCCGGCGTCGTTGATGTTCAGCCAGCGTGTCATTTCCGTGCGCCCTTCGAACTGGTGTCTTCAGGTCCAGCGTCATGGTCCGGCCGGGCCCGGGCCGGCCAGGCCTCACTCAGGTCTGCCATTGCCACTTCAATGCATTCGACCTCGATACGCACCGCCCCGCCGCCTGCGAACGACAGCTCGATGGTGCCTTCCGGTGCATCGGCGCCGGGGATGAATGTCATGGCGAGCAGGGACACGATAGCCGTCTTGTCGTTCATCATGATGTTGCGCGAACTTACCCGGCGGACCCGGGATATCTGTACCCCGCACAACCGCCGCTCGCCGCTGCCGCCCTTGTTGCCGAAGTGGACATAGCGGTTGGCCACGATTGCCAGCTTGCCGGTGGCCTTCATCCAGCGAAGATCGCCCACCGGCATCACCGCATCCTGCAAATGCGCGGAAATGACCGCCAGATCCTCATCATCCAGTGCGGCAATCTTTATAGCGGGAGTGTCGCCCATCTTCTTTGTCGCTTCTTGCTTTCAGCCCTGTAACAGGAAGGGTTTCCGGTTGCGGCAACCAGAAACCACAAACCTGATCGTTTTTAAAGAGTGAGAGCGACAAAGGCCCTTGGATCTTGAGCCTAGTCGGAGATGCGCGAGATATCAGCACCACACGCGCTGAGCTTGTCTTCCAGTGTTTCGAAGCCGCGATCGAGATGGTAGACCCGGTGCAGCATGCTTTCGCCTTCCGCCGCCAGGGCCGCAATCACCAGCGATACGGATGCGCGCAGGTCGGTTGCCATCACTTCCGCCCCATGCAGCTGATCCACGCCCTTGACGGTTGCGGTATCGCCACTGAGTGAAATATCGGCTCCAAGCCGGGCCAATTCCTGAACATGCATGAAGCGGTTTTCAAAAATGGTCTCGCGAATGACTGACGTGCCGCCGGCGCGTGTCATCAGCGCCATGAACTGGGCCTGCAGGTCGGTCGGAAAGCCGGGATAAGGCTGGGTTTCCACATCAACAGGTTTCAGGCCGTTGCCGTTGCGCCTGATCCGCATGCCATTGTCTTCGACGTCGATCGTGGCACCTGCCTGCTCCAGCACCGAAATCATGCTGTTCAGGTTGTCCGGGCGCCCGCCGCGCAGTGTCACATCGCCCCCGGTCATGGCAACCGCCATGGCATAGGTGCCTGTCTCGATCCGGTCAGCCAGCACTTCATGGGTCGCGCCATGCAGTTCATCGACGCCCTGTATGGTCAGCGTCGAAGTGCCGATGCCATCGATCTTGGCACCCATCTTGACCAGGCATTCGGCAACATCGATGACCTCCGGCTCGCGGGCGGCGTTTTCGATCACTGTTTCGCCTTTGGCCAGCGTGGCCGCCATCAGGGCGGTGTGGGTTGCCCCGACAGACACCATCGGGAAGGTGATCCTGTTGCCTTTAAGGCCGCCGGGGGCCTTGGCCACCACATAGCCGTTTTCGATGTCAAGCTCGGCGCCCAGCTCGCGTAGCGCCATGAGGTAGAAATCCACCGGGCGGGTGCCGATGGCACAGCCGCCTGGCAGGGAAACGCGGGTATCATGAAAGCGCGTCAGCAACGGCCCGAGAACCCAGAAACTGGCGCGCATCTTTGACACGAGATTGTAGGGCGCGGTGGTGTCGACAATATCGGCAGCGGTAAAGTGCACCGTTTCACCGGCCTGGCTGCACTGGCCGGCCCGTTTGCCGTCAGTGCGCTGGTCAACACCATGATTGTGCAGGATGCGCTTCAGCAACTGTACGTCGGCCAGCCGGGGCAGGTTTTTGAGCGTGAGTGTTTCAGCAGTCAGAAGGCTGGCAATCATCAGGGGCAAGGCGGCGTTTTTCGCACCCGAAATCGGGATTTCGCCATTCAATTCGTTGCCGCCGCCGATTCTGATCCGGTCCATGCTCTGTTCGTGCCTTTTTGGTACAATGTGGAAGGTATGCTGCGATAGTCCTGCTTTGTGGCGCTTTCATGCACCTAAAGTGCCAGTTCGGGCAAGAGGGCATATTACGCTGCAAAAATCGTTGGTTTTCAGCCCTTTTTCCTGTCGGATTTGTTTTTCTGACCGCCTGCTGCCGATGTTTTGCCGCGGGCCTGCTGCTTGCGCCGGGCAAGGTTGCGCCTGAGCGCCTCCGCCAGGCGCTTTTCGCGTTCAGCCGCTGTCTCACTGGCCATGCCTTGAGCCACTTCCCGGTTAGCAATTATTGAACCTTGATAATGTAGGCTTCGCCTGTGTTTTTGTCATGCAGGTTCAATCATGCTTGCACAGTTTAAGCTGCTGTGGCATTACGCCTGCCACATGGCCGGGTTCGGTCGGTTCAAGCTGTCGTAGCTCAGGGGTAGAGCACTCCCTTGGTAAGGGAGAGGTCGAGAGTTCAATTCTCTCCGACAGCACCAGAATTATCCAGAAAAACTGCCGTTTTAGATGGCTCTGCATGACGGCATGCCTCAAATGACCGGGAACAGACCAACACTACACTTGCTCGTCGGGAAGATCGCCGCTGGAAAATCGACCATGGCGGCTGAACTGGGCCGGGCGCCGGCTACCGTTGTTGTAAGCGAAGACCATTGGCTTGCTGCACTGTTTGCAGAAGAGCTGACTTCAGTCGGTGACTATGTCCGCTGCTCCGCCCGGCTTCGAACCGCCATGGAGCCGCATCTGGTTGGGCTTTTGCAGTCCGGTGTTTCCGTGGTTCTTGATTTTCCTGCCAACACACCTGAACTGCGAAAATGGGTCCGAGGCGTGCTGGACGAGGCCGGTTGCGCCCACAAGCTGCACTTCCTGGATGTACCGGATGATGTTTGCCGGGACCGGTTGCGCAGGCGCAATGCGGCGGGAGACCACGCCTTCGCGGTCACGGATGAACAGTTTGATCTCATAACGAAGCACTTCGTGGCACCATCTGACGAAGAGGGGTTCAAGGTTGTCGTGTACACTCATGATGAACCCGGCTGAAAGTGACCGGCCACTGGTTTCCTGTGCGCGGTTTGCAGTGGGGCCGGTTTTCGGTTGTTGAATTCCCCTTGCAACTGTAACTTGCAACATGTGCGCCGAAATCGGTAAGCACAAGTCGGCGGTTAATGGCAAAATTACTGTATTGAAACAGCGTTTACCTCTCTTTGTCGGTAAATCAGTGTGTGTTGCGTTCGCATCAAGTCACGTAAAACCACTATTACGGCAATGTTCGAGGGGGCAATGCAGGAACTGGACCCGCTGGGGATCAACCAGATTGTGACGCGGTTGCATATGCATGTCGTCGCTGTCCATGGCATAGAGATCGCGACCAGTGTTGACTTTGACCGGTTTGCGACGGTCAGGGCGCAATTGCGCGATGATGCCATTTCACCCTACTTCGACCCGCAACATAACGGCCCCGAACTGTCGCAGTCGGCGTTCTGGATCGAGGGGCGCAAGGATGGCGAGCCTGTCTATGTCGAAGCCTATCGCCTGTATGAACCAAGCGGGCCGTTCAATCACTGGTGCCGTGCCTGGCTCATGGAAGCCCACACCAGGGCCGGCGAAGACGTGCATATTGGTTCGGTTGCCGAACCGATGTCCGATCCAGTATCGAGACTGGGCGGCCGCATGGCCTATCGCGGTGAACTGTTCATGTCGCCTGCGCTGCGCGGAGGCCCCAAGAGCAGGTTGATCAACGACATATCACTGCTGCATCACGCCCTGGTCTGGGGCTACTGGAAACCGGACTACATATGGGGTCTGACGACCGAGAACAGGGCCCAGCGCGGCATGCTGCGCCGTATCTATTACAACCACCTGGAAGAAGGCTTTATTGTCTGGAAGCGCCGGCCTGAGTGTGTGGAACAGGACCGTGAGACCCTGTGCTACCAGCCCCGCCACCAGATCATCAGGGATCTTGCCGCGGTCGGTTCGCGTTATGAAATGTCTATGGGCACTTCGTAACCGGCCCGCCCGAACGGTTCCAGGCGATCGGGCTGGGTTTCACCCTGCATGAGCAGTGACCCGATCGCTATTCCATCTCCGCTTTGAACCGGAAACAGAACCCGGTGATAGCGCAGCCAGTAGGCCTCTGCCTGTCCCTGCGCCGGTATCAGCGCCATGCATTCATCAAACAGCACCCGGCGATGTTCCGACACTTCAAGATACCTGTCATGGACGTGTTTTTCCGTCTGCGTGAAGCGCTCATCCAGCTGAAACTGCCTGCCCAGGCACCAGTCCACGCCCATGATTTTCCCCAGCGGTGTATGCGTACCAACCGCGCGGATCGGAAAACCGCTGTCCGGATCGTCCTCCGAGAGCACCAGCCTGGACCCGATCAGGCGCGGTGACTTGATGGCCTGCCTGGCGTAACCGGGTATAGCGTCCGGGTCCCGCGGCGCCTGCAATGCAGGCTGCAGCAGCGAAACTCTCATATCCTGCAGAAACGCCATCCGGTCCGAAGCTGCCCCGGGCGTGTCGAAGCGCTCTGCAAACCATCCCCGATTGTAGAATTTCAGGAAATAGGGCGCCGGCATTGCGCCGAGGTTTTCCGCTGCAAACTGCAGGCTGTCGTGGGTGGCGTAACCGGCATCCCATTGAATCTCGGTTGCGCAGATACCGTTCGCCGTAACGAAGGGTCTCATGCAGACCAGGCCGAATCCACGGAACGGCAAATCATTGTCGCCAAACGGGTATCCCGTCAGGTCCCGAACCAGACGACCGCGATCAATCCAGTTGTATTGATCATGATTTACGCCGGATGTGGTCACGTTTTTCATTTGTCGCGTTCGATTTTTGGGAACGGGATAATGTTGGAGTCTTCGGTCGGTCCGAACAGGTCTGTCAGAGACAGGCCCAGTACCTTGCCCATTTCAATGATCGTTGACGAATGCCCGAGTGTGGCACCGGCCTCGATATCCAGAATCGTCTCGATCGCAATGCCCATTTTGCCGGCCAGTTGCTGGACAGATACCTTCTTTGACGTTCTCGCGGCGCGCAGTCGCGCCCCTATGTAGCCATGTTTCACCTTTGTCCCCCCAATATTGTTTCCGGCACTTCTGTCGACGTTTGCATGACTTTGCGGTCATACGTCTTTACTGAAAACAACCTGCCGCCGTTCGGTTCTGGAACCTGGCGGGTATCTCGTCGTGAGCTCATTATATCCATAAGTTCCGGCAGTTTCATCAATCAGGTCGGACTTTTCGGGGGAATGACCTGTTTATTGTGCTTGCAACGAGATTTGCACGCTGGCGGACCGCAGTGATCACCAATTCGCTGCCCATTTCATCCCGACTCCGGACCGGTTTCTTGCGCCGCAGACTGGTGCCCTTGCCCACAATTCTCACTAGCTAACGCTACGTTAGTCTGCACAGAGGTGTCAATCAGTGCTCTTGTTCGCTGGATATCCCGGCATGCTCAGGTTACAAGGCTTCAATGGCAGGGACTTTCAAACCGACTCAGTCTTCCGAACGCCGCTTCGCGGATCAGGGAATCCAGCTGTCGCGCATCTTTTTTGTCATCGGCATGATGATGCTGGTGCTGACGCTGTTCATGTTTCCACCTGCGGTGTCGGACCTTGTGGCTCGAAACGACGACTGGCACGTGTTCGCGGTCTCCGCTTTCGTAACCGGTTTTCTCGGCCTCATGCTGGTGCTGGTCAGCCGCGGCGGCTGGTCGGACCATGTCACCCTGAAGGAAGGCTTCGTGCTGACGGTGCTCAGCTGGATTGCCCTGTGCCTGATGGCGTCCATCCCGTTCATGTTCCTGGGCCGCGATGCCAGTGTGGCCAATGCGCTGTTTGAAGCCGTTTCCGGCCTGACGGCAACCGGCGCAACGGTGCTGACCGGTCTCGATCACCTGCCGCCCGGCATGCTGCTGTGGCGGTCCATCCTGCAGTGGATCGGCGGTGTCGGTATCGTCGTCATGGCGCTGGTCATGCTGCCGTTTCTGCGGGTTGGCGGCATGCAGTTGTTCAGAACCGAAAGTTCGGACCGCTCCGACAAGTTCATGCCGCGTGTGGGCGAGGTCATCAGCCTTATCGCGGTAACCTATCTGACACTGACATTTGCCTGCGGCTTTGCCTATTACTGGGCCGGCATGAATGCGTTTGATGCGCTCAACCACGCCATGACAACCGTGTCGACAGCGGGGTTTTCAACCCATGACCGGTCATTTGCGCATTTCGCCGACAACAAGGCCATTCACTGGATTGCCATTGTCTTCATGCTGGGTTCGTGCATGCCGCTGGTGCTGTACGTCAAGATGGTGCGGTCGAGGTCGCTGGCAGTGTGGAATGACGCCCAGGTGCGCGGTTTCGTTCAGATCGCCGGTCTTGCAGTCTTCACCGTGACCTTGTGGTATTATGTGCGTCACGACGAGCCGTTCCTCGATGCTCTCCGGGTCGTCAGCTTCAATGTCGTATCGATTATTTCGACGACCGGATATGCCTTGGGTGATTATACCAATTGGGGCAGCGGCATCATGGGGCTGTTTTTCGCCCTGATGTTCCTGGGCGGGTGCACGGGATCGACAACCGGTGGTCTGAAAACCTTCCGCCTCCAGGTCATGATGATGACGGCGTCGGGCTATATTCGCCAGCTGATGAGTCCGAACCGGATCGTGGTCCTGAACTTTAACGACACCAGGATCACCAATGAAATCGCCACCTCGGTGCTGGCCTATGTGACCGTCATGTTCATTTCGGTCATGGTGTTCACCATTGCCCTGTCGTTTTTCAACCTTGACCTGATTACCGCCCTGTCCAGTGCGACGGCCACGATCACCAATGTTGGCCCCGGCCTGGGTGATATTGTGGGGCCTGCCGGCAGTTATGCCAACCTGGATCCCGGCGCCAAGCTGCTGCTGACGGTGGCCATGCTGCTCGGACGGCTGGAGTTTTTCACCGTGCTTGTGGTCCTGTCACGCTCGTTCTGGCGTTGACAATTCGAGCTCAATCCGGCTCGCCCGGGCTGCCTGCACTGTCGGACCTGTTGAGCCTGCGCCAGTTTTCCGGTTCATCAAACTCGCCCTGCCACATACCCTTGCGCGCTGTCTTGGCGTTACGTTCGGAACGAACATATACCGGAAGCCTGTAGGCCACTGCCCATCCATCGGCCACCATCTGCCGGTTCAGCTCGGTCCCACCGGCATGGCAGACGGAAACCGATCGCTGATAACGGTCGACGTCCATGGTACGGCAGCTGACATCGCGGCCGGCAATAATGGATTTCAGGTGTGTCCTGGCTTTGCGCCCGCAATCATAATCGCGTCCCGCCTTGTCGCGGCAGCGCTGGCCGATCTCGGGCGCATCAATGCCTTCAAGGCGAATGTCATGACCGTTGTCGCCCGGGCGCAGGCTGTCGCCATCGATGACCCGCATATTGCCGGCAACATTGTTTCCGGGCAGGAATTCCATCACGCCAAGCACCAGCACGGTCAGACCCACAACAACCAGCGCGTCGAGGCCGGTGCGCCACAGCGGTCGCCCCCGTCGGCGGCGGCTCATTTTTCTTCCCTGCTCCAGCGGTCAGCCGCCTTGTCGTCGCTTTCGCGCGCATCAACCCATTTGGCGGCCTCAGTGTCACCGCCTTCCTCAAGCTTCCAGAACGGTGCCCTGGTCTTCAGCCAGTCCATCAGAAACTGGCAGGCCTCAAAGGCGGCTTCACGGTGCGACGAACAGGTGATCACCAGCACGATATCCTCGCCCGGCTGCATGCGGCCATAGCGATGCACAATCAGGCTGGCATCCAGCGGCCAGCGCTCATTGGCCTCGGCCTCGATCCCGGCCAGCGCCTTCTCGGTCATGCCGGGATAGTGCTCCAGTGTCATGGCAGACACCTGTTCGCCCAGGTTGAGGTCGCGCACGGAGCCGGCAAACAGCGCCGTACCGCCGATCTTGTGGTTGCCGCTGCGTATCGCGTGCAGTTCTGCGGCGATGTCAAACGGTTCTTCCTGTACCCGTATCATGTGGCGGACATTTCCTATTCCTGCGGCTTGCTGAGCAGGTTCTTGAACAGTTCGCCACCAAGTTTTTCCGCCTTGCCGGCACCTTGTTCACCGAGCGCCTTGGCGGCTTCGTCGCCGACCACGCCGCGTGCCTGGTCCTCGATCGCTTTCGACACCTTGCCCTTGGCCTGTTCCTTCAGTTCCTTGCCGGCGGCTTCAACATTGATGTCGCCGGTAGAGACCCCGAGCTTGCTCAGCGCATCGAGCGCGGCTTGCGGGTTTTCCAGAATGCCCTGCACATCAGGGTAAACCTTCGGGTTTGCCCACGGGCCTTTCACGATAACCGGCACGACAAGCCCGGAGAACTCACCGCCGGGACCTGACGCCGCGCTTGGCGCTACCTTGTAGTTCAACCGCTTGCGCAGCAGGTCGACCGTGCCCTTGCCCGTCACCCGTACCTGCGGACCTACCAGGTTCAGATCGTCATTGTTGCCAATGCCGTCGGCAAATTTGAAACTGGCGCTGAGGCTGGAAAACCTGGTGCCTGCATTGTCGGATGTGTCCCACCCGCCCAGCACGGCACTTTGCACGCCCTTGACCATTCGCGCCATGTCGATGCCGCGGACAATGCCGTCGGTCAGCCTGAAACTGGCTGTACCCGCCAGCGTTGACACCAGTTCGCGTTGCGACCGGCCGCTGGCCGCCAGGTTGAGCGTGGTGGCAAGCTTGCCCTCGAAGCGCGACGTACCGGCAAAATCCCTGAACAGGGCCAGTGCATCCAGCCCGCTTGTATCGAACTGTCCGGTCAGTCGCGGTACACGGGCCGAGCCGTCAAGGTTGAGCTTGCCGGTGGCTGTGCTGCCATACAGCGTAATCTTTTTCAGGTCGGCATTCAGTTTTCCCGCCGCCATGTTGATATCAAGCAGGGTTTCGCCGAATTTCACGTCGCCGTAGACAATGCCGCCAGTGCGCATTCGCAATTTTGCATCCACCGAGTTCAGGCTGCTGAAATCGATCGGTGCATCATTCCAGTCGGCTTGCGACTGGCCATTGCCGGATGACGGCTGCTTGCCGGTGTAGATGTTGGTATTCAGCCGGTCCAGGCCGAGGCTGGCGCTGACGCGCGGCCGGTCTCCGGCAAGGCTGAGCGCCAAATTGCCCTGTGCATTCATGCCGTCCATCGCAACGGTGGCCTTGTTGAGCTTTACGGTCTGCCCGCTGAGGTCGACACCGGCCTTGGCTGAAAACTGCTTCAACCCGGCCTGGCCGCCGATTTCAGTACCTGCCCACCGGGCGAGCTTTCGCAAGTCCGGCGATGACACTTCAAGCTTGCCGGCCAGGTTCAGGCCGTCGCCAAACCGGGCAAGGCCCGACAGCGCTGCGTCAAGGTTTGCCGACTGGATTGACAGGTCGACGGGTGAGCCCTTCGCGGCCAGACGTGTCGGTGACTTGGCAAACACCTGCAGGTCGATGCGCTCGCCGTTCCAGACCAGCGATCCCTTGACGTCCATCGGGGCTTGCGCGTTGGCCATGCTGACAACCACATTTACCGCGGTTGCCCTGAACTCGGAACCGGAACGCTCGTCCGCGTAGACGATTTCGCCGTCCTCAATTCGTATTGGCGCGATCTGTACGCTTTCAATGGTTGCGGCGCCGGTTCCGGAGCCGGTGGACGGTTCGGCGGCACCGTCGTCCTTGTTGAAATTCCAGTTGGCCTTGCCCTGCTTGTCCACAACCAGGTTGAGGCGCGGGCGCACCAGCGTCAGCTCCTGAAAATTGATCTGCCGGGACAGCAGCTCTGACCATGACAGCTGCACCTTCAGGGCCTGCGCGGAAATCGTGGTTCCCTCGAACATGGCGGGCGGGTTGGACAGCGTCGCGCCTTCAACTTCCAGCCTGAGGTTCGGCCACAGTTTGATCTCCGGCGGCTTCAACAGGGTCAGCTTGCGGCCGGTTGCCTGCTGCACGGCGCTGCTGAGCTGGGCGGTTGCAAACTCGCCGCGCACGAGCAACGGAATCGACACGATGCCGATTGCTGCAATCAGCACGATGACCAGGAAGGGAATGATGATTCGTTTCATGGTGCTGATTCTAGCAGATCAGGCAAGGTAATGAGAGCGCCGCGTTTGAACATGTCCCGTAATGAACTCTCAAAAAGTGACAGAAAATGGTTTTGGATTGTTTGCCGGGTGTCTATTGTGCCCGTTATCCAGGGCTTGTCCCCGATTCAATTC
The DNA here is from genome assembly GCF_900149695.1 of Anderseniella sp. Alg231-50. Lineage (NCBI taxonomy): Bacteria > Pseudomonadati > Pseudomonadota > Alphaproteobacteria > Hyphomicrobiales > Parvibaculaceae > Anderseniella > Anderseniella sp. Alg231-50. The sequence continues at coordinate 493,568 of NZ_LT703003.1, read as the reverse complement.
CACACTGATTTTGCGAGTTTTCCATGTCTGCTGAACCTCTCTGGTCCCCTGATGCTGCCCGAATTGCCGCCCATCGCCTGACGAAGTTCATGCAGTCCGTAAATGCCTCCAGAACCATGGACATGAAGACCTATGACGATGTGCACGGGTTTTCAGTGCGCCAGCCGGACAGTTTCTGGTCCGATGTGTGGGACTTTTGCGGCGTCAGGGCCGGAACCCGCGGCGAGCGCGTGCTCGTCGATCGCGAAAAGGTGCCCGGTGCGCAGTTTTTTCCCGATGCAAAGCTGAACTTTGCCCAGAACCTCCTGCGCCGCAACGACGATACACCGGCGATGATTTTTCGCGGCGAAGACAAGGTTCGCTATGAGGTAAGCTGGCGCCAGTTGACCGATCAGGTTTCAAGACTGCACCAGGCATTCAGGGACATTGGTGTTGAGGCCGGTGACCGTGTGTGTGCAGTGATGCCGAACATGCCGGAAACCATCATGGCGTTTGCCGGTGCAAACTCACTTGGTGCGGTCTGGTCATCCTGCTCTCCCGATTTTGGCGAGCGCGGCATTCTGGACCGCTTCGGCCAGATCGAGCCGAGCATCCTGATCGTGTGTGACGGCTATTACTACAATGGCAAGACCTTCGACATCACCGACAAGATCGAGCAAGTGGTAAAGGGCCTGCCGACGCTGAAGCAGGTGATTGTCGTCAACTATACCGGAAATGCAGCCGCAACAGCTGCAAGACTGCCCAATGCGGTCACGTTCGATGAGTTCATCGACGCGTATGCGCCGGCCCCGATCGACTATGCAATGCTGCCGTTCGACCATCCGCTCTACATCCTGTTTTCATCCGGCACCACGGGGGTTCCCAAATGCATCGTGCATCGCACCGGCGGTGTGCTGCTGAAGCATCTGGCTGAACACCAGCTGCATGGCGGCATCAATCCCGGTGACCGGGTGTTCTATTTCACCACCTGCGGCTGGATGATGTGGAACTGGCTGGCCAGCGCGCTGGCGTCCGAAGCCACGCTGATGCTGTATGACGGGTCACCGTTTGCGCCGTCTGAAACCGTGCTGTTCGACTATGCCGATGAAGAACGCTTCACCGTGTTCGGCACGTCGGCCAAGTTCATTGACGCGGTCAAGAAAACCGGCTGGCGCCCGATGGATACCCATTCGCTTGCGACGGTTCAGGCCATCATGTCGACCGGATCGACGCTGGTGCCCGAGAGCTTTGATTTCGTCTATGACGCCATCAAGCGCGATGTCCATCTGGCGTCCATGTCCGGCGGTACTGACCTGTGCGGTTGCCTGGTCGGCATAAACCCGTTCGGCGCGGTCTTTTCAGGTGAAATCCAGGCGGCGGGCCTGGGCCATGAAATTCACGTGTTTGATGATGACGGCACACCGATGCAGCGCGGCAAGGGCGAGTTGGTCAACGCTAACTCATTCCCGTCCATGCCGCTGGGATTTCTCAATGACGATGGCGGCGAGCGCTATCATGATGCGTATTACGCCCGCTTCGACAATGTCTGGTGCCAGGGCGACTTTGCCGAGTGGACCGACAATGGCGGCATGATCATTCATGGTCGCTCCGACGCCACCCTGAACCCCGGCGGCGTGCGCATCGGCACTGCTGAAATCTATGCCCAGGTTGAACAGATACCGGACGTCATCGAGGGTCTGGCCATCGGTCAGGACTGGGACAATGACGTTCGCGTGGTGCTGTTTGTGCGCCTTGCAGACGGTGTCGTGCTCGATGAAGCGCTGGAAAAGAAAATCCGCACCCAGATCCGCACCGGTGCATCTCCGCGCCATGTGCCGGAAAAGATTGTCGCGGTAGCCGATATTCCGCGCACCAAGTCCGGCAAGATAACCGAGCTTGCCGTGCGCGACGTGGTGCATGGCCGAACCGTCAAGAATGTCGAGGCCCTGGCCAACGCCGAGGCGCTCGACCTGTTCAGGGATGTGCCGGCCTTGCAGAGCTAGGAGCAGGATCCGCCAAATCGAGCTGAATTTCAACGCCGGCTTAGCGGACAAAGTTGCCGTTCCCTACAGCTTCTAATTGTCTTGAAGCTTGGCTGGTTGATGATGAAATTCTAAGTCAACAAACCTCATTAGCGCAGCAACAGAAAGAGATATCTGGCTATGCGCCCTGCATCGACGTCCGGCAGGTAATCTTCACGCGACTCTCGAATGAGGCCTTCAGCAATAAAGCCGTTCCCCTCTTTTTCGTAAAGCGGTCGTAGCTCTTCTGCAGCGGCGCAGTTTCTCTTCCAAAACTCACCAATCTGCCTGGTGTAGTCAAAACTCTCATAAGGATGGCCCAGCATGTTCAGCGCAACAGCCAGATCGGAGTATTCTACAGCAAGACGATCAGGTGGTTCAGGTGGGGCGATATGGTGGTTCATGAATATGCCCATACGTCCGCCCGGTTTTAAAATTGAGATCAGGCAAGCCATAACGTCCGTTAGATTCGCTGCCCAGTAGAGCGTATCCAGTGATACGATTGCGTCAAAACTTTCGTCGGGAAAATCCAGATCATTGAAATTGCCTGTTTCAAAATCCAGCCGATCGCTTTTTGCGAGCGTTCGATTTGCAGCGGCCTCAATTGCCGACTGAGAGTAGTCGAGGCCAACGACCTCAGCACCCGTTTCATCCGAGATGTACTCGGAAATCACACCAGCGCCGCATCCCAGGTCAAGAACCCTGTCTTTAGGGCGCAATTTAAGTAACTCCAGAAGATGTATCAGGGCGGGCATATCTGTCTGGCCATCCTGACAGAGGTCCTTGCCAAAGACACGCTTACAAAGTTTGGAATGTGCCTGGCTCGCATGCGCAGCGACGTAGAATTTTTGATATTGATACCAGTACATGTCGGGCCGTTCTTTGCGAAGCTTCTCGGCATGTGGGCGGCCTGTCTCAGTCAATTCCAATCCCGCCTCGCCGGTCTCAATCAGTCCTTTCTCTGTGAGTGTCTCAAAGGCCCCTGACCAGTCTTCTTTGTATATCCGGTATGCTTCTCCACGCGCCTCAATATCTTTTCGGGATATCGGTTTTGACTCAGCCTCTAAAACGGCAAAGGAAGCCAGGACTTGGATTTCGGCCTCTGTCAGTTCCATGAACTCCTCCTTGCGTATCATTCAGAGTCTAACTGAAAAGAGGAAGATGACAAATTCACATGGTTATTATGTAGCGCTTCATGTCCTAGTAAGGATGACCACTATGGGCTCAAACAGTCGTTTCGCTCAACCTGAATTGATAGGTTTTGGCGCTGGGCGTATCCAGCCTTGATAGAATTCTCTGGCCATTTTTTATGGTCGCTGGCGAGTCACGGTTCCCACGATGATCTGGCTCAGCTTGTTAGTACGCGGGTCGTGGGGAACGTGGTGTCGATGCGGGTGCCCATGAGGCTTCGCCGGAAATGGCAAACGATGTCCGGTCGGCCTCGACCAGCGCATTGTTGGGTGGCAGCTCGAGGCGGGTTCCCTGAACGTTGGGCCGGCCGGCCACTTCGATCCTTCGAAACGGCTCAGGCCCAGTGTTTAACTGTTCCTCATCCATGTCGACACCGGTATCAGGTCCGACAGCAAGTGTCTTGGCATCGCGCCACTTACGGCAGTGTCAGTGTGGATTTCATCAGCACGACCCGATACGGATTCCATGTCGAAATGTTCCAGTAGATTGTCGCTGAATTCGCTTCCGGTCCCGGTTTCGTAAACGTCGAAAGTATATTGACCCCGTATTCGACGCCGAAATCCAGGTTGGGGTTTGGCGAGGGAGCCGGGCACATGTTCAGGCCACCGGGTCGAAACGGGTCGGTTTGCGCGCATCCGCCACCCAGGGCCGGATACAGGGTGCCGTCCGGGCAGCCGCCATAGGCGCCTTCAGCGGTTGCATTCCAGAGGAGTTGCGGATCGGACCAGGGACCCCATGGATGCGGTGCTGTGCGAAGCTGGATACCGGTATTGGGGTTGTTGGGGACAAGAGTGAACGGAAACGGCAGGCGTCCTCCGTACAGCATCACGAACTGGTTCAGGCTCGGAACCCAGGCAATGGAGTGCTGCAGGACCTGACCGATCTCCTCGTCTTCAATAACCGGCACGGCGTCGGCCTGATCGCTGCTCCAGATGGGCTGGCCTGCTTTCAGTCCGGCGAAATAGCGCGGTTGCCAGCTTGAAGCGCCGCTTGGTCCCTGCAGGCCGGGGACCGGATGGTGCAGGAGATACAGATCGGCCGAGGTGCCCACCGTGGCGCTGAAAGCCGGTCGCCCCCACATCAGCAGTTCGCCGTTGGACAATCCAAACCCCGCGGTTGGCGCAGTGTAATCGTTGGTCGCGGGGCTGTTCTCGTTGAAAGTTTTCACTGCCCGCGATGTTGCGTTCAGGAATTTTCCTGTCACGAAAGTGTGCCGGATCCTGTAGCGATGCACGTTGAATCCAAACGGTAAAGGCGTGCGGGCGATGTGCCGTTCGGCTGCGGCTGCCGCGGGCATTGAGCTGGTTGGATCGACGCAGACATTCGCCGCCCCGCACGCCAGATCGGACGGACACGCATTTCCGGGACCGCATTGAACCTCGTTGTTGCCGGTGAAGTAACCGTAGGCGCGTCGGTTGTCGCTCCAGCCGGTAATCGGCGTGCGGAGCGCGCCCATCGGTTGCTCGACGGCACCTTTCAATACCCGGATCGGCCGGGCGCCGTTCGCCGCGTCCGTGCGGAAGCGCAGGTTCAGGCAATCGTCGGGATCGTTGTCGAGGCCCAGAAACAGCGAGCCGACTGAATCGTCGGAAAGCGGTGGCGGCAGGCAGATCGCATTGTCCTGCACCCAGGTGTCTCCGAACAGCATCACCAGGCGGTGACGGTGGCGGAAGCTGAAACCGAGGTCGGTACCGTACAGTTGCAGGTTCGGCTGGTGGTTCGATGTCGGGTTGGTGCCGTTATGCGCGCCGTCGCCGACCAATGTGCAGATGAATTCATTGTTGGTGTCGAGCGCATGGGCAAGAGCCGGTGCGAGAAGAGCCGCGGCGAATGCAGCAGCCCGTACAAAGCCTGTATTCAGTTTATGCGTCATGGTGCACCTCGTGATCGCCCCCACGGAGATCGCCCCTGATACGCCCAACCCTTTACTAAAGGGATCGCCACATGCTGTATGCGATATTTGTCACACAGCTTCTGTTTGTTGGAAATCAGGCTCGCCTGCGCGCCACCGGATTGGCTCCGGCTCAGCTTGCCGGTAGGCGGGTCGTGGGGAAGGTGATGTCGATGCGCGTACCCATGCGGGCTTCTCTGGAGATTTTGAAGGACGCCCGTTTGGGCTCGACCGGCGCCCCGGTCAGCGGCAGCCCGAGACCGGTGTCCGTGACAGACAACAGAAGCTCTCCGTTCTCAATCTGCTGCAGGTGCGGCTATTGGCTGAGGATTTTTTTCAAGTCGGGCAGGTCGGGTTTGGTTGCCGTCAAATCCAGCCCGTCCTGAATGTGCATCAGGTGTTTGCAGACAAGATTTTCCGCCAGTGCCGCATCTCCTGCTTCAATGGCACCAAGTATCTTTGCGTGTTCGCCGTCCGGACATGTCGATTTGCCGGAATCGCCGAATAAACCAACAATCAGGGATGTTCGGGTTACCAATTCGCCAATCATTCTGATCAGAACCGCGTTCCTGCTGACGGATGCCAGCTTGACGTGAAACTCACCGGACAGGCGGATGATTTCGGCCCGTTCGGGGTTGCTGCGCGCTGCATCTTCCATCGCTATGTGTTTTCTCAGATCAGCAAGATCACTTTTGCTGATTACCGAGGTGACCACGCCGATCAGGCCGGGCTCTATCAGTTTGCGGGCCTCGAAAACGTCGTTCGCCTCTTTCGCATCGGGACAGGCGACGAATGCACCTCGGTTGGCTTGAAGGTCGATAATGCCCTGGCTGGCCAGCAACAGAAGTGCGCGGCGCACACGCATGCGTCCCACGCCGAAACTATCACACAATTGCGACTCGCTCAGCTTGGTTTTCGGGGCCAGGCGTTGCTCCATCACTGCTGTGTAGATGCGATCAACAATAACCTGTTCGTCAGGATCTGACGCAAACCGATGTATCAAGGCATATCCTCTGGGTCCAAAATCCCGGGTCAACTAACTGTTTCTGCAAGGAATCGCTCAACCCGCTTTGCATCATAGCTCATGAGTATTGTTAACGGAAACAAGAATATCGCTAACGCCGGACCCGAAAATTGTTGACGATCATTGTTAACAATCGTTTGATTGACGAGATACGAAACTTGGGAATCCTGATTTTCGATCGATTCCGGCGTGTGATCCGCCGGACAAGTAGAAACCCTATGGGAGGTGAACATGAAACGCAGAGAATTGTTCAAGACAACACTGGCGGCCGTGGCACTGACAGCTTTGTCGTCGGTTGCTATGGCTGATAACCCGGTTCTGAAAATCGGGTTTGTCGGTGTAACCAGCGGGCCGGCGGCGGCCTGGGGCATATCCAACCAGCGCTCGATGGAAACCCGCGCGGCCTGGATCAACGAGACCGGCGGTTATACCATCGGCGGGACCACCTATGACATCGAAATTGTCTCGTTCGACGATCAGAAAGACCCCAAGCGGGCAATCGCCGGCATGGAGAAGATGGCCCAGGCCGGAATTCACTATGTGGTCGGGCCGAATGTGGATGACGGGGCTGCTGCCGTTCGCCCGGTCGCGGAAAAAAACGGAATCATGTATTTTCCCTATGCGTTCCCCAAATCGCTTTACACGGCGCCCGCGTCCAACGCCATTCTGGGCATGATCGCCAACTACCAGTCCGGTCCGGCGATCTACAAACACCTGATGGAAAACAACGGTGTAAAGACCGTGGCCTTTGTTGCGGCCAACGAATCCGACCCGCTGAGCCAGCGTGACGGTGGTGTTGCGGCTGCCAAGGCCCTGGGCCTGGACGTTGTGTCGGACAGCGTGACCTATCAGGTGGATACCACCGACTTCACCCCGGTGCTGACCCCGGTCATGCGCACCAAGCCTGATCTGCTGGTCCTGTCCGGTGTGGCCCCGGCCAACGCACCGCAACTGATCCGCTCGGCGCGCGAGCTCGGGTTTACCGGTTTGATTTCCACCGAAACCGCCCAGGACGCCGGTGTGCTGGCTGAAGGTGCTGGTGATCTGGCCAACGGTTTCATTTCGGTCGGCGGTGCATCCACGCCCGAACTGGCCTCGGACATGATGGTGGAATTTGTCGACCGCTACACCAAGATGTTCGGCGAGTACAACGACGAGTCCAACACCAAGGTTTACGCGCTTGAGTACATTCTTGAAACGATCAAGGCCAACCCGGCGGCGATGAAGGACGTTGAAGCGTTCAAGACGACAATGGACACATTCGAAGCGCCGAACCCCTACATGAAGGGCGATGCCAAGTTGACATATGTCGGTTCCACTTCGTTCGGGCAAAAGCGCCAGGTTTCTGTTCCGCTGGTGGTGAACGTTTATCAGAACGGCAAATTCGAAACCATGTTCGTGGCACAGGTCGACTGATCCCGACTTCCTTGACTGTGCAACAAGGTTACCCCGGGCTGACCGCCCGGGGTTCACTAAAAAGGCTGTCCGATGGAACAGATATTGGCCAATGGCGTCTATCTGGGTGCCCAGTATGCGATGATCGCACTTGGGCTGACCCTGATATTTGCCCTGATGAACGTGCTCAATTTTGCCCACGGGCAAATGTATGTGATCGGCGGGTTCATCACTTACACGTTTTACGGGCAGCTTGGGATTCCGTTTGTCCTGGCGCTGCTGGCATCCTGCGTAACACTGGCAGTCCTGGGTGCATTGATAGAAAAATTCCTGTTCGGGCCGGTAATAAAAGGGTCCGCGCGCGAAGAAAGCACTATGCTCCTTGCCGCCGGAATCGCCTTTCTGCTGGACGCTGCCATCTTGCTGGTATTTGGCGAAAAACAACGGGGCGTTCCGAAAATTGTTGATGGCGTGTTCAACTGGGACTGGCGCATCATCATGCCGTATGACCGGATACTGGTGGCCGTATTGGCGATCCTGTCGGTCGTGGCGTTCATTTCTTTCATGCAGTACAGCAAGACCGGGCGTGCCTTGCGGGCTCTCGCTCAGGACCGCGTGGCGGCCGAGTTGATGGGTGTCAATGTTGACCGTTACTCCATGATCGGTTTTGCCATGGGGGCCATGCTGGCGGGGCTGGTCGGTGGGCTGCTGGTGACAATTACCGGTGTCAATCTGGGCATGGGGGGTCCGACTTCGATCAAGGCGTTCATGATGGTGATGATCGGAGGAGCGGGCGTGATATCCGGCGCCATCGCCGGGGGCGTCATCCTTGGCTTCATGGAGGCAGCCGGACTTGTTCTGCTGGCATCGTATGGAGACGTCACCTATCTGGTGATCTTCGTTTCGCTGATGATCTTTCTTGCAATCCGGCCGAATGGCCTGATGGGCAAACCATGGGGTTAGCGACATGACCAACTTAAGCTCCAGACAAATCACAGGTGTCGTCATATTCCTTTTGGCAATATTCGTGGCGGTGCCGGTTCTGATCTCGGTCACCGGTCGATGGGACTTCTATTTCACCCTGACATCGGTTGCCTTGCTGGCCATCGCCAGTGGTGGCGTATGGCTGACATTCTACATCGGCCGCATCCATATCGGACAGGGCGCATTCGCGCTTGTAGGCGCCTATGTTTCGGCCATTCTTGTAACCAAGGCAGGGGTTTCGTTCTGGATTTCCCTGCCCATTGCGGGTCTGATTGCAGCCGGTATCGGCATCCTGATCGGCCTGCCTATCCTGCGGCTGCGAGGTGTCTATTTTGCCATGATCACGCTGGTGTTGACTCAAGTTGCCACGTTAAGCGCTCTTGCCTTGCCCATTACCAATGGCGCCCGCGGCATCACCTCGATACCGCTGCCAGGGGCTGTTTCGATCTTTGGGCTTACGCTCATCCCCGATTTTGGCGCACTGGAAAGCCCAAAGCTGGCCTTCTACTATACCGCCTGCATCCTGATGGTGATCGTTTTCGCCGCCATGTACAGGCTGGTGAATACGCGGCTGGGACATCTGTGCCGCTCGATGCAACAGAACGAGGAACTGGCCTCGTCCATTGGCGTCAACATTGCCTATATCCGCATTATCATCTTTGCCATCGCGTCGTTCTTTGGCGGTATCGGCGGGGCGATGTTCGGCTCCATCGCGCAATCGGTCTACCCGTCCACTTTCGTGGTCACGGATTCAATCAACTTCATGCTCAACACCTTCCTTGGCGGGCTGGGCTATGTGTTTGGCCCGATGCTGGGCACGCTGGTTCTGTATTTCGGCTGGGACTTGCTGTTCACATTCGGCAAGTATCAGTTGCTGATCTACTCCGCTGCCATGATCCTGTTAATCCGGTTTTTGCCAAACGGTCTGCTGAGCCTCCGGTTCAAAGTGCCGACGGGGGATAAGCAATGACCCCCATTCTGCAAGTCAGGAACGTCACCAAAAAGTTCGGCGGACTTACCGCCAACAACAACATCAATTTCAACGTGGCCGAGCACGAAATCCTGTCTGTGATCGGTCCCAACGGTGCAGGCAAATCCACGCTGTTCAAGATGATTTCCTCGTTTCTTCGAACAACTTCGGGCGAGGTGCTGTTCAAGGGCGAGCGGATATCAAACCTGCGGCCCCACATTGTGGCCCGAAAAGGCGTTGTGCGCACGTTTCAGGAGACCACAATATTCAAGAGCATGACAGTGCGGGAAAGCGTGATCGTGTCCCAGCATTTACGTGCAAAGGCAACGCTCGCCGGGTATTTCCTGGGCTCAAGAACCGCCAGGGAGGATATCCGGACATTCGGCAGGAATGCCGATGAGATCATTGATTTTCTGGAACTGGGCGATATCCGCCACGAACTGGCCCACAACTTGCCCCAGGGCCACCTGCGCGCTCTTGGTGTCGCCATCGGGCTGGCTACTGATCCCAAGGTGCTGCTGCTGGACGAACCGTTTGCAGGCATGAACCACGACGAAACCATGAACATGGTCCGTTTGGTCAAATCTGTGCGTGACCGGGGGGTTACCGTGTTGCTGGTCGAGCATGACATGGCTGCCGTGATGTCGATCTCCGACCGGATTGTCGTCCTCAATTTCGGCGAGATGATTGCCGAGGGAACGCCAGCAGAAATCCAGAACAACGACAAAGTCATCGAGGCCTATCTGGGCAGCGAAGACGATGCAATCGGGATGTAGGCCATGAGCGATATGCTGGAATTCAAAGATGTCGAGCTCTACTACGATCATGTCTACGCGCTGCGCGGCGTTACGATAAACCTGCAAGAGGGCGAAACCGTCGCACTGATCGGGGCAAACGGTGCCGGCAAGTCTTCCATTCTGAAAGCGATCACCGGGCTGGCAAGGCCGGACAAGGGCTCGATCCACTTCATGGGTGAGCAGATCGACGGCCTGCCTGCATCTGACGTTGTGAACAGGGGCATCACCATGGTTCCCGAAGGACGCCGCGTGTTTGCGTATATGTCGGTAAAGGACAACCTGATGATGGGCGCATTTTCCCGGTCGGACAAAACCGAGATCAGTCAATCACTGGACGGCGTTCTTGAACGGTTTCCGCGGCTAAGGGAACGATATTCGCAGGCTGCAGGAACCTTGTCGGGCGGCGAGCAGCAGATGCTGGTGATCGGGCGCGCCCTTATGGCCCGGCCAAAGCTTTTGCTGCTGGACGAACCATCGCTGGGGATCGCTCCCAAACTGGTGCAGGACATTGCCCGTTCGATCGTCGCGATCAATCGGGATGAGGGTGTATCAGTGCTGTTGGTTGAGCAGAATTCCAGAATGGCACTTAGCATTTCCAATCGGGCCTATGCGCTGACAACCGGCAATGTGGCCATATCAGGCGTGTCCAAAGACCTGCTGCACGATGATCGGATCAAGGCAGCGTATTTGGGCAGCGAAGTGTGAGATAGCTTATGAAAATTCTTGTTGTTAATCCAAATACCACAGCCTCGATGACGCGGAAAATAGCAACCGCGGCAAAGGCGGCAGCCCGGTCGGATACACAGATTATTGCCACCAACTCTCAAAATGGCCCTGCCAGCATTCAGGGTTATCTGGATATTGCGGAGTGTATTCCGGGCTTGATTGCCGAGGTAAAGCAGCACCCGGACGTTGATGCCATCGTCATCGCCTGTTTTGATGACACGGGCCTGGACGCGGTACGCTGCCTGGTTGATGTGCCGGTGATTGGCATTGGCGAGGCAGCCTACCATGCCGCCAGTATGATTGCGGCGAGGTTCAGTGTCATCACCACACTGTCGCGGTCCGTATCAGGGCTCGAGACCAATTTGACCAGGTACGGGCTGGCATCGCGGTGCGCAAAAGTCCGGGCAACCGACATACCTGTTCTGCAACTTGAACGTGGAGACGTCGCGACTATCGACAAGATTCGTCAGGAGATAAAGTCGGCGATCAACGAGGACAAAGCCGAGGCAATTGTTCTTGGCTGCGCCGGCATGACCGATTTGATGGATCAGCTGGCAAAGGAATTTGGCTTGCCGGTCGTGGATGGTGTCGCCTGTGCGGTTACTCTGGTGGAAGCGCTGGTTGCTGCCGGTCTGAAAACATCCAAACTGGGGACATATGCTTCACCGGAGTTCGTGTTATCAGATGAGCAAAACTCAAGTCTTGCTATCTGACTGACCGCTATTTTCTTAGGGCGGTTTCGATTCTGAACACGCAAGCAGGCGCGGCTGACGAATGTTGCCGTGCGGCAGAACCGCTTGGCGCGAATGGCCGGATGGGGCCGTTTGCAAGGAGTGCAAATTCCTGAATCTGAAACATAACGCCGGGCGTTTCCAACCCAGACAGAATCTTGCGGCGATTTGTTAGGGTCGCTGGCAAGTCGCGGGTTCCCGCTGTTGTTCCGGCTCAGCTTGCCAGTACGCGGGTCGTGGGGAAGGTGATGTCGATGCGCGTGCCCTTGCGGGCTTCGCTGGAGATTTCAAAGGATGCCCGGTTGGCCTCGACCAGCGCCTTGGTGAGCGGAAGGCCGAGGCCGGTTCCCTGAACTTCCGGCCGTCCGGCCACTTCGACCCTTCGAAACGGCTCCAGTGCCGTATTCAACTGTTCCTCGTCCATTCCGACGCCGGTGTCCGTGACGGACAGCAGAAGCTCTCCGGTATCAATCGCCTTGGCGGTTATGATCACCTGGCCGCCGGGGTCGGTAAACTTGATCGCGTTTGAGGTCAGGTTCAGCAACACCTGCTTGATCGAGCGTATGTCCGCCACGACCTGGGGCAGGTTTGGCGCAACCGACTTGCGCAGCACGACGCGGGCCCCGGTGGCTTCGTCCTGCATCAGTTTTATGCAGGAATCGATCGCCTGGCCCAGGTCGACGGAGATGAAGTTCAGCTCCAGCTTGCCGGCTTCCACCTTGGACAGGTCGAGCAGGTCGTTGACCAGCGACAACAGGTACTCGCCCGAGGTGTGGATATCATTGGCGTAGCCTTCGTAGCGCTCCGACCCGAGCTTGCCGAACTGCCCGTTGCGCATGATATCGGAGAATCCGAGAATGGCATTCAGCGGCGTGCGCAGTTCGTGGCTGATACGCGCCAGGAATTCGGACTTCTGCCGGCTGGTGTGTTCGGCCTCGTCGCGCGATGCGCGCAACTCTGCTTCGGTCTTCTTCCATTGGGTAATGTCGCGCATCACGGCGCAATAGGCTGATGCAGGAATGCCCTGCATGCCAACCGCGATCTTGCGCATGGTGATGAAAATCGGCACATCGCCGCCATCATTGACGTTGGCAATGATCTCCCGGCCGCCATTGAACAGCATGGCAAGGCCGCTGTCACCGAGCGCGGCCAGATAATCACGCACCACTTTGGCGCTTGCCTTGTCCATCAGGCCGGCGAGCGGTTTGTCGATAACACTGGCCGCATGGACACCAAACAGTGCTTCTGCTCCGGCACTCATATGCGTGATGCTGCCGTCATCGGCCAGGAACACGATACCGTCCGTCGCCGTGTCCAGAATAGACATCAGTTCCGATGTGCTGACGGCCGGTTGCGGGCCTGCCTGCGCCTCTGGCTGCAGCGTTTTTGCATTCGTGCTGGTTGGCGCAGTCGGCTCTTTTGCGTCATCCTCCGCAGATTGTGCAGGCTGCGTTACCGCAGCGGCCCTGGGCGTATCACTGTCGGGCGATGCTGTGGTGTCGGGCTGTGCTGCGTCGCTGCGCGAAACCGGCACGGCGACCGGCCCGTTCGGCTTCTTGCTGTCTGTCTCAGTCAGTATTGCCATCGGCATGGCGCCGTCATTCCACGGGAACGTCGATTTATCCACGCCGAGCTCGATTTCCTCACCGTTCCGCCGCTTGAGCGTGACTGTGCCTTGCTTGTTCGCCAGCGAACCCAGAGCTGCGGCAATATCGTGGCGCCCGGCCAGGTCATTTTCACTGGCGCAGCCCAATGTGGCGGCGATCGCCTGGTTGGCATAAACGAGCTTGCCGGCACGGTATAAAACGATGGCCTTGGGAATGTCTGACAGTGCCTTGCGCACGATGTCGGCCACGCCGAAGCCGGCGGTTTTTGCAGCTGGTGCGGCGGTCCGTGCTGGAGGCGCGCTGGATCGCGCCGGAGGTTTCGCATTCGCCCGGGCCGGGGCAGGCGGGGTTTCCGGCGCCACAGTCTTCGCCGGCGTGCCTGCGGACGTCTGGGCGGTTGCCGCTTCAACCGCCTGCCGCAGTTCTCTTATGGTTTCTGCCTGCTCTGCGGGTCCAACCGTAGCTGGTGCCGGGACAGGCATGCCGGATGCCGGTAATGCGCGCTCAAGCGCGCGGCGCTCGGTAACGTCCTCCAGTATCAGTGAAAACCTGCCATCAGTGTCGTCAGGCAAGGTGATCAGCTTTGCAGTCACCCTGATTTCGCGATTACCGTACCCGGTCGCCATCGTTGCAATCGAGCTGGCAATGCCGGCGCGCCGCGCACGGTCAAATATCCTGGCCGCAACGTCTTGCTCGGAGATTTCCGCAAGCGAGGCCGGCGTGGATTGCCCGAACAGGCTGCGGGCCATCGCATTGGCATAGCTGATCGCGCCATCATCACTGCAGATCACAGTTGCAACCGGCAGGCTCTCCAGCACTGAATTTGCCTGCCCGGTATCTTGTGCAGCCTGCGCCGAGCCCGAAGGCGGCGTTTCGGCAACCATCAAAAGCCCATTGCGCCCGTCGGCAAGCGCGTGCACATGCAAGGTCACGCTGAACGGCGCGTCGCTTACGGCTGACGCAAAGCTCACCATTTCCTGCCAGCTTTCGCCGGTTGCCGCGGTTCTGGCCAGTTCAGATACACGGCCCGCGCCGGGGTCGGTTTCGTCGAACGGCATGTCGATGAGGTCGAACAGGCTGTCACAGCCAAAAACCGCCAGACCAGCGGCATTGGCCCAGACAATACGCAGCCGTGCGCCGTCCCACAGCCATGCCGGCGTGACAGCATTATTCAGCTCATCAAGTGATGGCGCGGTCTCTACACTCAACACAATTCCCCAGGCCGGTCTGGCTTACCCAAAAACAGAGATCTAAATCAGGTCCCTGTCTCACCCGCCGCATCCGGAGCGCAGTTTAAGCCGGTTTTGCGCACGCCGTCCATGACTTCTTGAGGTGGTCGCGACTCTTGGCATAGCAGGGTGGTTAATGGGGTTGTCATCTGATCTGAAGGTTGCGTTTTTAGGGCCTTTTCGGTCGTTGCCTTTGTGACTTGCAAAACATCGGCCTTCGGCATAGTTTGCGGCCCGCTGAACGAGTTTTTGTGCAGGCGTAGCTCAGTTGGTTAGAGCGCCGGATTGTGGATCCGGAGGCCGTTGGTTCAAATCCATCCGCCTGTACCATCTCGTTTTCAGGTTTCCATCAGGCAGATTGTCGTTTTGTTGCGCAGATTCGTAGCATGTGGACTCACGCGCAGAACCGACATAGGCTCCCGTTTCACTGTTTCGTGAAAAGGGAGTGTTTACATAATGAAATCAATTCTGAAATACACACTTGCAGCAGCTGTTGCTGCTGGTTTTGCCGTTTCGGCAAACGCTGCTGATCAGCAATTCGTCTCAATCGGCACGGGCGGGGTGACCGGCGTGTATTATCCCACCGGTGGCGCCATCTGCCGTCTGGTGAACAAGAAGCGCAAGGAACACGGCATCCGCTGCTCGGCGGAATCGACCGGTGGCTCCATCTACAATATCAACACGATCCGGGCCAACGAGCTCGAATTCGGTGTCGCGCAGTCGGATTGGCAATATCACGCCTACAACGGCACGTCCAAGTTCAAGGACAAGGGCAAGTTTGAAAAGCTTCGCGCCGTATTCTCCGTTCACCCGGAGCCAGTAACGGTCATCGCCCGAGACGATTCCGGCATCAGCAATATCAGCGATGCCAAGGGAAAACGCCTCAACATCGGTAACCCGGGGTCCGGAACGCTCGGCACCTGGGATGTGATGGAAGCAGCCTTGGGCTGGAAACGGTCAGACCTGGCGCTGGCTGCCGGCATGAAGTCTGCCGAAACTGGCGCAGCGATGTGCGATGGCAAGATCGATGCCTATTTCTGGCTGGTTGGCCATCCTTCGGCTTTGACCCAGGAATCCCTGGCTTCTTGCGCGTCGCACCTGGTCAACGTGACCGGCCCGGCGATCGACAAGTTGATTGCCGACAAACCGTATTACCGGAATGCCACCATTCCGGCCGGCATGTACAACAACGATAAAGACATAAAGACCTTCGGTGTTGGCGCGACTTTCGTGACCAGCTCTGACGTGCCGGAAGAGGTTGTGTACCAGGTCGTGAAGGCTGTGTTCGAAAACCTCGACCAGTTCAAGAAACTTCATCCCGCGTTCGCTAACCTGAAGGCCGAAGAAATGATCAAGGACGGCCTTTCAGCTCCGCTGCACGACGGTGCGATGAAGTACTACAAAGAAAAGGGCATGATGTAATTGCTCCTAAGGCGGGAAGGCGGTTACGCCTTCCCGTTCCATTTTTTTGGCACTTTTTATTTGGTTAAAAAAATAGAAGCTCGACCGAATCGAGCTCGTAAATGCGGTGGGTTGCTGGCGTGCCGGGAGATACGGCGCAAGAGGGAGATGGGATAAAATGGCTGCGGAACAAGAACTGTCGAAGGCAGACGCGCTCGTCGCGGAGGTTGAAACCGGAGGCAGAAACCTAAGTGGGTCGACGAAGAATCTTATTCCAATCATTTGTTTCGTATGGGCGATCTACCAGCTCTACATATCCTCACCACTGCCGGCCGAACTGACCGTTTCGACGGGAATCTCGTTCTTCCAGTTCATTGGCAATCTGTCGATATCGCGCAAGATTCATTTAATGTTCGCGCTGGTGCTCGCCTGCCTCGCATTTCCTCTCTACAGGGGCGCACCAACCAAAAGGATTCCGCTTTACGATTGGGTGCTCATTGCCCTTGGCAGCTTGTCCATCCTGTACATGGTGGTGATGGATTCCAATATCGCCAACCGCGCAGGCGATTTTGCCCACGAGAATATCCGTATCGACATGACTGTTGCTGTCATCGGGATGGTGGCGCTGGCGCTCTCGGTGTACCGCTCACTCGGCCTGCCGCTGGTGATCGTTGCGGCCATTTTGATGGGCTACGCCTATATTGGCGGCGGCAACTGGGGTGGTGCCTCCTTCGTAAAAGGCACGTGGCATTTCTGGATGCAGGAAGAAGGGGTGTTCGGGAAACCGCTGGCGGTTTCAACGCAGATGATCTTCCTGTTTGTTCTTTTCGGTTCAATCCTTGAGAAAGCCGGGGCGGGCGGTTATTTCATCAAAATCGCATTCGCCCTGCTCGGCTCCTTCAGAGGAGGACCTGCCAAGGCTGCCGTGATCGCATCTGCTCTCAGCGGGCTTTACTCGGGTTCCTCGATCGCCAACACGGTGACGACCGGCACCTTTACCATTCCCCTCATGAAGCGGACAGGCCTTTCGGCTGAAAAGGCCGGCGCCGTCGAAGTGGCGTCGTCAACCAACGGGCAGCTCACACCCCCGGTGATGGGCGCTGCCGCCTTCCTGATCGCCGAGTTTACCGGCGTGGAATACACAACCCTGCTCAAGCACGCGCTGATCCCGGCGATCGTGTCCTACATTGCGCTGATCTACATCGTGCATCTGGAGGCCTGCAAGCTGAACCTTCAGGGCATCCCGAAGCCCAAAGACACCATAGTAAGAACTCTGGCCCAGAAGATGATTGGTTTCCTGACCGGTTTCCTGGTCCTGGCGTTCCTCTTCATCGCCGTCTACTACACGCTCGGCTTCATCAAGGAAGCTTACCCGGGCATCTCCATGTTCTCGGTCATCGTCATCTCCGGTATCGCCTACCTGGTGCTGGCGTGGTTTGCCTCGAAGCGTCCCGACCTTGAAACAGATGATCCGGATGCCCCGATGACGGTGCTGCCGAAGGCCGCAGACACGGCGTGGACCGGCCTCTACTACATTCTGCCGATTGTCATTTTGCTGTGGTGCATCCTGCCGACACCGGACCGGCTCTCGCCCTCGACAGCCGCCTTTTTCGCCTGCCTTGCCATGAGTTTCATCGCGCTGACGCAGCACATAATCAAGGGTGCGTTCCGCGGCAACATGGATTTGGCATCGAACTTCCGCAAAGGTTTGTCGGAATGGGTGGACGGCATGATAGCTGGCGCCCGCAACATGATCTCAATCGGCATTGCAACGGCCGCAGCAGGCGTGATCGTCGGGGCGATCTCGCTCACCGGCGCGCATGCCATGGTTGGCGAATTGGTGGAGTTCCTCTCCGGCGGTGTTCTCATCGTCATGCTGCTGCTGGTCGCCGTGATGAGCCTCATCCTCGGCATGGGATTGCCGACGACCGCCAACTATCTGGTGGTGTCGTCGCTTATGGCACCGGTTATCGTCGCACTGGGGGCCAAATCTGGCCTGATCGTGCCGCTGGTTGCCGTGCATCTGTTCGTGTTCTACTTCGGCATCCTGGCAGACGATACTCCGCCGGTTGGGCTCGCCGCTTACGCAGCGGCGGCGATCTCCAAGGGTGATCCGATCAAGACCGGTGTCCAGGGCTTCATGTATGACATCCGAACTGCCCTGCTGCCGTTCCTGTTCCTCTTCAACACCGACCTTCTGCTGATCAATGTCGGGCCAATGAAGGCGCTGTTCGTCTTCGTCGTCGCGACCATTGCAATGATGTTATTCGCATCGGCCACCCAGGGGTGGTTCTTCACCCGCAACCGGATGTGGGAAACCGTTGCGCTGCTTGCGATTGCGCTGACCCTGTTCCGACCGGGGTTGCTGCTCGACCGGGTGTCGCCGCCGTTCGATGAAAGGCCAGGTGTTGAAGCATTGAAACTGGCGGAGGCTGCGCCTGACGGCGGAACCTTGCGCGTCAGACTGGTGGGACCGGATTTCGACGACATTGATGAAAACAATTCCACCTTCCTTGAGTTGAACCTCGGTGCGTCGGGCGATGGAGAAACCCGTTTCACCCAATCCGGCCTCAACGTTCTTGAAGACGATGGCAAGGTGGCGGTCGATGGCCTGACCTGGGATTCCAAGCTGAAACATCTGGACAAGCTGTTCACCATGGGTGACCTGGATAAACCGCTGTTCATCGAGAAGGTGTTGGTGAAGCGGGATCGCATGCCGAAGGAAGTCTTCTACATTCCAGCGCTTCTGCTTCTCGGTCTGATCATCTTTCTCCAGCGGCGTCGGCACCGTGAGGATGATCCCGACGCTGAAGCTAAAGCCGCAGCGGCGTAACAGGGGAGAAAAACAGGATGTACAAGTCCATTCTTTTGCCGGTTGATCTCGGCCACAAGAGTTCGTGGGAGAAAGCCGCTCCCGAAGCCGTCGCGCTTGCAAAGCAGCACGGTGCGAAAATTCATTTGCTTACCGTTATCCCGGATTTCGGTATGGCGGTTGTCGGGAGCTTCTTTCCGTCGGATTATGCCGAACAGGCTCTGCAGTCCAGCAGTGAGAAGCTCGCCTCGCTGGCATCCGAGATCGTCCCTGACGATCTGCTGGCCAAAGTGCATACCGCCCACGGATCTGCCTATCAGGAGATCATCAACACCGCAAAAAAACAGGGCTGCGACCTGATCGTGATGGCATCTCACCGCCCTGAAATGTCCGACTATCTGCTGGGCCCCAATGCGGCCCGGGTCGCGAGACATGCAGATCAGTCGGTCATGATCGTGCGCAACTGATGCCTGCCTTTCCTGTTGCCGGGTACCGGGCACTCAGGCTGGTCTAACCGATATAAAGAGAAGTTGCCTGATGCCGGACCGGGATCTGTTGAGAACTCTGTGTGATGCAGCCATAGAAGCCGCACAGCCGTTGCTGTGCCTGCCCCGGTATCTGCCCGCACCACCAAAGGGCAGGACCATTGTGGTGGGGGCAGGCAAGGCGTCCGCGGCCATGGCGGCTGCGGTTGAAGCCAACTGGCAAGGTCCGCTTGAAGGCCTTGTGCTGACACGCTACGGCCACGGCTGTCCGTGCCGGCATATCGAAATTGTCGAAGCAGCCCATCCGGTACCGGACGAGGCCGGTTTCGAGGCAGCCGCCCGCATTCACGACATGGTACAGGACCTGACGCCGGATGACCTGGTGCTGTGCCTGATCTCCGGGGGCGGATCGGCACTTTTGACCGCGCCGGCCGCCGGCATCAGCCTGGCTGAAAAACAGGCCGTCAACAAAGCCCTGCTGGCCAGCGGGGCGCCCATTGGCGAGATGAACTGCCTGCGCAAGCATCTCTCTGCGATCAAGGGCGGCAGGCTGGCCGCCAGTGCTTATCCTGCAAAGGTCGTGTCCCTGCTGATTTCCGATGTGCCCGGTGATGATCCTTCCACGGTTGCGTCCGGCCCCACCGTGGCCGATCCGACCACCCGGGCCGATGCATTGGCCATTCTCGACAAGTACAATCTGGATGTTGCGCCTTCGGTGCGCTCTTTCCTGGGAACAGATGCGGCAGAAACCCCGAAGCCTGGCGATCCCCGGCTGGCGAGCGCCGACACCCGCATGGTCGCCACCCCGCGCCTGTCCATAGATGCAGCGGCGAAAGTCGCCCGCGAGCACGGCTATCATGTCATTGACCTGGGCGATGATCTGGAAGGCGAGGCGCGCGATGTGGGTGCCGCTCACGCACGGATTGCGCTGGAAACCACCGGCCCTGCCATCATCATGTCCGGCGGTGAAACCACCGTGACGCTGAAAGGCAAGGGCCGGGGCGGGCGCAATGCGGAGTATGCGCTGGCCCTGGCCATCGGCCTTAAGGGTGCCGGCAACATCTCCGGCGTTGCCATCGATACCGACGGCATTGACGGGTCCGAAGACAATGCCGGCGCGCGCATATCACCCGATGTGCTGGCCCGGGCGCAGGACAAGGGCGTGGATGCGCACGCCATGCTCGCCGACAACGACGCCTACGGGTTTTTTCAGGCCACCGGCGATCTGGTGATGACCGGGCCGACGCTCACCAACGTCAACGATTTCCGCGCCATTATCGTCGGGGCCTGAGGCGGCTTTACCCACCAAAGTACCAGGCTCTTCAGGTTGCAAGTGCTGCCGAAGGTCGCCGAAGCGGTGTCCATGATAGTGGGTTGCCGCGGTAACTCGCCACATCAATGCGCAGTTGATTGTTGCTTGTACGGACAGTATCGCAAGTTTACGTAATATTGACAATGTAAAATTTATGTCATATAAAGGTATCGTTATAGTCTCCCCTTTTATCCCCCTATGTAAATGGAGATGTCGCATGAGGAAAAAATCCGGAAAGGAGGCCGACTTTAGAACGGGTGACCTGGTCAGGGAAGTCGACCTCAGGAGTAGGCGTTGTGAATTTGAGTGTGAAGATGTTGATATTGTTATAGAATATGAGATAGAGAGCCACTACGGAAAGAGGATTTTGGTTCAGGTGAGTTTGTTGACGGGAAATTTGGTGAAATTCATGCCTTTGCATCACTGATGCGTTTGTTGGTGATCTTTGGTGTGAATAAAGAGGGCCTTGGCCCTCTTTTTTAATGTTCCACAATGTGAAATACATTGACTATGAATGTAATTTTTGATACTTTTTGCCCAGAGTAAGTGGCAATTGTACGTCGGCGCGCCTCACGTGCTACATCCGTAAGCAGGCGCTGAACTTAGAAAGCATGAAAGGTGGCGTATCAATGAGCGAGATTGCGAGTGAAGCAACCGTCGATACTGTGGACGCTAAAGTTGGAAAGTTCGCGGACGCTCCTGAGT
Organism: Anderseniella sp. Alg231-50; assembly: GCF_900149695.1. Lineage (NCBI taxonomy): Bacteria > Pseudomonadati > Pseudomonadota > Alphaproteobacteria > Hyphomicrobiales > Parvibaculaceae > Anderseniella > Anderseniella sp. Alg231-50. The sequence goes on along the minus strand of NZ_LT703003.1, from coordinate 472,308 downwards.
CAGAGGCAAAAAGGCCCAGGACTCGATCGAAAGGTCTCCGTCGAAAACCCAACGGTGAGAAGTACAAGATACAGATTCAACTAGGAGACAGAGCAAAAGACAGGCTTTTTGCGCTCGTCGAAGAGACGGAAGTTGAGTCTGCCGCGCAGGTCGTGCGAGACGCTGTGCGAGTTTATGACATTCTGGTGGAGGAGATTGTCAGTAACAACAATGAACTTTTTCTTAGGGACAAGCAGACTGGTCAGGAAGTTCGTTTGAAACTCTTCTAGCTCAGGGCTTGCATTACTAAATCTGAGCCCCGCAAAACGGGGCTCTTTCTTTAGGTGGACGGCAAAAATGTTAAAGCGTTGGTTTTACCTTTGGTTGAACATAATGCGCCAACCCGCAGACGCCAACACGCCCATGTTGGTGGCTACACTCGTCTTCATGGTCCTGTTTGTCTTCACTTTGTGGTTCCCGGATATCAGAACCGCAAATTCCTTCGGGTTTCTCTGGGACGCAATAACGGTTACGCCGCCATCCCTGGTGATCATCATGTACATCGCGTTTCTTGCATTCTGTTCTGGCCGAAACGTCAAGATTTCGAAGTCACCGCATCGGATGGTTTTGGACATTAGTGAAAAGAGTGGCAGGGGTCAGCGAGCGCGGAGAGAGATCGAAGACATAGAAGTTCAGGTACTCCCAAGAGAAATGGAAAATAGGGACAAAAACCCCACCAGCCAGGCGATGCCGGGAGAAGAATAGTCCTGGCCGCGCCATGTCGACCGGAATATGGGAAAACCATTTCAGGTATTTTTACCCAAACATGCGCAAGAGTTGTCCTGAAAGAGGGATCCAAAGCCCCATTTCAACATCTAGCCACGGTTAGTTGGCGAGATCCGCCAATGACCTTTTGGCAAGCGCGTGTTTGCCAATGACTACCATCTTGCAGCAAGTATACTAACCCAGCATTTTCAGGGCACGGGTGAAGAAGTCCTCCGTGCCGAAATTGCCGGATTTGAGCGTAATGGCGAACGTCTGGCCGTCGCGCTCGGCAAAGCACCACGGCACGCCGGGCGCTATTTCGCGACCCACGCCCAACCGGTCCGTGGCCAGCGCCTGCGTCACCGCACCCGAAGTCTCGCCGCCGGCCACGACAAATCGCCTGACACCGTGGCCGAACGCATCGCGCGCCAGTGTGGCAAGCGCGTCTTCCACGACCTGGCCGGCCTTGTCGCGACCCAGCTTCTCCTGTGCTGCGGCAACATCGGCAGGCTCCGCAGTGGCATAGATGATCTTCGGTGCAGACGGGTCCTGTTCTGCCAGCCATTGCCGGGCCTGGTCCAGCGCATCCGGACCGTCGGCCAGCGTCAGTGGGTCGAGACGGTAAGCCGCGGCATCGGCACTGTAGTCGGCAACCTGGGCGCGGGTCATGGCAGAACACGAACCCGACAGCACGATGTTGCCGTCCGTGGTTGCAGGCGAGATGATGTCGGCGTCGGTGGCTGCAACACTGCCTTTCGCCGCCAGCAGGCGCGGCAGGTCAAGAGCCAGCGCACTGCCGCCGGTGATCAGCTTGAAGTCCTGCACTGCTTCGGAGATTGCTGCCAGGTCGGCCTGCGAGATGGCGTCCGGTACCACGTGAGCGACGCCGCTGTCTGCCAGCGCGCGCAATCTGCCTGCTATATAGGCACCACCTTTGGCAATGTCCGGCCAGGCGATATGTCCGACCTTGCCCGCAACCTGGGGGGCCAGCAGGCGCATCAGGTTGGCGTCTCGCATCGGCGTCAGCGGATGGTCCCGCATCGGGCTTTCATCAAGCGGCACGTCGCCCACATACAGGTTGCCCATATAGATCGACCGGCCGTTTTCGGGAAATGCCGGGCAGTAGATGGTCTGGTCTGCGCCCAGCCGCGCCATCAGGGCTTCCGATACCGGGCCGATATTGCCGTCAGGCGTTGAATCGAAGGTCGAGCAGTATTTCCAGTAGAGCTGGCCGGCACCGCGCGCCATCAGCCAGTTGGCCGCCTTCTTGGTTGCCGTCACGGCGTCGTCCACCGGCTCGGTCCGGCATTTGAGTGCGATAACCTCGAACGGGGACGGCGGGCTGTCTTCGTTTGCCGGTGGCACGCCGATGCGCAGGCCCACCTTGTGGCCTGACCTGGCCAGGATGGCGGCAAGGTCGCTGGCGCCGGTAAAATCATCGGCGATACAGCCCAGTGCGATACTCATGTCCTGCCACCCTCTTGCTTGCCCGGCGTCATGCCGCCATGTTGCGCACGCGACATCTGTTGTTCGATTTGGCTCACTGTTTAGAAGTAAACCACATGACACTCAAGGCACTCACCCTCGGTTCGGCCGTTATAGACATCATCGTCACCATCGCGCCGGAGCGCATCGAGCATATGCGCATGCGCAATGCGGAAGCCTCATACCTGCTGGTCGAGGAAGGCCGCAAGGTCGATGCGGAATCCGTGACCCGCCATATCGGCGGCGGCGGCGTCAACACGGCAGTGTCCCTGTCGCGGCTGGGCTTTGACACCGCAGCCCTCGTCAAGACCGGTGCCGGCCGCAACGCCGAAGACGTCATCGAGCGGCTTGAACGTGAAAACGTTTCGCGGGATTTCCTGATCAGCGACGGAGAGCTTGCAACCGGTTCTTCGGTGCTGCTGTCGTCGCATGAACACAATGCCGGTATTTTCACCGCCCGTGGCGCCAATACGGCGCTGTTGCCCCGAGACCTTGCCGATGACGCATTTGAACGAGACCTGGTGTTCATTTCCGGATTGTCCAATGAGTCCGCCGACTGTTTTCCCCACGTTATCGGCAAGGCCAGTGCAGCCGGCGCCCGCATTGCCACCAACCCCGGCATCCGGCAGTTGTCGTCACGCGCCGACGAGTTTTTTGCCTGCCTCGACCGGATTTCCATCCTGACCCTGAACCGGGTCGAATCGGAACAGCTTGTGCCACGCCTGATTGCCAACGGCACCGCCGACCAGCGCACCGTGATCAAGCCTGCCGGAGACCCCAATTCGCTGGTCGACAGGGGGCTGATGGCGGGTGGCTTCAACCTGCCGTTTGACAGTTATGTCCGGGCTATTACGTCCCTGGGCGTCGACATGCTGCTGGTCACCAATGGGTCGGACGGTGCCTATGCCGGCACGGCCGAGGCCATCTGGCATTGCACGGTGCCGAGTGTTGAGGTGGAGGGAACCGCCGGCGCCGGGGACGCTTTCGCCTCGACGTTCGCCGGCATGATTACCGCCGGCGCCAGCATTGAAGACGCGCTCAAGTCAGCCACCTGCAATGCAGGCTCGGTAGTGAGCCATCTCGACACGCAGACCGGTTTGCTGAGCCGCAAGGGGGTCTCCGAGCGCGTGAAGAAGTATGAAGACGGGTTGGTGGTGACTAAATGGGATATTGTTTGAGCTAGTTAGTCTTTTTTGGGGGTCGAACAGCTTTCCTCGCTTCGCTCGGGCCGTTCTCCGTCCCTGAACAACGGTAGTGATGAATTCCCCTCCGAGGCACGGAACGTGCCGAGGCAAGCGCGACTGCGCGTCGCGCGAAGCGCGCCCCAGCGGAGCGCAGCCGCAGGCTGCTGGCGTGAGCGGAATGAACCCTGGCACGTTAGTGCCGAGGCAAGGCCGACTGGCCGCCGCGCGAAGCGCGCCCTAGCGGAGCGCAGCCGAAGGCTGCTTGCGTGAGCGGAATAAACTCAATTCAACCCGAGCAACTGGCTCCACCCAGCACGCAGAACTTTGAACAGTGCGGGTGGTTCAGTTTCACCGCGCCGTCGGCAAAGTTGCCGCCTTCGGCCTTGAGTGATGAGGCAAGGTCGGGGCCCATTTCAAAATCCCCGTCATAGGGCAGCAGCGTGCAGGGCAATACAGCAGGCGCATCGGCTCCCTTGCGCTTGACCACCATGCGGCTGGTCGCGCACATCTGCTCGTCCGGGCGTTTGCTCAGAATGTCCCAGCAGGCGGTGGTTATTTCAGGCACATCGGCCTTGTCGTTCATTTCCGGAAACAGCACCAGCTGGCCCCGGTCGGCCGGGTCGATGCGCCAGCCGCGCACGGCGATCAGGTCGCGGTAGCCGGTTCGGGAAATATCGTCGGTCTCGCCCCAGCAGGTGCGCCCGGCAATGGCGATCTGGAAGCCTTGTGCGTTGAGCCAGTCCATGCCGGCAACCGCCTTGTCCCAGGTTTTCGGACCGCGCTCAGCTTCGTGCAGGGCCTTGCCGTAATGGTCCAGGCTGACCCGCAGGGTGATGCGGCCCGGATAGCGTTCGTTCAGGTCGACCAGCCCGGTCTTGATTTTCAGCCGCTGCATGGGCTGCATGGCGTTGGTCAGCACCAGAACGTCATGGCCGCGGGCAAGCGCTGCCTCCATCATGGCCGGCATGTCCGGGTTCATGAACGGTTCGCCGCCGGTAAAGGCGATTTCCCTGGTGCCCAGCTTGAGGGTGGCAATCTCGTCGAACAGCGACACCGCATCGGCCAGTTTGAAATACTCCAGCCGGTCATTGGTCGGCGAGGATTCAATATAGCAGTTGGCACAGGTGATGTTGCACAGCGTGCCGGTGTTGATCCACAGCGTCTCCAGCGCACTCAGGCTGACACTGGCGCGCACCTCGCCCAGGGCCGTGAGGTCCGGGTTCTTGAACTTCGCCGGGTCGATAGGTTCAAACTCGGCGACAAGTGGATTGGAGATTTCATTCATGGGCGGGGAAACTAGCGTTATCAAAGCCCAGAGACTACCATGAAATCCACGTGATGACATAATTGTCAGGATGGCGTGATCCTGGTTGACAGATTGCAGAAGGAATGTCGTTTACTCGTGAAGCGTGTTGCGGGTGTAGCTCAATGGCAGAGCAGAAGCTTCCCAAGCTTAAGACGAGGGTTCGATTCCCTTCACCCGCTCCAGCTATCCTGATCCAATGCCGCGTCAGTATTTTGACTTGCGGGTACTCGTGATCATTACTTTTCCAGTTTAACCTCGAATACAGTCCGTCAGGTCTTTCTATGCCGCTGCAAATTGGGTACTGCTAGTCCGTGTCCGCACTCTGTTGATTTGCGTGGCATGAACGATGTGGTTTGAGCCGAGGCCGGAATGAACACTGTTGCACAGCACATCCGCGCAAGCGGGTGGCTCTCATACATCAAGATTGCCGCTGTTGCCGGTCTGATCGGCGTCACAGGCAGTGCCGCGCCTGCCTTCGCAGCGGATGAACTGCCCCTGTTCCGGCAGGTCGAAAAGGCCGATGTGACCACCAGCCTGCGCAAGGTGCGCCGTGTCCGGTTTGCAGTCGATACCCAGTTTCCGCCGTTTGCATTCCGCGATACCGCCGGCGCCCTGACCGGGTTTCTGCCGCTGTCCGTCGATGCCATGTGCACCGATCTGAAGATAAAGTGCGAGTTCGTAATCCAGGATACTGTCAATATGGAAGGCGCCCTGACCGCCAATGAGGCCGATGTCGCGGTCTACATGAAAGGACGTGACGAACTGGATTTTGAAAAACTGGAGTTTACCCGGCCGTTCCTGCGCCCGTTCGGGCGGTTTGCGACACGAACCTCAAGCCCGATCAGAAAAACCGATGTTCGCACCCTGGCCGGTAAGCGCATCGGGGTTCGCGAAGGCACAACCCACGCCAGCTTCATCAAGCAGTATTTCAACCGCTCATTGCTGGTGTCCTATCCAAACCATGAAGGCCTTTACGAAGCGGCCCGCACCGGCAAGGTTGATATTGTGTTCGATGACGCGTTTCGCCTGATGTTCTGGCTGCAAGGCACGATTTCCAGGCAGTGCTGCCATTTTGTCGGGCGTGGATACGTCGACAGGTCGCGGTTTTCAAAGCCGCTGTCTATGGTAGTTCGGCGCGAAGACAATGATTTGCGCAAAGTGCTGGACTATGGTCTCGACCGCTTGCAGACATCCGGACGGTTCACCCTGATCTACAATCGCTTCTTCCCGCAATCTCCATACTGATCCTGGGGTCGCGACCCGGGTTGGCCAGCGGAGGGTTCATCATGCCGGCACCCACACCTCTTCTGCAGGATGGTCCTGCTACTGGCCCGATCCTGCTGCTGGCCCACGGCGCAGGTGCGCCGATGGACTCAGACTTCATGACCGAGATGGCAGGCCTGTTAGCTGGCTGCGGGGTTCATGTGGTGAGATTCGAATTCGCCTATATGCGCGCACGACGGACTGACGGCAAGAGACGGCCGCCACCTCGCATGCCGGGCCTGATTGATGAATTTCAGCAGGTCATGTCCCGGTTCCCGGATGGTCCGGTATTCATCGGCGGCAAGTCCATGGGGGGGCGGGTGGCCAGCATGATTGCTGCCGACCCGCAGGACGGCAGCAACATAGCCGGGCTGGCATGCCTGGGCTATCCGTTTCATCCGCCCGGCAAGCCTGACAGCTTGAGGACACAACACTTGCCGGCAATCACCTGCCCGGCGCTGATCGTGCAGGGCGAGCGTGACCCGTTCGGCAACAAGGATGATGTTGCAGGTTATGAACTGCCGGCCAACATGCAGGTTTTCTGGTCGGCTTCGGGCAATCATGATCTTACACCCCCGAAAAAATCCGGCCGCACGGCACAGGAGAACTGGACCGAGGCTGCGCAGGCGATTTCAGGCTTTATCGACGGTAATACCTGAGGGCAGGTCTGTGGGATGCAGGGCCCGGGGGTGGAACCCTGCATCCCGAATTGGTTGCATCAGCTAAATTGCTGCAATGCAGCTCTTATACTTCTGCCACCAATAACTGGATCCTGCGGCTCTCGCTGTTCGCAAGTATCTGTAACAGCTGGTTTTTTCGACTTCTGCGGCCTGTTGATGCGGTATCATGGACACCACTTTGGAAACAATGTTGGGTTGTCTGTCGAGGGAGGCATTGGTCACCCAGATCATTGCAACAACAGACAGGCCGATGATCAGCGACAATGGTAGAATTTGGTTATGTGCAAAAAGCGTCATGTCAAATCACCTCCATGTTTGTCTGCGTCTTTTCGTTGCCTGAAACCTTAGGACCGCTCACGTTTTTGTTATGTGAGAATTTGCACATCCTGCGCAAATTCGATTTTACGTGCGGTAATGGTTGAAAAAAAACTCATTGCAGCACATCATCGCCGCCGTGGATGAGATCAGAGAAATACCATTGTTTACGGCACTGGGGGATGGAGACGCCCGCCGCTTGTCGGTGCATTGCGTCTGGCGTTCGGTTGCCGAGAACGAGCTTATTATCGACTATGAAGACGATACGGCTGAAGTGCTGTTTGTCGTCGATGGCCGGGTACGGATTCTGCTGCGCACGGCTTCGGGTCGCGAGGTTATTCTGGATGATATGCAGGGCGGCCGGTATTTCGGGGAAATGGCGGCCATCGACGGGCTGCCGCGGTCGGCCAATGTGACAGCGCTGGAAAAAACCCGGATCTGCGTGATGCCGGATGCGGTGTTCCGCGATGCCTGCACCACCATACCGTCGGTCGGGCTGTCGGTGATGAAAATGCTGGCGGATCGGGTGCGAACCTTGAACCAGCGTCTGGGCGAGTATGCCTTCCTCACGGCGAAGCAGCGCCTGTGCGCCGAATTGTTGCGATTGTCACGTCCCAGGATGGGCAATGAAAAGCAGCGTATCGTGTCGCCACCGCCGCTGCAGCGTGAACTGGCTGACAGGATTTCCACCCAGCGCGAAGTGGTGACGCGTGAACTGGCCAGCCTGGCCCGCAAGAGTGTTATTGAGAAGACCCGAGGTGGCCTGGTGCTGGTCGAGCCGGACCGGCTCAATGCGATTATCGACGAAGCCCAGTCGAAATAGTACCGCCTGACTGTCCGGAGACAGTTTTGTCAGTTGAGGTCGCGCGCGATGTCTTCTGCGAAGTCACGTTCAAACACCAGTTTTTCATTGTGCCAGGCTTCAATGCGGGCGGTCAGGTGAAAATAACCGGCCGAGGAATGCATTGTCGACCAGGTTTCCGTGCGCAGCACAATGTCATCACGCTGGATTTCCTGTGTCCAGTGAGTTGTCATGCGGGCCGATAGCGGGTCGTCCGGGCGAATGCTGTGGGTTTCGCGGCCCACTTCACCTGTGATCAGGCCGTGTTGTGCATTCCGGTACAGGCCGAAATCGTCCTCGATTGACATGGTGACTTCGCCTGTATCTGCATCCTCGGTCTGTTCCCGCGAGTTCGATGGTACGCGCAGTTCGACGAGGTCCACAGGTGGTGCCGATACCGGTTCGGGAAACACCGGCGCATTTTCACCGGGCACCGGTGCGCGCACAGGCACCGTCAGCCAGGATCTGGCAGTATGTATATCCAGCGTGACCGGTTCCGGCGCCGGCCACATCATCGGCCAGTAGCAGGTGGACAGGGAAAGTCGCAGCCTGTGGCCTTCTGGCAGGGTGCGTGCCACGTCGTCCAGCCTGATCCGGCAGAAATATTTCTCACCCGGCTCGAGTGGCTCAGGATGTTCGTGGCTGACAATATGGGTCAGGTTCTGCAGTGCGTAAGTGATGCGCGATACGCTGCCGTCCGGACGCACATCGTTCAGGCGTACGGCCAGCAGGGCGACCGGCTTGTCGCTGGAAAACTCCAGCTCCAGTTCGACCGGGCCGACCAGGTCCATGTCGGCTCCCAGGGGCTGGCTGTCAAACACAACCGAACCTGCATCGTCGCGCGCCTGGTCGCCGGCAAATTCCGGTCCCATCCAGATGACGCAGAACTCACCGCCGTCGCGCCCGGTTGTCTGCGGTGAACTGAGACTGAGAGCCTGTTCTTCGCCAGGGGCCTCACGCAATCCGTCCGGGGTGAGGTAAAGCCGGTTCGGCTGGCTCGACTGGCCCGGCCAGCTCGCTTCCGATATCCATTTTCCCGGAATATGGGGCGGCAGGGCGGCAGGCGGTGTCGATGCCATGACATAGGTGCGCACGGCCGGGTCACGCAGCACACCCGTCGCCTCGCCTTTCAGCCAGAAATCCCACCATCTCAGGGCTTCTTGCAGGAAACCGATGCGCGGGCCGGGAACGGCAAAATGCGGATACTTGTGCGCCCACGGCCCGATAATTGTTTTCACCGGTGCCTTCAGGTGCGCCAGCATTCGGAATATGGCGTTGGAATAGGCATCGTTCCAGCCGCCGACCGCCAATACAGCAGCCTCGATGCCGGAATAGTCCTCGCATATCGAGCCATGCTTCCAGTAGTCGTCACGGCGTTGATGGCGCAGCCACCGCGCTGCCAGGAACGGCTCGTTATCCAATCGCTGCATCCAGGTGTCGAACCAGCCGTCGCCAACCAGCGCCGGATCCGGCGGGCGTGATGAGTACGACAGCATGGTGGCGCCCCAACCCAGGTTCTCATTGATCAGGCAACCGCCCTTGAAATGAATGTCATCTGCATACCGGTCATCGGTTGAACACAGGGTGATAACCGCTTTTAGCGGTTCAGGCCGCATGGCGGCGATCTGCAGGCCGTTGAAGCCACCCCACGAAATTCCCATCATGCCGACTGTGCCGCTGCACCAGGCCTGTCCGGCAAGCCAGCTGATCACTTCGACGCCGTCATCCAGTTCCTGCCGGCTGTATTCGTCTTCCAGCACACCGTCGGACTCGCCACAGCCGCGCATATCGACCCGCACGCAGGCATAGCCGTGGCCGGCAAAGTAGGGATGTGTCAGCTGGTCCCGCTCCACGGTACCGTCGCGCTTGCGATAAGGCAGGTATTCCAGGATTGCCGGAACCGGGTTGTCTTCGGCGTCAGCAGGCAGCCAGATGCGGGCCGCCAGCCTTGTGCCGTCCGTCAGGGTGATCCACTGGTTCTCAATCTCACGCACCTGGCGCGGGAACTGGTCGATGATTGCGGTGTCCTGGCTCAAGTCATTGCGCCATGTCTGAAATTGCAGCGCTGATCGCCTCGAACATGGCTCTGGCCGCGGGCGATGTGTGGCGCGCGCGCAAGCAGGCATGCACCAGTTCCGGTTCATGACGCACCTGCGCTGCGACACCTGCCGAACGCAGGCGGTCCGCATAGTCAAAACAGTCATCACGCAGCGGGTCCCATTCGCACGCTACCAGAAAGGCGCGCGGGAGCCCTGCACAATCGGTCTCAAGCAGAGGTGCGTGAAATTTGGGCGATCGGGTGCCTGCTGCCACTGTCCCCAGATACATCTGATCGTAGTACTCGATGTCGGCTGTTGTCAGCCCCGGCGCATGTCGTCGCGATACATAAGACCCTCTGGATCTGTCGCCACCGAGTGCCGGATAGACCAGCACCTGGCCGACCGGCATTTTCTGCCGCTGGTCGCGTCTTGCAATGCAGACCGCGGCGGCCAGATTGCCACCGGCAGAATCTCCTGCGAGCACGATCCGGCCGGCATCGATGTCCAGCATGCCTGAATTGTCGAAAACCCACTCCACCGCCGCCATGCAATCATCAAACGCCGCCGGGAAGGTGTGTTCAGGAGCTAATCGGTAGTGGATTGCAATTACGGTGATGCCAGCCTCGACGGCAATGCCGCAACAGATATCGTCATGGCTGTCGAGGCCGCCCAGAATGAAACCGCCGCCGTGCATGTATATTGCGCTGCCGCCATTGCAGTTTTCAGGCACATATTGGCGTAACGCAATGACACCGGCCGGACCTGGGCAGGTCAGGTCTGTCACCTTCAGGCCGTCCGGTCTCCCGGCATGAAAGTGGGTGCACAAATTGTCATAGCACCGGCGTTGTTCGCCGATTGACAATTCAGTCGTGTCGGCCGGGTAAAACTGTGTCCCCGCCTCCATGAAGTCCCAAATCTCGTCTTCGTCCGGACCGCTGCGTGGGTCATCTTGCAAGTTTGTCATATTGCCATGGCATGATTTTAAGATCATGTTTCCCTTTATGATCTGGAACCGACACCCGTCAGGCGATGACGCACGGCCCCAGCCTCCAGATGATGAGGCTGGTCGTACCAGACTGCAACCTGATACTGCAGCTATTCTGGATACCATCATCCGTGCTGTGCCGGATCCGTTCATAATGCTGGACGACAGCGGTACTATCCTTTCCCACAATCAACCGGCAGCTGAGCTGACCGGCCAGAACATGATTGGCCAGCACCTGTCTCAGCATATCCGTGCGCCGGCAGTCCTGGAAGCGATAGAGCGCGTTGTCGACAGTGGGGCACCGGATCAGGTGCACTATGAACGCCGCACCGGTGGCGGCAGGCTGTTCGAAGTGTTCATTACGCCGGTTGCAATGATCGACGGGCCCCGAGCGCCAGCGGTAACCGTTTTGTTGCGCGATCTGAGTACACAGCAGCAGCTTGAAAAAATGCGGGCTGATTTCGTTGCCAATGCCAGTCACGAGCTGCGCACGCCGCTGGCATCCATGACCGGGTTCATCGAAACCCTGCAGGGATCAGCCAGAAACGATGCCAGGGCGCGCGAAAAATTTCTCGGCAGAATGCTGGAGCAGGCTCATCGCATGCGGCGGCTGATCGACGACCTGTTGTCGTTGTCACGCATTGAAATGAACTTGCACCGTACCCCGTCCGATCATGTCGACATGTCGGAAGTGGCGCGCTACTGCGTGGAGCTTCTGGCCGTACGGGCATCAGAATCTGATTGCGAAGTAAGGGTGGATGCACCTTTGGGCATGATCGTCAATGGCGAGCGCGACGAACTGATCCAGGTCACGCAAAACCTCATCGAAAACGCCATCAAGTACGGCGCATCAGAGCGTGGCATAGACGTGTCTGTCGCCCACAACTCCGGACGCGGGCAGATTGAACTGGCTGTAGCCGACTACGGTGCCGGCATTGATGCACAACACCTGCCCAGGCTGACGGAAAGGTTTTACCGGGTGAGCGTGCAGGAGAGCCGTTCCGGCGGTGGAACCGGCCTCGGACTGGCTATCGTCAAGCACATTGCGCTGCGCCATCGTGGCCAACTCGACATAACGTCGCGCAAAGGGGAAGGCAGCATCTTCAAACTGACGCTGCCGGTGTCCGGTGAAGTGGCAAGAGCTGCGGAATAATCTTTTTATTATCAGTAACTTAAACTGTCATTCAACTGTCATGTAACTGTCACACAATTGCATGGTGCCAGGCATAGTGATTGTGCCGTTAGCTTTGAGAGAGTGTCCACGACGGGCCTCTTGTTCAATCTTAAACAGTCACAACAGGGAATTCATCATGCTCAAACGCACCCTTCTTACGGCCACCGTTGCACTGGCGGCCATTGCAGCGGCAAGTGCTGCGCAGGCTCGCGACCAGATTCGCATTGTTGGCTCATCCACGGTGTATCCGTTCACCACCGCTGTCGCTGAACAGTTCGGCAAGTCGGCCGGCAAGACGCCGGTTGTGGAGTCTACCGGTACCGGCGGCGGCATGAAGCTGTTTTGTGCAGGCGTCGGTGCAGAACATCCCGATCTTTCCAACGCATCCCGTGCAATCAAGAAATCAGAATTTGAAATGTGCCAGAAGAACGGCGTCACCGACATTATCGAAATCAAGGTCGGTTTTGACGGCATTACATTCTCGCACTCAAAGGGTGCATCCGACGTAACGCTTTCCAAGCAGCAGATTTTCCTGGCCCTGGCCAAGGAAGTCCCGGGTGCGGACGGCAAGATGGTGCCCAACCCGAACAAGCTGTGGTCTGACATTGATGCATCGCTGCCGGCCAACAAGATCGAGGTCCTCGGCCCTCCACCAACGTCCGGTACCCGTGATGCTTTCGTTGAACTGGTCATGCGTCCGGGCGCAAAGAGCTTTGAAAACCTCAAGGCGCTGCGCAAGGAAGACAAAAAGGCATTCCGCAAGATCTCCGACACAATGCGTGAAGACGGTGGTTTTGTTGAAGCCGGCGAGAACGACAACCTGATCGTTCAGAAGCTGGAAGCCAATCCTGACGCGTTCGGCATCTTCGGTTACTCGTTCCTTGAAGAGAACCAGGACAAGATCAAGGGTGCCGCTGTCGAGGGCGTGAAGCCGGATTTCGACGCCATTGCATCCGGTGAATACAAGGTGTCGCGCCCATTGTTCATCTATGCCAAGAAACAGCACGTCGGCGTCATTCCCGGCATGCAGGAATTCATGGATGAGTATGTGTCCGAAAACGCAATGGGCGAAGATGGCTACCTGCCTGCCAAGGGTTTGATCCCGTTGCCGGAAGAAGAGCTTTCCAAGGTTCGCGATGCTGTCAAGAACGGCACCGGACTTTCCATGTAGTTGTCCGTTGTTTGGCCGGCAACCCGATAGGGGTTGCCGGTTCTTTACCTTGCAGGCTTTCCGGCTTGATTGATGTTCCGCCAGGCCGCTGGCTCAAGAAAGTTTCGAGGTTGTAATGCTTGTCCTTGTTGCCGTTCTGGTCGTATTGGCGTTCTTTTATGGAAAGTCGCGCGGCTCGGCGCTGGGCGGCACGGCGGGCCAGTTGCATTCTCTGCCCTATTATCATGGTTACTTCGTCGCCCTCATGGTGGCCATTCCGCTGTTGCTGATCGCGGTGTTATGGCCTGCCCTCGGCGGGGCCTACATCACAAGTCAGGCACTGTCTGCCTTGCCTGCGGACCTGCAGCCGGCCAACGAACTGGCGCGCGATGCAGTCATGCGCGACATTCGGTTGATCGCATCAGGCGCGATTACTGATGCCGATCGTTTAAGTGCCTATCCTCAAGGCGTGCGTGCTGCAGGTGAGGTGTTCGGAAACCTCCGGTCCGTGTCGGGCTGGCTGCAACTTGCCGTCGCCTTGCTGGTCGGTGTCGGCACAGCCGTCCTTGCGTCGCGAAAATTGTCCATCAAGTTCCGCGCCCGCAATTCCGTGGAGCGCATTTTCCTGGTGGTGCTGATTGCCTGTTCGGCAGTCGCCATCCTGACCACTGTTGGAATCGTGTTCTCGGTCATATTCGAAACCTTTCGGTTTTTCGCCAAGGTTCCGGTTACCGAGTTCCTGTTCGGCACCCAGTGGAGCCCGCAGACAGCCTTGCGTGCAGACCAGGTAGGATCGTCCGGTGCATTCGGTGCGGTGCCGCTGTTCATCGGGACCACGCTGGTCATGTTTATTGCCATGTGCGTGGCGGGGCCGATCGGATTGTTTGCGGCCATTTACATGGCTGAATACGCCAGCCCGCGCGCGCGCTCGGTCGCCAAGCCGATACTGGAAGTCCTGGCTGGCATTCCAACGGTCGTGTTCGGCTTCTTTGCAGCCCTGTCCGTCGCTCCGCTGATACGCCGATGGGGTGAGAGCATCGGCCTGGAAGTGGCATCTGAGAGCGCTTTGGCTGCGGGCATCGTCATGGGCGTGATGATCATTCCGTTCATGTCGTCACTGTCTGACGATGTCATCAACGCCGTGCCGCAATCCTTGCGGGACGGGTCCTACGCCATGGGCGCCACCAAGTCTGAGACGGTGAAAAAAGTGGTGTTGCCAGCCGCGCTGCCGGGCATTGTGTCGGCCTTCATGCTGTCTGTCTCCCGTGCTGTCGGAGAGACCATGATCGTGGTCATGGCGGCCGGTCTTGCAGCCCATGCGGTCAGTTGGGACCTGATCGAGACATTCAATCCGCTGCAGGCAGTGACAACGGTCACCGTGCAGATTGCGACCCTCCTGGTTGGCGATCAGGAATTCGACAGCTCGAAAACGCTATCGGCATTTGCACTCGGCTTCGTCCTGTTCTTCTTCACGCTCATTTTGAACATGATCGCCCTGCGCGTCGTGTCGCGCTTTAAGGAACAGTATGACTGACATGGCCAATCCAGTTTCTGCACAGCCCGGAAAGCCGATGTCGCAAGCGCTCGATGCATCCCGCATCAAAAAACGCTATCGGGCGGAAGCCAGGTTTCGCTGGTACGGCCTAGCCGCGATTGGTTTTGCCTGCGCGTTTCTGGTCCTGTTGCTGAGTGACATTCTGCTGAAAGGCCTGCCGGCGTTCGAGGCCAATACGGTTACGCTTGATGTCGCCCTGGATGACAGCAAGATCGACGCCGATGCCATCAACAAGGGCAACTTCAACTCCATCGTCAACAGCGCCATCCGCGCCCAGTTCCCTGGTGTCAAGTCGCGCAGCGACCGACGCGCCTTGCCGAAACTCTTGTCATTTGATGCAGCCGACAAGGTACGCAGGGAGATCATCGCCAATCCGGCACTCATTGGTACGACACAGCGCCTTGACCTGAAGCTCTCCGACGAAGCGGACCTGTTCCTGCAGGGCATGAGCACTGATGAAGCCGCTCTTCCGGTGAGCGGCAGCCTCTCGGTGGAAGAGGTTGGCAAGGATTTCAGGCTGACTTCAAGTGGTGACGATTTTACCGGTGTCCTGGCCAGGGTGAAGCAACAGCTTGAAACCCGGCGGGCCAGATTGTCGCTGGACGCATCGAAACTGGAGCGGGTACGTGACCGGCTGGCGGCCGAAACTCCGGTTGCCGAAGCCGCCGTCGCTGAAGCAGGCACCGCGGCAACCGATACCCATCCGGCGAAACGGCGCCTGGCAAAGCTGCGGGCTGACACAAGCAGCGTGGCGGCCGCACTGGAGCGTCTGAAAGCGCAGACGGACAAGCTTTCTGCGAGCATAGAAAACCCGTCAGGCGCAGAAATACTGACATCTGCATTGCCGTCATACTTTGTCTGGTTACCTGAAAGAGGCGTGGTCAAGATTGCCGAAGTCGGCAGCAACTACATCACCGGCCAGGCTTACATGCCGGTCGCGGCAACCGACGCAGTTGCGGCTGGCAACTGGTCTCTGGTCGAGTATTCCCAGCCGGAAGCAGATCGCCGGATCAATGATAAGGAAATCATCTGGCTGACCAGTCTGCGGGATGCCGGGATGGTCAACAGCGGTTTCAACTGGCCGTTCTTCCAGCGTGGCGACAGTCGCGAAGCCGAAGTGGCAGGCGTGCTCGGCGGCATGATCGGGTCGGCTCTGACCCTGCTGGTTACCTTGATATTGTCCCTGCCGATCGGTGTCGCGGCGGCTATTTACCTGGAGGAGTTTGCACCCCGCAACCGTATTACCCGCCTGATCGAGGTGAACATCAACAACCTCGCGGCTGTACCGTCGATTGTCTTCGGTTTGCTGGGGCTTGCTGTTTTCCTGAATTTCTTCGGCCTGCCGAGGTCATCCGCGATGGTCGGCGGCATGGTGCTGGCGCTTATGACACTGCCGACAATCATCATTGCCTCGCGTGCTGCGCTGCGCGCGGTACCGCCATCGATACGCGAAGGTGCCCTCGGGGTCGGTGCGTCGCACCAGCAGGCGGTTTTCCATCATGTTCTGCCGCTGGCCATGCCGGGGATTCTGACCGGCACCATCATAGGGATGGCCCAGGCGCTCGGAGAGACGGCACCGCTGCTGATGATCGGCATGGTCGCCTTTATCGTGGATGTGCCGACCGGGTTCAGTGATGCCGCGACGGTTCTGCCGGTTCAGATATTTCTGTGGTCTGACCTGCCCGAGGCGGCATTCCAGGCCAAGACGGCCGGCGCGATCATGGTTCTGCTCGGTTTTCTGTTCCTGATGAATGCGCTTGCCGTTTTCCTGCGCAGGCAGTTTGAGCGCCGTTGGTAGTATTTGTCATTCTTGAGTTTGGTTCGATTGGAGAAATAAAATGGACGCTGCGGTAATGGAAACTGACACACGCCATAAAACCATCATGACGCCGGCCGAGCCGCTGATCATGAAACAGGGCACTCCGAAAATCGTGACCAGGGATGTGACAGTCCACTATGGTGAAAAGCAGGCGATCTACCCGCTGGACATCGCCATTCCCGACCGTGCGGTGTCTGCCTTTATCGGCCCGTCAGGGTGCGGCAAGTCGACGTTCCTGCGCTGTATCAACCGCATGAACGACACCATCCCGATCTGCCGGGTTGGGGGTGAGATCACTATTGACGGCAATGACATATACGACCCCGACCTTGATGTCGTGCAGCTGCGAGCACGCGTCGGCATGGTGTTCCAGAAACCCAACCCGTTTCCGAAATCGATCATGGAAAATGTCGCCTATGGCCCGCGTATTCACGGCCTGGCCCAGTCCAAAACCGATCTTGAGGAGATCGTCGTCAATTCTTTGAAGCGCGCCGGTCTGTTCGAGGAAGTGAAAGATCGTCTCGATGCGCCGGGGACCGGGCTGTCCGGCGGCCAGCAGCAGCGGCTGTGCATTGCACGCGCCATCGCGGTCAATCCGGATGTCATTCTGATGGACGAGCCGTGCTCGGCACTGGATCCGATTGCCACAGCCCGTATCGAGGAGCTCATAGATGAGCTGCGGCAAAATTATTGTATCGTGATTGTGACTCACTCCATGCAGCAGGCGGCACGCGTGTCGCAGCTCACCGCCTTCTTCCATCTGGGAACGCTGGTGGAAGTGGGTGACACCGAAGCCATTTTCACCAACCCGCAAGAACGTCGCACCCAGGATTACATCATGGGCCGCTTCGGCTGAGTTGCAGCCGGAGCATTATCCATATCAGAAAGGTTGACCCCGAATGACCACGCACATTGTTTCTGCATTCGATGAGGATCTCGGAAAGCTGCGCAATCTGATTGCCCAGATGGGCGGCCTGGCGGAAGATCAGTTCGGCAAGGCCATTGAGGCATTGTCCACGTCGGATCGCACCAAGGCGGAGCATATCATTGCAGCCGACGACAAGATCGATGCCCTGGAAAAGGAAGTCGAGGACAACGCCATCAAGCTGATCGCCATGCGCCAGCCCATGGCGGCAGATTTGCGCGCCATCATGGTTGCCATCCGCATTTCGTCCGACCTGGAGCGGATCGGCGATTTGGCCAAGAACATCGCCAAGAGGACGCTTGCCGTGAACGAGCCACTGCCGCGCTCGGTCAATGCGGGGATGAGCCGGATGGCGGACCTTGCCCTGGAACAACTGGCCGATGTGCTGGATGCCTACGCCAGTCTTGATACCCAGAAGGCCAACGATGTCTGGCATAATGACAGCCGCATCGACACTCTCTACAATTCGGTGTTTCGCGAACTTTTGACCTATATGATGGAAGACGCGCGCACCATCGGCATGTGCACCCACCTGCTGTTCGGCGCCAAGAACATTGAACGCATCGGGGATCACACCACCAATATTGCTGAAAACATCCATTATCTGGTGACCGGCGATACGCTGGACGGACCCCGGCCAAAGGAGGACAGCACCTCCCTGACCCCTATCGAGGCGCGTGCCAAGAAGTAATTGTTTGATCGGCTAGACGGAGCCAGCGAATGCCTGCAAGTGTATTGATTGTCGAAGATGAAGAGTCGATCCAGGAGCTGCTCGCCTACAATTTTGAAGCCGAGGGCTACACCGTGCGTACTCTCGACGGCTCGGAGGACGTGGTGCGTGACGTGCTCAATGATACGCCTGATATAATTGTGCTGGACTGGATGCTGCCCAACCTGTCGGGCATTGAAATATGCCGGTCTCTCAGGGCGCGCTCTGAAACCCGCGAAGTGCCGATCATCATGTTGACGGCGCGCGGAGAGGAAACCGAGCGGGTGCGCGGCCTGGCCACCGGTGCCGACGACTATGTGGTCAAGCCGTTTTCGGTGCCGGAGCTTCTGGCGCGGGTCAAGTCACTATTGCGCCGCTCCAGCCCCGATGCTGTCGCCGACATGCTGCAGGCCGGCGATATCTCTCTCGACCGCCGCACCCGCCGGGTTCAGCGTTCCGGGCGTGACATAGACCTGTCGCCGACCGAGTTCAAACTGCTGGAACACATGATGCAGACGCCCGGGCGTGTCTACACCCGTTCGCAATTGCTCGATTCTGTGTGGGGCAGGGATGTCTATGTGGACGAGCGCACGGTGGATGTTCACGTCGGGCGCCTGCGCAAGTCCATCAGCCGGGCCCGGGAGGTTAACCCGATCCGCACCGTGCGCGGCATGGGATACTCGTTTGACGAGCGCTTCGGCGCAGTCAAGGCCTGACTGTTTTCCGCAAGCCACAAAAAAATCTGGTGGAGCAGGTGCGCCACCGGATCTTTTAAAAACTGCTGCGGTTTCGTGTTCAGCCGGTGCGGCGGCTTCTGTCGCGCTGCGGCTGGTAGGCAAGCGCTGCGTGACCGGCGCAGTAAGGTGCGCCTTCCTTTGGTGCCTTGCCGCAGAAGCAGAATTCCTCACTGCCGGGATCGCCGATCGGCCAGCGGCAGGTTTTGTCGGACAGCATCAGGATGGTGACCCGTTCACCGACCGGAATATCGGCAATATGGATCGGTACCGGTTCGAGGATGGGTTCGGGTTTCACCGACGCCAGTGGCTTCAGTGCGTTATTGCCTGCCGTGCGCGGTGTACTGCTTGACGAACTCGCCCGGCCTGGATGGCTCGGTTCACGTGTCTTGCGGGTGCGCGGTGTGGAAACCCGGGCCCGGGTAACGCGTCCGGACAGCCCCATGCGATGAACCTTGCCGATCACGGCATTACGGGTCACACCGCCTGCAAGCTTCGCTGCAATCTGGCTGGCGCTCAGGCCTTCGGCCCACATCTTCTTCAGCGCCTCGACCCGGTCGTCGGTCCAGGGAAGTTTTTGTGGGGGTTCACCCGGTAATTGTTCATCGCTCACAAGCGGAATCCTTCTTCATTCGCCGGCCATAATCGGTTCGGCGTGAAACGCATATGTACGGACAGAAATCGCTACATTTCGTAGACTGTGATCGGGACCCTACTAAATAGGCTGAATCTCGTGCAAGAGTCAGGCAACGGATTTCACCGGTTTTCCCCAGCTTCGGCCCAAAAACATGGTTAACCACAGGTTAATCCCCAGCTTTGTGGCAGGTCGATGCGGCGTTCTGACTCAGGCAGACGTCATATTGCGATTTTGAGACCCGATTTATCAGTTTCGGGTGGTTTGCCGTCACGGTGTTCACGTTGCCAACGTGTTAAAAACACAATATACTGACGGAACACGAAGTTACGCCGCCGCTTGCCGGTGGCGTTTGCTGTTTCAAGGGTTGGCGTACCCGGAAGGTCTGTTTGAGTATGACACAAGCTGTTCTGCCGACATATAATCGCACGGCGTTTTCCATTGAAAGCGGCGAAGGTGCGTGGGTAAAGGCATCTGACGGGCGCACGCTGCTTGATTTCGGGGCGGGTGTCGCGGTCAATGCGCTTGGTCACTGCCATCCGCATCTGGTTGACACCCTGAAAAAACAGGCTGAAAAGCTGTGGCACACGTCAAACCTGTATCGCATTCCCGACGGCGAACGCCTGGCCGAGCGTCTCTGCGAGGCAACCTTTGCTGACACCATGTTCTTCACCAATTCCGGTGCGGAAGCGATGGAGTGTTCCATCAAGATGGCGCGCAAGTACCACGCAGCCTGCGGTCACCCTGAAAAATACCGTCTGATCACATTCGAAGGTGCCTTTCATGGCCGCACCCTGGCCACCATCGCCGCCGGTGGTCAGCAAAAGTACATAGACGGATTTGGCCCTGCCGTTGACGGCTTTGACCAGGTGCCGTTTGCTGATCACGAGGCTGTTGAAAACGCCATTGGGCCTGAAACAGCCGGTATTCTGGTTGAACCGATACAGGGTGAGGGCGGCATCAGGACAGTGCCTGCCAAATGCCTGAAAGGCTTGCGCGAACTGTGCGACAAGCACGGCATCCTGCTGGTGTTCGATGAAATCCAGTGTGGAATGGGACGTACCGGCAAGCTGTTTGCTCATCAGCATTCGTCTATTGCGCCGGATATCATGGCGTCGGCGAAAGGCATCGGCGGTGGTTTTCCGCTGGGAGCCTGCCTTGCCACATCAGAGGCCGCCAAGGGCATGGTCGCAGGGTCTCACGGCTCTACCTATGGCGGCAACCCGATGGCCATGGCAATCGGCAATGCCGTACTCGACATCGTTCTGGAAGACGGCTTTCTGGATCATGTGGGCCAGATGTCATTGTTGTTGAGCCAGAAGCTTGCTGGCCTGACAGACGAATTCCCGGATATCCTTGCCGGGGGGCGCGGCAGCGGACTGATGCTCGGCCTGGAATGCAAGCTTCCAAACACCGACGTTCAGGCAGCCTGTGTTGCCAATGATCTTCTGGTTATTGGTGCAGGCGACAATGTCGTGCGCCTGCTGCCGCCGCTGAATATTAGCGCCGATGAAGTTTCCCAGGCGGTTGCGCGCATTGAAGCAGCTTGCCGCCAGCTTCGATCATCGACTGCCAGCAACTAGAAATCCGTTTCAATTCGGGGCCCCGGGTCCCGGCCAATAATTCAAGAGGTTCCGGCATATATCATGTCTGACACAACGAAATCATTTTTGGATATCTCGGGCGTCTCCACCGATGACCTCAATGCAATACTGTCCGGCGCATTGTCCGCAAAGCGCGCCCGCGCCGGATTGCCAAAGGGCGTCGCAGACGGCCAGCGCCCGCTTGAGGGTCATCTGCTGGCCATGATTTTCGAAAAACCGTCTACCCGGACGCGGGTGTCTTTCGACGTTGCCATCCGGCAACTCGGTGGTGAGTCACTTGTGCTGTCGGCTGCCGACCTGCAGCTTGGCCGCGGCGAGACCGTGGCAGACACGGCCCGGGTGCTGTCGCGCATGGTGGATGCCATCATGTTGCGCACCCATGGTGAGGAAAAACTGCACGAACTGGCCGCAGAAGCAACGGTGCCGGTGATCAACGGGCTGACCGATGCATCACATCCCTGCCAGATCATGGCGGATTTGCTCACGCTGCAGGAGCACAAGGGCGCGATTTCCGGCCGGTCCGTTGCCTGGGTCGGTGACGGCAACAATGTACTGACCTCGTGGATACATGCGGCCGGCAAGCTGGATTTCGAACTCCGCGTGGCAACACCGCCGGAGCTGGCGCCCGACAAGGCAGCGCTTGAATGGGCCAAGGACAACGGCGTCAGGCTGCATCTGGGAACCGACCCTCAGCAAGCTGTCTCCGGTGCCGACTGCGTGGTCACCGACACCTGGGTTTCGATGAACGACCAGGACGCAACAAACCGTCATAATCTTCTGATGCCCTATCAGGTAAACGATGCCCTCATGGCGCGCGCGGATAAAGACGCCGTCTTCATGCACTGCCTGCCGGCTCACCGGGAAGAAGAGGTCACAGGCTCCGTCATTGACGGCGCGAAGTCCGTGGTCTTTGACGAGGCGGAAAACCGGCTCCACGCGCAGAAAGCCATCCTGCGCTGGTGTCTCGGCAAGCTGTAGGAAACTTGAGGATAGATTTAGTCGTGACGGAACCTTCGATGCTGGACATAACAACCGTGATTTCGGTTGAGGACGCGGTACTGCCGTTTGACATCAAGCCGCTGGGCGTGCGCGGTCGGGTCGTGCGCCTTGGCGGCATTCTCGATGACATTCTGGGCCGCCATGATTACCCGATGGCCGCGTCCGCCGTGCTGGCGGAAGCTGTCGCACTGGTTGCCATGTTCGGCGCCATGCTCAAGTTCGACGGCAAGTTCATCCTGCAGACGTCAACCGACGGGCCGGTGTCTATGCTGGTGGCTGACTTCGTGTCGCCTGACCAGATCAGGGGCTATGCGCGTGTCGATACCGACGCGCTTGCCCGCCTGGAGGCAACCGGTGGCGTAACGGCGCAGTCCGTCATCGGAAACGGGCATCTTGCCATGACGGTTGACCAGGGTGAGGACATGGAACGCTACCAGGGCATTGTCGGGCTCAACAATGCCTCGCTGGTTGATGCGGCGCATGACTACTTCCGCCAGTCCGAACAAATCCCGACCCTGTTGCGTCTCGCGTCCGGTCCGCTGGTCGGCCGCGCCGGGCAGCAGGACAAATGGCGCGCCGGTGCCATCATGATCCAGCATCTGCCGGAAGACGGCGGCATCAGCCCCATGCAGGTCTATTCCGGTGATGATCCGTCAGGCAACGGCGAGCCTGAGGTCGATGAAGACGACAATTGGCGCAAGGCAAAACTGCTGCTGGAAACCGCGGAGGATCATGAGCTGATTGATCCGCTGCTGTCATCGGAACGCGTGCTGTACCGGTTGTTTCACGAAGACGGCGTCACGGTTTATCCGGAACTGAAACTCAAACGCTATTGTTCCTGTTCGGCAGACCGGCTGAAGGGCATTCTCGCCACCATGCCGGACGACGACAAGGCGCACATGGCCGAGGACGGCAACATCGACGTGAAGTGCGAATTCTGCTCGGCCAGCTACCGGTTTGACGCAGATGAGATCCTGAATGCGGAGTAACTCACGCTCGGTAGCGAGCAGTCTGTTCCAATGTCTGCAACGCGCAAACCTGTCTGACCTTTCGTGAGCTCAGGCCGGACTGGGTTTTTAATATTCGACAACCGGCGGGCCAAACGCCGCTTCATCAGGAGTGACGCCAAGCCCGGGGCCCTTGGGCAGATTGATGTGTCCATCTTTAGGTTCTATGCAAACTTCGGGGCAATAGTGGCCATCAATATAGGGCGCGGCCAGCCAGACGCCTTCCAACAAATCGGGGCGCACGGTTGCCCCCAGGTGCGTACAGGCCGCCGCGAGTATATCGCCACCCCACGCGTCGTCACATGTGTGTGGCAAATTCCTCGCGGCACAGATGTCACGCACCGTTGTCATCGGATGCAATCCGCCCAGCCTTGTGAGTTTACACCCGAACCCATCTACTAACCCGGATCCAGCAGCGCTGATAACCGTGTTTACGTCACGGGAACTCTCATCCATGTAAAGTGGATGGTGCAGCATTGACCGCACCTGACGCATTTCTTCATTCGTACTGCATGGTTGTTCCATAACAAGCGGGATGTCACGACATGCAAGGCTGATGTGTATGGTATCGCGTGTGGTCCATCCTCTGTTGGCATCAATGGCAAGACGCACGCCACTACCCCTGATGGCTTCCCAGACCTTGTGGATGACTTCAAGGTCGAGCTCCAGAGGATGCGCGCCGACTTTCAGTTGCAGCCGCGGGTAGCCCTCTGCACGCTTCTCGGCAGCTATCCGCGCTGCATCATCAGGCGTTTCAATCCCGATCGCGTAGTAAGAAGGGACGCGATCACGCACAACGCCCCCCAACAGATCCGCGATGCGCAGACCAAGTGACTTGCCCAATGCATCATGCACAGCAATGTCCACGGCAGCTTTGGCGTAGCTGTGACCATTCTGCAGCTGATCCATTCGTCGATGTACACTAAGCGGCAAAACCTCCGTTCCGATCAAACCTGGAGCCATGCCGGAAAGTGCTGCGCGTGCTCCTTCAGCGTGAGCTTCGGCATAGATCGGTCCAAGTGGGCACGTTTCGCCCCAGCCGACGATGTCTGTGTCCGTGACGAGCTTTACAAGCGTCGTGTCCAATGCCGATATTTCACCATAGGACATCGTATACGGGCCGTTTTTAACCGGCAGATCATGTTGGTAGATGTGCAACTGAGCGATTTTCATGATGCAATCCCCGGTGGGATCAGGACCAGTTTCCCGGTATGGTTCTTAGCCAGGAAGTCCTCTTGTGCCTGGGCGATGTTGCGCAGCGGATAGGTTTTGGCAACAACGGGACGAATTTCACCAGCTTCGATGTAGTTGATCAAATTGGCAAATACTTCATCTTCCTGAAAGGTGCATCCCATGAGTGTGAGATCTTTGAGATAAAGCGTACGCACGTCGATCTGAGCGATTGGTCCGGCAATGGCGCCAGCGGTTGCATAACGCCCGCCGCGTCGCAATACATCGAGAAAGGCGGGCCATTGTTCCCCTGCGACCAGATCAATCACCACATCGATCGAGCCGGCACCCAGTTCTGCCACCAGATCGGCGTTCCGGTCGAGAACCTGATCTGCACCAAGAGCTTCCACTTCTGTTGCTTTGGCCGCTGATGAAAGCGCAATCACCTTTGACCCGCGTCGCTTGGCGAGTTGTACAGCGGCGGATCCGACACCTCCTGACGCGCCTGATACCAAAACCCGTTCCGCGCCAACGCCTGCGCGATGCAACATGTTCTCTGCGGTGGAATACGCGCAAGGAACCGAAGCAAGTTCTGCGTCTGTCCAATCGCAGTCTACACAGTGAGTTTCGCGTGCCGGTGCCACAACAAACTGGGCGAAGCCGCCGTCACACTCACTGCCGATCGTCCAGCATTCATATGGACGATACTCGACATAGGATCGCAGCATATTGCGCACCACTACCCGCTCGCCGATACGGTCGTCGCTGACACCTTCGCCAACCGCCACGACATAGCCACAGACATCCGCGCCCTGAATCCGCGGAAAACTGAGCGGCTTGCCGGACCAGCTGGCGTCGTCGTCGTTGACACTTTCAAAACCCACAGCCCCGCCGGAATTCGTTGCTTCCTGGACGGCCTTTGAGTACCAGCCAATACGCGTGTTGATATCGGTATTGTTGACGCCTGCCGCCGCCGTCCGGATCAACACCTCACCGGGCATGGCTTTCGGGACCGGGGCGTCGGTTCGGTACTGTAGTTTTTCCAGACCTCCGTGGCCAGTTAGCACAACCGCGTGCATTGTCTTCGGGATTTCCAATGTTTATCTGGCCCTTCCTGCGAACGCATACCAAAGATACGAGTGGTTTTTCCTGAGCACTCTATATCAGCTAATTTCAGTGGCATGTCGGTTTGCGACGATTGCGAACCCATCTGCCGTCTTGGTTCAAAGTGCCACCAATTGTATCGCACGCTCAGGCGATAAGCGTGGAAACCGGCCATTGCCATGACTGCGGCGAAAGACAACGTCGTCCGCACGTCAGCTATTCGACGTTTGTTCGATTTATGGATCTGAAACCTGGAGCTCGATAATTGCAACATCACTACACCCCCCGGCGAAGGCTGGGGTCCAAAACAGCTTGCTGTCACCGTCTGGTTGAGTGTCTGCGCCGGCATGACGGATATGGAGACATCTGACCTCTCTTAAGACCCGCTGAGGTCATCTCCCAGCCGGTCGAGAAACCTGTCACATTCCACAAGCTGGCCTGCGGCAACGAACTCGTCCGGCTTGTGGGCCTGGTCAATCGATCCCGGCCCGCAGATAACCGTCGACATGCCTGCCGCCTGGAAGTGGCCGGCTTCGGTGCCGTACGACACCACCCCGGTGTGGTTTGTGCCGGTGAGCCGCATGGCAAGTGATTTTGCCTCGCCGTCCGGTTCCGGTTCCAGCCCGGGTACATTGACGTAATTGTCGGTCTCAATCCCGGCATCGGGATATGTCGCACGGATCACCTCGTTGCGGCCTTGCACGAACCGTGCGACCCGGTCGCGAATTTCACTGGTGTCCTGATCCGGCAGCAACCGTGCCTCCCACGAGATCGTAGCCAGGTTGGGAACGATGTTCACTGTCGTGCCGGAGTGCACGGCACCCACGTGCACGGTTGTGAAGGCCGGGTCGAACGGGCAGTTCGCGTTGTCCTTGTCGCGCATTTCCTGCGCAATGGCATTGATCTCGGTGATCAGCAGGTTGGCTTCATTCAGCGCGCTCCAGCCCAGCGCCGGTTTGCTGGAGTGGGCTTCAACACCGGTGATGGTTGTCACAAACGCCTGGCATGCCTTCTGGCCCGTCATCACGTCCATCATGGTCGGCTCTCCGACAATACAAATCGAAGGTGTCGGCATGTCGTGGCCGAAGCGCCTGACGGCAGGGATCACACCTTCACAGCTCACTTCCTCATCGCATGAAAACACCAGATGAACCGGGCGCTTCAGGTTGCGTGCCTTGAGCTGCGGGACTGCAGCCAGGCAGCACGCCAGAAACCCTTTCATGTCACAGGTGCCGCGGCCAAACAGATTGCCGCCGACATCGGTCATGCTGAACGGATCGGTGGCCCAGGTCTGGCCGGTTACAGGCACAGTATCGGTGTGGCCCGACAGCACGACCCCGCCATCAACGGCAGGCCCGATGCTGGCGACAAGATTGGTCTTGCCGGGCGCATAGTCTGCCCGTACGGCTTCGATGCCCTGTTCGCGCAAAAACGCTTCGGCAAATTCGATCAGCGGAAAATTGGAGTTGCACGACGTGGTGTCAAAACTGATCAGGTGTCCCAGCATTTCTGCTGACGACATGGTGTGCTGGATACTCAAGGCTTAAAGGTCTCCAAAATTCTCAGGACGCGTCAGTTGATGGTAAGTTGAGCATCTGGCGAGTCCAGCGAAAACGCCGGGACTTCGACCTGCAGCATTTCCCCGTTGGCGCCTTCCATTGTGTAGAAACCGGCCATGAAGCCGCTCGGCGTGGCCAGCGGGCAGCCGGAGGTATACTCAAACCGCTCGCCGGGGCCGAGCGTCGGTTGCTTGCCGATGACGCCTTCTCCGTCAACATCCTGGCGCTGGCCGTTGGCATCGATGATTTCCCAGTGTCGGGTGCGCAGGGTGACGGTTTTGTCGCCCTTGTTTTCAATCGACACCGTATAGGCCCAGACATAGTAGTTTTCATCAGGCGCGGAGCGGTCGTCCAGGTACTGCGGCAGGACCGATACTTCTATGTCGTGTGTAACTGCCTGATACATGTCCATGATTCGCTTTACCGATGGTTTGTCCGAGCGCCTTTGGCGATACGATGAAAGTTTGGACCAAACGTCTTGGTGCGCCTGTTTATCCACGAAAATCAACCCGTATGCGGCTGATAAGTGATCGTTACAGCCGACTCCGAATTGCCGATATGCTAACTCTGTTGTCTGAAACGCATCAGAAAGCATTACAGATGACCACTCAAGCTGCAAATGGCATTGTACCGGCCCATATTATCCGCCAGATGGTCGAAACGGGCCACATTATTGCCGAAAGCGTCCTGGATGTGGATCAGGTACAGCCTGCCAGCCTGGATTTGCGGTTGGGAGAGGTAGCCTGGCGGGTACGTGCGTCGTTCATGCCCGGCCCGCGCAACACTGTTGCCGACCGGCTGGATCAGCTTTCCCTGCACAAGGTTGACCTGACAGACGGTGCAGTACTGGAAGTTGGTTGCGTGTATATCGTGCCGCTACTGGAGTCGCTGGCGCTGGACCCCGCCATGTCGGCAGCCGCCAATCCCAAGAGCTCAACCGGCAGGCTGGATATCTTCACCCGCGTCATCGCCGACAACGCGGCCGAGTTTGACACAGTGCCTGCCGGATACGAGGGCCCGCTTTACGCTGAGATATCCCCGCGCACGTTTCCGATCCTGGCACGGACCGGTTCGCGCCTGTCGCAAATCCGCTTTCGCGCCGGCACCGTGTCGCCCAGTGACGATCTGATCCACGAACTGCACAATCAGAAACCGCTGGTCACTTCAGGAGAAGTCTCCATAGACAATGGCATAGCCCTGAGCGTCGACCTGTCGAGTTTCGGTGACAATCAGCCGGTCGGGTTCCGCGCCAAGCGCCATTCCGGCCTGGTAGATGTGGACCGCAAGGCAGGTCTTAAAGTCCTCGACTACTGGGACCCGATCTGGCAGCGCGGCTCCCTGATCCTGGATCCGGACCAGTTTTACATTCTGGCGTCGAAGGAAGCGGTTCGGGTGCCGCCGACACATGCCGCGGAGATGGTTCCGTTCAACCCGCTGGTCGGCGAATTTCGCGTGCACTATGCCGGCTTTTTTGATCCCGGTTTTGGTGACGTGTCGGGCGACGGTGAAGGCTCGCGCGCCGTGCTGGAAGTCCGCAGCCACGAAGTGCCGTTCATCCTCGAAGACGGCCAGATCATCGGCCGCCTCGTCTACGAACCCCTGAGCGAGCCGCCGGAAACCGTGTACGGCCAGGGCATCGGTTCGAACTACCAGAAGCAGGGTTTGAAGCTGTCGAAGCATTTCAAGGCGTTTGAGGGCTGAGTTTGGTTTGATTCCGCTCACGCGAACTGGCTGGTTTATTCCGCTCACGCAAGCAGCCTTCGGCTGCGCTCCGCTAGGGCGCGCTCCGCGCGGCGGCCTGTCGGCCTTGCCTCAGCACGTTCCGTGCCTCGGAGGAGTTCATCACTATGGTTGTTCGGGGTCGGAGAACGGCCCGCCGAAGGCGGATAAGCTGTTCGACTGCTTAGAAATAACCAGACCCGACGGGTCTCGGGCCGGTCAGGCCCGCCCCCGCGGAGCGCAGCCGAAGGCTGCTTGCGTGAGCGTTACAAAACTCTAATTCTCGTCCATCTTCAACGCTGCGATAAACGCGGTCTGCGGAATTTCGACGCGGCCGAACTGGCGCATTTTCTTCTTGCCTTCCTTCTGCTTGTCCAGCAGCTTGCGCTTGCGTGAGACGTCGCCGCCATAACATTTCGCCGTTACGTCCTTGCGCATGGCTGAAATGGTTTCACGCGCAATCACCCTGCCGCCGATGGCGGCCTGGATGGGAATCTTGAACATGTGGCGCGGGATCAGGTCTTTGAGTTTTTCAACCATGACCCGGCCGCGTTGTTCGGCGCGGCCCCGGTGCACGATGATGGCCAGTGCATCCACCGGCTCCTCATTGACCAGCACGTGCATGCGTACCAGGTCGCCGGGCTCGTATCCGGTCATCTGGTAATCGAAACTGGCATAACCGCGCGTCACTGACTTGAGCCGGTCATAGAAATCAAACACCACTTCATTGAGCGGCAGCTCATAGATCAGCATGGCGCGCGACCCGGCATAGGTCAGTTCCTTCTGACGCCCGCGGCGGTCTTCACACAGCTTCAGAACCGCACCGAGATACTCGTCCGGCACCAGGATGGTCGCCTGGATCCACGGTTCGTCAATGGTGTCGATATAGTTGGGTTCGGGCATGTCGGCAGGGTTGTGCAGTTCCAGCATCTCGCCCTTGATCTGGTGGATGTGGTAGATCACCGACGGTGCCGTGGTGATCAGGTCGATGTTGAACTCCCGTTCCAGCCGGTCGCGCACGATCTCCAGGTGCAACAACCCTAAGAACCCGCAGCGGAAACCGAAGCCGAGTGCGGCGGAGGTTTCCATTTCAAACGAGAAGCTGGCATCGTTCAGGCGCAACTTGCCCATGGCCTCACGCAGGTCTTCAAACTCTGCCGTATCTACGGGGAAGAAACCTGCAAACACCACGGGTTGAGCCGGTTTGAAACCGGGCAGGGCTTCGGCGCACGGGCGTTTTTCTTCCGTTACCGTGTCACCGACACGGGTGTCTGCGACTTCCTTGATGGCGGCGGTAAAGAAGCCGATTTCGCCGGGGCCCAGATCGGTCACCATTTCCTGTTTCGGACGGAACACGCCGACCCGGTCGACCAGGTAATTGGCGTCGGTGGACATCAGCTTGATGCGCATGCCCTTTTTGAGCCGGCCATCCAGTATGCGCACCAGCACGATGACGCCGAGATAGGCATCGTACCAGCTGTCGACCAGCATGGCTTTCAGCGGTTGGTCTGCCTCGCCTTTCGGCGCGGGCAACTGGTGGACAATTGCTTCCAGCACTTCCTTGATGCCGATACCGGTCTTGGCGGAGATTTCCAGCGCGCCGGATGCATCCAGCCCGATCACGTCTTCAATCTGCTGGCGCACCCTGTCGGGCTCCGCCGCGGGCAAATCCACCTTGTTGAGGACAGGCACGATCTCGTGGTCGTTCTCGATCGCCTGGTACACATTGGCCAGCGTTTGCGCTTCCACGCCCTGGGCGGCATCGACCACCAGCAGTGATCCTTCCACCGCCGCCAGTGACCGGTTGACCTCGTAGGCGAAGTCGACATGGCCCGGTGTGTCGATCAGGTTCAGTTCGTAGGTTTCGCCATTGTCGGCGGTATAGTCGAGGCGCACCGTCTGGGCCTTGACGGTAATGCCGCGCTCACGCTCGATCTCCATGGAATCGAGTACCTGCTCCTTCATCTCGCGCGCGGTCAGCCCGCCGCAGGTCTGGATCAGCCGGTCTGCCAGCGTGGACTTGCCGTGGTCGATATGCGCAACAATGGAAAAATTGCGGATGTGCGATGTCTCTGTCATGGGCTGGTGTTTGGCAGTGGATGAGGTTTCCGTCAAGCGGACAAATTGCTCTACTGCCGAACTTGGAGTTGCGGTAATACTGCGTTCACACACACACGATGGCAGATCAACACCGGCGAAAGGGTTTCATGGTTCATGGTTGAGGTCGCAGAACCGCAACCGGGTGGACGTGCCGGCCTTCTGGCCATCCTTTCGCTGGGGAATTTTGCCATTGGCATGGGGGCCTTTGTCGTCATCGGCATTCTCACCCCGCTGGCGTCTAGCCTGGCGATGAGCAATGCCGAAGCCGGACTTGTGCTGACGGTCTATGCCATTGCTTACGCGATCAGCTCACCCTTGCTGGTCAGCCTGACCGGTACGCTTCCTCGCCGCCTGGTTCTTGTCGCCGGCCTGTCACTGTTCCTGCTGGCGGCAGTATTGAGTGCCCTGGCGGTATCGCCCGCCACACTGTTTGCTGCACGCATTGTGGCAGCGGCAGGAGCCGGTATCTACACCCCTGTCGCGGCCGCCGTGGCCGTGTCGTGCAGTGCACCGGCGCAACGCGGGCGAGCGCTGTCCACGGTGTTCTTCGGACTGACTCTGGCACAGGTTCTGGGCGTACCGGTGGGAAGCTGGGCCGGCTATACCTATGGCTGGCAGGCCGCGTTCTGGATTGTTGCAGTCATCACCGGCGTAAGCCTGGTTGGAGTCATGGCGCTGGTCCCGGGCCGGGTACCGTTTCAACAGGCGTCTCTTGCCAGTCTGGGCAAGGTGCTGTCCGCGCCCCGCATCTTGTTTGCTGTTACCTTCACCGTCTCTTTTCTGGCGGCGAATTACATCCTCTACACCTATATAGCGCCCTTGCTGGAAGCAAAAATGGGCTTTGGCCGCAATGGTGTGACGTTCATGCTGACACTGTTTGGGCTGGGGGCCGTGGTGGGCAACATTCTGGGCGGCTTCCTGACCGATCGTGTCGGCGGATTCCGGACATTGATCGTATTGTGCGTGGCGCAAATTATGGTATTGCCGGTGTTTTCACTGCTGCCGCTTCCCGAAGCCCTGGTGGCTGCGGCCATGTTCGGATGGAGCGTCGTCGGATGGTCATTCATGGTGCCGCAACAGGCCCGCCTTATCGAGCTTGCACCGGACCAGCAGAATGTCGTGCTGTCGCTCAATTCAGCCTGCATCTACCTGGGTGCGTCTTTGGGGTCTGCCCTCGGCGCGCTGGTCATATCGACCTGGAGCATTGCCGCAAGCGGCGTGGCCGCGGCCATCGCTATGGCTGCGGCATTCGCACACTTACTACTGTCGGCGGCAGTGCAGCGCGACTAGGATCAGGTGTGGCCGTGAGCGCCAACTCCGGTTACGGGCGTTAAGGATCGCCGCTCTTTGGTTTCATTTTTATCAGTCCGGTTAACATTCCGTAGTCTGATGTTATCTAACATGTTGCCGTGTAACACCTGTATCTGATGGGGGAGCCGGCATGGCACGAGTTAAATCCGGAACACCAACCAGACTGACGGCAACAGCTGTGCTGGTATTGCTGATGGCAGTCATGTTCTCCGAAAGCACGCACGGGCAGTCTGCAGACAGCCAGATCACTGCTGCGGACACAAGCCAGTTGCCAGAAAGCTTCGTCAAAAATCTGACCAACCAGCCTGGAACCGAGATAGACCGGTCACCAGACAGGGAGAGCGGAGTTATCAGAAATTTGTGTCCCGGTCACCTGAGTGCTGGACTGTAATCTGGAATTATTCTAAAAACGTTTCCTGAAACCCGTAATCGATTCCAGACCAAGAAGACCGCCGCCCGTGAAACCTTTTGCCGACCTCTCAGAAAAAGAAATCCTCGCCCTTGCGATTTCAAGCGAGGACGATGATGCGCGCACCTATATGGCATTTGCCAATTCGCTGCAGGAGCAATATCCGTCCTCCGCGCGTGTGTTCATCGACATGGCGGAAGAAGAGCATGAACATCGCCGCCGTCTGACGGAATTGTACCAGACCAAATTTGGCGACTTCATCCCTCTGATCCGCCGGTCCGATGTGGCCGGTTTCGTCAAGCACAAGCCGGCCTGGCTGATGCAGCAGCTGTCACTGGACGTGGTGCGCAAGCGTGCCGAGGTGATGGAGCTTGAGAATTACCGGTTTTACAAGCAGGCCGCGGAGCGCACGTCGGATGATGATGTGAAAAAACTGCTGCTTGATTTGGCCGAAGAGGAAAAGGGCCACGAGAACCTTGCTGCAAAGTTGACCGAGAAGCATCTTGATGCCGACACCAAGCTGGAAGAGGCGGACGCTGAAAAACAACTGTTCCTGCTGCAGATCGTGCAGCCCGGCCTGCTCGGCCTGATGGACGGGTCGGTGTCGACGCTGGCGCCGCTGTTCGCCGCTGCGTTTGCAACCCATGACACTTGGCAGACATTTCTGGTGGGCATGGCTGCTTCGGTCGGCGCGGGCATCTCTATGGGCTTTGCCGAAGCCCTGTCGGATGATGGTGAACTGACCGGCCGCGGGCATCCGTGGATCCGTGGCTCTGCAGCCGGCATCATGACGGCTGTGGGCGGGATCGGTCATACGCTTCCCTACCTGATCAATGACTTCTGGACGGCGACAATGCTGGCCGTGATCATTGTGTTCATCGAGCTGTGGGTGATCTCGTGGATCCGCTTCAAATACATGGACACGCCGTTTATGCGCGCAGCGTTCCAGATTGCCGTGGGCGGCTTCATCGTGTTCCTGGCGGGAATACTAATAGGCAGCGCCTGACGACGATTCGCGGTCGAAAGCTATCTCAGCCCGATCTTCCCCAGCGCCGGCAGCTTGATGGCCAGATCGTCGAAATCGACGCCGATGGTTGCGCCCAGCACGTGCAGTTCGATCCCTTCACGCCGGCTTATGCCGACCCCGATATAGCCGTCATAGGAAATTTGAATACCGGTCCCCGACGGCATCACGCCGGTTCGGAGTCCAGGACCAAGCCAGTCCTTGCCGACACCGGCTGGGTCCAGTTCCGCGCCGAGTTCGGGCACCTCGCGCGCGATACTGGCGATAAAGGTATTTGAGTTGGGGCCGGGCCAGACGACATAGTCACCGAACGCCGACCATTCGTAGATGCGCGCTGCTGTGATAACCTTTGGAAGCAGGGCTTCTGCTTTCGCACCATGCACCTCATGAACGACGTAAGGCTCGTTGGAATACCAGCGCCCGTCCGGTGCATAGGCGTTGTGGCGCACCGGCGAGCCCCATCCTACCACTTCAAACCGCTCATATTCGGAAGCTCCGGCGGGCTTGATCACCAGCCAGTGATGAACGGCGAAAATGCCTTTCCAGCGACCGGACCGTGCCGCCATGATGTAGATGGCAGCCGGCTCATCCGTTGCAGCCTCCGGCAGAAGTCCCGAAGATGACCAGTCAGCCGAACGCCAGCTGCTGGGCCAGCCCTTGGCGTAGGAATAAGCCGCACCTGCCGCGATGGGCAGCGCGATCAGCACAATTGCAAAGGCAGAAAGAAATTTAACGAGTCGCCGCAACATGAACCTGATTGGACACTCCTATTGCGGCGGAACTTTAACACGCAAAATGGCAGTTAAACACCCAGGTAACGATGTTGAACGTCTTCGGCCTTGGAAAGTTGTGCGGACGTACCGTTCCATACAACCTGTCCCTTCTCGACGATGAAGTGGCGATCCGCCAGTTTTAAAAGGTCTTTCAGGTTCTTGTCGACCAGCAGGATGGACAGGCCGCTCTTGCGGATGTCGGAAAGTGCCGCCCAGATTTTCTCCCGGATCAGCGGGGCCAGTCCCTCGGTTGCCTCGTCAAGCACCAGCAGGCGCGGATTGGTCATCAGGGCGCGGCCGATCGCCAGCATCTGCTGTTCACCGCCGGACAGAAGATTGCCCATTGACGTTGCCCTCAGTTCAAGCTCTGGAAACATCGAGTAGACTTTTTCGATGGTCCATGGGTCGTCGAGCCCCTGATGATTGGACGCGGTTGCCACCAGGTTTTCGCGAACCGACAGGTTGGGGAAGACCTGCCGACCTTCGGGCACCAGTCCGATGCCGAGATTTGCAGTCTTGAACGAGGCGAGTTTCGATACTTCCTGGCCGGCAAACTCGATCGATCCTGAAGTCGGCGGCACGATGCCGATGATCGAATTGATGGTTGTGGTCTTGCCCATGCCGTTGCGGCCCATCAGGGTAACAACCTCGCCGGAGTTGACGTCAAATGTCATGCCGAACAGGGCCTGGCTAGTGCCGTAGTAGGTCTCAAGGCCGGATACTTTCAGCATTGCATCAGACCTCCCCGAGATAGGCGCTGCGCACGTCGGCATTCTTGCGAATGTCTTCCGGCTTGCCGGTGGCGATGATGCGGCCATAGACAAGTACCGAAATGCGGTCCGCCAGGGCAAACACCGCATCCATGTCGTGTTCCACAAGCAGAATGGTTTTCTCGCCCTTCAGGCTTCGCAGTATGGACACCATGGCGGCACTTTCCTCCACGCCCATGCCGGCCATCGGTTCATCAAGCAGCAGGAAGCTCGGGTCCGTGGCCAGGGCCATGGCGATTTCAAGCTGGCGGCGTTCGCCGTGCGACATGGCCGAGGCAATCGTCCCGGCCCGGTTGGCCAGCCCGACCTTTTCCAGCACCTCAAGTGCCGGTTTGCGCAACCGGGCCTGGGTAGTGGCCGGTTGCCAGAACCTGAACGAATGTCCGTCGTGGGCCTGCACGGCCAGCGCGACATTGTCGATGACGCTGAGCCCCATGAACACGGATGTGATCTGGAATGACCGGGCCAGCCCGAAATGCGAACGGCGATGGGTTGGTACGGTCGTGATGTCCTTGCCGTTGAACACCACATGACCAGCATCAGGTGTCAGGTCTCCGGACAATTGTGCAATCAGCGTTGTCTTGCCGGCGCCATTGGGCCCGATGATCGCGTGCAGTTCTCCGGCCTCAACGCCCAGTGTCACACTGTCGGTCGCGACAACACCGCCAAACGATTTCTTCAGGCCCTGAATGTCGAGCATGGTCTCAGCCACGGCGCCATCCCCGCTGGATCAGGCCGTTCAGGCCGCCCTTGATAAACAGGACGCTCAACACCAGCAGCACGCCGAACGGCAGCGCCCAGTAGGTGGTGAAGGTGGACAGCAGTTCCTCGATGAACACGAACGTAACCGCCCCGAACACCGGGCCGAACAGCGATCCCGTACCGCCCAGGATCACCATGAACATCAGTTCACCGGAGCGCGACCAGCCCATCATGTCGGGAGAGATGAAGGTGGTGAAATTGCCCAGCAGCGCGCCGGCCAGCCCGCACATGCCGCCCGCGATGACATAGGCAGTGAGTTTGTAGGCATAGGTGTTGTAGCCCAGCGCCTTCATGCGCGCCTCGTTGGACTGGCAGCCGCGCACCACCATGCCGAAGCGGGAATTGACAATCCGGTAGACCAGGTAGATCGACCCGGCAAGGCAGATATAGGTCAACAGGAACAGCACCATCTTGTTTTCGATATTGATGATGTTGAACACCGACCGCGAATAGATGGTCAGTCCATCGTCCCCGCCATACTCGTCCAGCGACAGGAAAAAATAATATCCCATCTGCGCAAACGCCATGGTGATCATGATGAAATAGACCCCCTTGGTGCGCAGCGAGATGGCGCCGGTGACCAGGGCAAAAGCGGCACTGGCAAAGATTGCCAGCGGGAAATGCAGCCACCCGGATTCGTAGCCGTGATAGGCCGGGATGCCGACGCAGTAAGCGCCGATGCCGATATATGCCGCATGACCGAATGAAATCATGCCGCCAAAACCGAGTATCAGGTTGAGGCTGACGGCGGCAATTGCCAGGCACAGGATGCGCGTGATGAAATCCAGCGAAACCAGCTGCAGGCGGATGCCGAGGAAATAGGCGGCCAGCGGCACGCACAGCAGGACGGCCATGAACACCAGGGTAATGATGCGGCCGCTGGCCGAACCGAAAAGGTCAGGCGCCCGCAGGTGCTCGCTGAGCTGGGCCGACGTGGTATCAGTCATCTAGCGCACCTTTGGTGGAAACAGGCCTTGCGGGCGGAACGCCAGCACAGCAGCCATGATGAGATAGATCAGCATTGACGAAATTGCCGGGCCTGCGGTTTCCGCCGCATTGACGGGGATGAACAATTTCAGGATATCGTCGAGGAAAGAACGGCCCAGCGTATCGATCAGTCCGATGATCAGGGCGCCGATGAAGGCACCTTTCATGGAACCGATACCGCCCACGATGATCACGACGAACGCGGTGATGATAATGTCATTACCCATGCCGATGGTTGCTTCGGTGATCGGTGCGATCAGCATGCCGGCCAGCCCGGCCAACACCGCACCAAGGGCAAAAACCGCCGTAAACAGGGTTTTTATGTCGATGCCGAGTGCCGATACCATGGTCCGGTTGGATGCGCCGGCCCGGATTAGCATGCCAAGACGGGTATGCGTGATCAGCCAGTAGAGCCCGAATGCCACCAGCAGTCCGCAGCTGATAATCACCAGGCGGAAAGTCGGAAAGATGATGCCCGGCAGTATCTGCACCTGGCCCTGCAGGTAGTCGGGCAGCGGGATGGCAATGCCTTCCGGGCCCCAGATCAGGTGCACGAGCGTGTCCGCGATCAGGATGAACCCGAAGGTGGCCAGTACATGGTCAAGATGGTCGCGCTGGTACAGATGTCGGATCACCCCCATCTCCAGCGCCAGCCCGACCAGCGCGGTCAGCGGGATTGCCAGCAGCACCGCCCACACGAACGACCCGGTCCAGAATGTCAGCGTGGCGCAGAAAAACGCACCGACCATGTACAGCGAGCCGTGCGCCAGGTTGACGAAGTCCATGATGCCGAACACCAGCGTCAGGCCTGCTGCCAGCAGGAACAGCAATACGCCGAGTTGCAGCCCGTTCAGGAACTGAATGAAAAACAGTGTGCTCATCGCCCCAAATTACCCAGCCTGGATATCAATCCCACAATAACACCAACCCCAATGCCAATCCCAGAGACCCATCCCATGGCCCACCCGCCATGAAACAAGTTTACGGGGAGAACAAAAAGTTCTCCCCATGAAACAGCGTTCTATTCGCCGTGTGGCTTATTTGGCCAACGGACACTCGCCGACATATGGATCAACGTGGTTTTCGTAAACCGTCTTGACCACCTTTGTCGTCCAGTTCCCGGCATCGTCGGCAACAACTTCACGCAGATAGAAGTTCTGTATCGGCATGTGGTTCTTGCCATAGGTATATTTGCCGCGCACCGACGCATAATCGGCCTTGGCCATGGCTGCGCGCAGTTCGTCGGTCTTGCTCATGTCGCCGCCGACAGCTTCAACACCGGATGCGATCAGGTTGATTGTGTCATAGGCCTGTGCCGCATAAAACGACGGGTAGCGCTTGTACTTTTCACG
Source organism: Anderseniella sp. Alg231-50 (assembly GCF_900149695.1). Classification (NCBI taxonomy): domain Bacteria; kingdom Pseudomonadati; phylum Pseudomonadota; class Alphaproteobacteria; order Hyphomicrobiales; family Parvibaculaceae; genus Anderseniella; species Anderseniella sp. Alg231-50. Next base: position 434,116 of record NZ_LT703003.1, on the reverse strand, counting down.
GAAGTCGGCAACGAACTTCTTGTTGGCTGCGTTGTCCAGTGTCGGGTCCCATTGCTGCGTCAGCCGCGAACCCAAGACACCTTCAAGCTTGGCTGCCTGCAGTTTCGGCAGCGAAATGGCATCCACGGTAAATACCGAATACAAATCCAGTTCGCCCTTCAGACCTGCCTGCTGGTACTGCTTGATGAACGCGCCGCCGGCCTTGCCCGGATAGAACACGAAAATGGCTTCCGCGCCGGATGCCTTGGCTTTTGCCAGTTCAGCGGAAAAATCAAGCTGGCTTGGCCATTTGGTCAGGTCCTTGCCCTTGATCTCGCCCTTGAAGGTGCGCTCCACGCCGGTCATCATGTTCTTGCCGGCGGCATAGTTGGGGCCGAGCAGGTACAGTGACTTGACGCCCTGCTGGTTCAACACTTCGCCCATCGCCATCGGAGTCTGGTCGTTCTGCCACGACGTCGAGAAGAAGTTTGCGTTGCACAGCTTGCCGGCAATCTGCGACGGTCCGGCATTCGATGAGATCAGGAATTTGCCCGCGTCCAGCACAGACTTGGCCGATGCCAGCAGCACGTTGGACCAGATATAACCGGCAACGATCGGCACATCGTCCTGCTGTACCAGCTTGTCGGTTTTCTGCTTGCCGATCTCGGGCTTGAAGCCGTCGTCCTCAAAAATGATTTCAACGGATTTTCCGGCCATCTTGCCGTCAAGATGCTCCACCGCCAGGTTGACGGCGTCCTTCATGTCGTTGCCGAGAACCGCAGCCGGTGTGGTCAGTGTCGTCACGTAACCGATCTTGATGTCGGCAGCGTACGAGGCTGATGCCATCAGCGCCAGACCAAGCGCCGCAATTCCTGTCTTCTTCAACATTATCAAACTCCTCCCGAGTGTTCTCGTATCTGAGTGCCGTCTTGTTTCGTCCCGACGAGCTACTGAATATGCACGATAGAGATAAAAGATACAGACTTCAAATGCCTGCAGTCTGAATTATTTTGCACTATTCAGGTCTTGCACGGCGCCGGTTCCCGGTGTCGAATGCACCCATCCAAGTTCATTGAACGAGCAATCCGGCAGGAGACAGACATGATCGAAATGACCGCAGGCGTCACGCCGGCAAGTGAAGGCATCGACGGCATCAAGTGGAATATCCTGGGACAGACCTATGTTCCCAAGCACCTGTGCGAAAGCTCGTTTTCCTGGCACGCGACGTTTCCCGACGGCACGTTCGTACCGCCGCATATCCACCCTGACCAGGATGAATTCATCTATGTTCTGGAAGGCCGCTTCGACCTGTTTCTGGACGGAACTGATGCAACCGCCGGTGCCGGTGAACTGATCCGCCTGCCGCGCGGCCAGGCGCACGGCATCTTCAACAATTCCGGTCACGACGTGAAGTGCGTGTTCTGGGTGTCGCCCACCCAGCAATTGTGGGACCTGTTCACCAAGATCAACAATGTGCCGGATCCGGCCGAGGTGGTGCGCCTCGCCAGCGAGCACAATATCCACTTCCTGCCGCCGCCGGATGCCTGAGTGAGTCATCATCCCGCTAGCTTACAAGAGAGTTAGGTAATGGATTTGACCATTGACAGCAGGTGGTCGCTTTTGAGCAGCGGTGACTGGCGCTGTCCTTGCTGCGGTCTGCAACACAATGGAGTTTTCGACCTGGCATGCGATGCGCCGGATTTCTGGCAAGGGTCAAGGGAGTGGCTGCCAAATGAGAAGCTTTTCAGTTCCGATAACATATTGACGGAAGACTTTTGCATCATCGACGGAGAGAATTTCTTTATCCGTTGCGTGCTGGAATTACCATTGCTCGGCTCAGATGGACAGACGTTTGGTTTTGGTGTTTGGAGCACACTTTCGAAAACGAATTTCGACATTTGCGTCAACACATTTGACGACGGCAAGCAGGGCCACCTGGGGCCCTGGTTTGGATGGTTTTCCAACCGCCTGAAGGGGTATCCGGACACGCTCAACATGAAATGCCAGGTTTATCCACTCGACGAAAGACAACGCCCGACAATTGAACTTGAAAGCTCTGATCATCCGCTGGCGGCAGCCCAGGCAGATGGCATCGATTTTGACCAGTTGTTGGATATCTACGCAGCCAACGATCATGACATAAGGCCTGCTTTGTGATCAGCAATCCGGAGAGTTGACTGCGTCAGTCACAGTTATGGCGTTTGCAGGTTTCCCGGTTGAATAGTGTGCGTGGCTGCGCAAGTTGCGGGTTTTCACAGGCCCGCCCGAACGCTTTCCGGCCTGTCTTCTGTCTACGGCATTGTTGCGAAGCCGGGAAGCGTCGCGTCCATGTGATCCCATGTGGCGGCGCGGTCGGTATAGACCCGCATCTGCGGTTTGAAGTTGTCCGGATCGTCGAGGCTGGACGCCCTGACAAAAACCATGCCGGGCATGGATGAATTGGTCGAATAGATAGCAGAACCGCACGCCGGGCAGAAACCGCGGCTGACCATGTTGCCGCTGTCGGCGGGCTTGTCGAAGAACCTGATCTCACCGGTCATTTCGAACCCGGCCTCGGGAACTATCATGTGTGAACCGTGTCCAGTGCCGCTGGTCTTGCGGCAGTCGTTACAGTGGCAATGGCCTCCACCGGTTTCCTCAGCACACGTGTACCGGACAGTCCCGCATAGGCATCCACCAGCAATGGTCATTGTCATTCCTCCTGTTCACTTGCTATCTACAAGTGATCATATTAATTTGCTTGCATATTGCAAGTGAAATATTTGGAAAATCACATGCCTCCGTCCTCTGAACCGCGCCGCTCCGATTGCCCGATCAGTTTTGCCCTGGAAATCTTCGGGGACCGCTGGACGCTGATTGTCCTGCGCGACCTGATGTTGAAATCGCGACAGCGCTACAGGGAACTGCTGGAGGGCGACGAAGGCATCGCCACCAATGTGCTTGCAGAAAGACTGAAGCGGCTTGAGCATCGCAAGCTGGTCACCAAGAAACGTGACCCGACAGATGCCCGTCAGTTCATCTACCTGCCGACCGAACTGGCGGTCAGCCTGGTGCCAATGCTGGTGGAAATGACCGTCTGGGGCCTCAGGACCAGCGACAACGGCATAGGCGCAGAGTACCTGGAGAAATTTGAAACCGACCGTGACAGACTGATCACTGAACTGCAGGCGAAGATCCGAAAGGACGCCGGCTTGCAATGAAGCTCACCAGGTTGATCATTTTGGGAAAAGCCTGGCTCGATTAGCGGTTGACTGAAGCCTTGTCGAAGCCCGCGGTCTTCTGATAGCCGCGCACCACTGCTTCCAGCTCTTCGTGTCCGGCGACATCCTCAAGCGTATCGAACCCGTCGGGTGCACGCTGGTTGACCAGGTCGATGACCCGCTCCGGTCCGCCGCCGCGGTTTTGCCGCACGATCTCCGACGTGGCAGGCAGGCGGTCTGCTTCGTAGGCCAGCAGGGCAGCGCTCGTGTCACCGCCGCAATCAGCAAGCTTGTCGGCCAGACAGCGGGCGTCGAGTATCGCCTGGCTGGCGCCGTTCGAGCCCACCGGATACATCGGATGCGCGGCGTCCCCGAGCAAGGTCACCGTGCCGAATGTCCACTGCTCGACCGGGTCCCGGTCACACATGGGATATTCGTAAAATGTCCCGGTCTCGCGTATAAGGGCCAGTGGGTCCAGCACGTCCAGTGTGAACGTGTCTTCGACGAACGGCAGGAGCTCGCTCATGAGACCTTCGCGGTTCCAGTCTTCGCGCCGCGGCATCGGTGTTGAGCCATCCCCCATCTTTGCCGCCACCGCCCAGTTCATCAGCACCTTGCCGTCGGCACGGTTATCGTTGGCAATCGGGTACAGCACCAGTTTCGCGTCCATGCCGCCGGCGATCACCATGGATCGTCCGGTCCCGAACGGTTCCCACAGGCACGCGCCGCGCCACAACATGATGCCGTTCCATTTCGGGTCGCCCTGATTGCGATAGAACTGCTTGCGCACAACCGAGTGAATGCCGTCACAGGCGATGACGGCATCGCCTTCCGCCAGCAATTCTTCCCTCTCGGCCGTTTGAAAGACTGCCGTCGCGGACCCGTCGCCCGGCCTCACCCCGGTACATGCATGGCCTGTCCTGATAGCGTCCGGCCCCAGCCGGTCGATCACCGCATCGCGCAGCACACCCTGCAGGCGGCCGCGATGAATAGAAAATTGCGGCATGTCGAGGCCGGCATCGGTGCCGCGCAGTTCCTGCCAGATGGTCTGACCCTGCCGGTTCTGGTAGATCAGTTCATGGGTGCGGATGGCGACCTGGTCCAGCGCATCGAGCAGGCCGATATTGGCCAGTTCCCTGATCGCATGCGGCAGGGTGTTGATGCCCACACCGAGTTCGCGGATTTCTTCCGAGCGCTCGTAGACTTCAGCTTCAATGCCGCGATCATGCAGCATGAGGGCCGCCGCCAGCCCGCCGATACCGCCTCCAACAACTACGACCTTCAACGACATTCTCCTTCAGCACAAAAAACCCGCCCTCAATACTGCTTGAGAGCGGGCTGGATTGTCGAGACGGAAATCCCGCCTACTTCATTGCGCAATCCTTGGCGTGGTCATCCCCGGTCGCTTCATAAACCGTTGATACCGTCTTGTGGGTCCACTTGCCGTCCGGACCTTCCACAACCTGGCGCAGATAGTAGTTCTGAACAGGGAAGTGGTTGTTGCCATAGGAATAGTCACCGCGCACGGACTTGTAATTGGCCTTTTTCAGCTCCGCCCGGAACGCATCCTTGTCCTTGACATTGCCGCCGGTGGCGACCACGGCTGAATTGATCAGGTTGATCGCATCATAGGCCTGTGCCGCATAGAAGCTCGGATACCTCTCATGCTTGGCACGATAGTCGGCCACGAACTTCTTGTTGGCTGCGTTGTCCAGGTCAGGGCTCCACTGCATGGTGTCATAAGCACCAAGCACTGATTTGATGCCGCCAGCCTGGAATTTCGGCAGCGACAGTCCGTCCACCGAGAACACGTTGAAGAACTGCATCTTGCCGGCAAGACCGGCCTGGCCGAACTGCTTCAGGAACGCGCCGCCTGCCTTGCCCGGATAGAACACGAAGATCGCTTCAGCACCCGAGGCGGACGCTTTTGCAAGCTCAGCCGAGAAATCAAGCTGGGCATCCTTGCCCCACTTGGTGAAATCCTCGCCCTTGACTTCGCCCTTGAAAGAGCTTTTCACGCCGGCCACCATGTCTTTGCCGGCAGCGTAGTTCGGCGCCATGATGTAGAGCGACTTCACGCCGCGCTGATTGAGCACTTCACCGAGCGCTTTCGGCACCATGTCGTTCTGCCAGGACGAGGAGAAGAAGTTCTCGTGGCATTCCTTGCCGGCCACATGCGAAGTGCCGGCATTGGCGCCGATCAGGAACTTGCCGCCTTCCAGGATGGATTTCTTCGACGCCAGCAACACGTGCGACCAGATAATGCCGGTCACGATGTCGACATCGTCCTGAGACACCAGCTTGTCGGCTTTCTGCTTGCCGATGTCGGGTCTGAAGCCGTCGTCTTCCGCGATGATCTCAACTTCCGTGCTGCCCATCTTGCCGCCCAGGTGCTCCATGGCCAGGTTGATGCCGTTCATCTGTTCAGCGCCCAGAACGGCCGCCGGTGTGGTCAGCGTGGTAATGACGCCGATCTTCACCTTGTCGGCGGCAATGGCGGCGGTTGCCGTTGCCGAAATGCCAAGCGCCAGCGCGCCGGCGAGAATTTTGCGGATCATGTTTCTACTCCCTGATACTCAATTCTTGTGTGATTGCCGTTGATGGCAGGTTCAGCCTCGAATTGATCCTAGAGCACATCCGGTTCAAATAGAAGCATTTGATGGTACCAAATCAGTTCACTCGGCTAGGCGCAAAGTGAAGCGCGATGCGGTGCATCGGGCAAGCTTTGCAACAACGCCGATGGACTGATTTGGTCCACCGAAGGCCGGATTTCTGCGCCCACTGGACTGCGTTACGGCTCCCTTGCGGTCAACCAGATCACGGCGGGACCCGCGCCTTGCCAGAGACCGCAAAAAACCGGTCAATTGTTTCTATTTGAACCGGATGTGCTCTTGCATCGGCGTTTGCCTTGGCAATGGCTTTGTTACAAAACGGTTTACTGCAGGATCTGCTGGCCGCGCGCATTGACGCCCGCGTACAGCCAGCTCATGCCGTCATAGGCCTGTTGCGCCGTTCTGCCCGACAGCATCATCTGCCTGAGTTCCGCCACCGGACCGGCGGCGTGATAGATATCCCCATAGAGCCGGGCCGTCATCTGCACCCGCGCGGTGCGCAGATACCGGTCGGCCTGGTAGGCGAGGAAAGCATCCGCCGGATCGCCGTGTGCCGCCACGTGGTGCGCCAGGCATACTGCGTCTTCGGTCGCCATGCATGCGCCCTGCGCCAGATATTGCAGCATGGGGTGCGCGGCATCGCCGAGCAGCGTAACGCGGCCCTTGCTCCAATTTTTCACAGGATCGCGGTCGCACAACACCCACATGCGCCAGCTCTCGATCTTGTCGAGCATGCCCATCACTTCCGTTCTCTGTCCGGCAAATCGCTGGTTCAGTTCGCTGATGTCGCCATACACATCCCAGCCTTCTTCATAGGCATCGGAATGAAATACCGATACCAGGTTGAAAATGTCGCCGCGATGTAAAGGGTAGTGCACCAGGTGGGTCTTGGGTCCGGCCCACAGGATCACTTCGTTCCTGTGGTTTGCGTCGGGCACGTCGGCTTCCGGCAGCACGGCCCGATAGGCAATGTGGCCCGAAACCCGGGGGCGGCCGTCCGAAACGATTGTCTCGCGAACTTTCGACCATAGGCCGTCGGCACCAATCAGGGCTTGCGCCTCGATTGTGCTGTCATCGCCCAGGGTTACGCGCACACCGTTGCCGGTGTCTTCATAGGCCTCGACCTTCGCGCCCAGCCTCACGGTCACCCTGCCGGTTGCCCTGGCCGCGTCGATGAAAGTGTCATGCAGGTCCGGCCGGTAGATCACGCCATAGGGGTATTCAAAGCGGTCAGTGAATTCAGGTGTATTTAGCGGTACCCGTGTCACTTGTGACCCGTCGAGCGCATCCATCATGACCAGCGCCTCGGGAAACACCGCATTGGCCCGGATCGCGTCGGTTACGCCAAGCGTGTCGAACATGCGAAACCCGTTCGGGCCGAGCTGAATACCGGCACCGGCTTCGCGCAGTTCCTCCTCACGTTCGATGACGATACTTTCAATGCCCTTTTGCGCCAGCGCCAGCGCGGCTGCAAAGCCGCCTATGCCGCCACCGGCGATCAGATAAGGTTTGGTGTTCAAGTTAGTTGCCCCGGTTCAGGTCGGTGTTGGTTGGTCATCCGCATACAACCCGCAAACCCCGGTTTCGGCAAGCCTTGCCCGGAACTTGCGCTATGCGCGCTGCCTGCCTAACGTGTGCGGCATCAGACCAGAAAACAGGACGCCCACCTATGCTGTCGAAAGACATAAACGATCTCATTACGCAAACCGGCTCCGGCACGCCGTGCGGCAAGCTGATGCGGCAATACTGGCAACCGGCTGCCTTGAGCGATGAACTTGAAGGCCCTCGCCCCGTCGTGCCGGTGCGCCTGCTTGGCGAAGACCTGGTGCTGTTTCGCGACAATGACGGTGAGTTGGGCCTGATCGGGCGTCATTGTCCGCATCGTGGCGCTGACCTGTGTCACGGCCGGCGCGAGGACAACGGCCTGCGCTGCCCGTTTCACGGCTGGCATTTCGACCGCTCCGGCCAGTGTGTCGAACAGCCCGGCGAGCCTGAAGGCAGCACCATGCACGAGCAGATAAAGACCGCATCCTATCCGGTCGTGGAGAAAAACGGCATTGTCTTTGCCTTCATGGGCGAGGGCGCACCGCCGCCATTTCCCGAACTGGACTGTTTTGTTGCCCCGGATACACACGTGTTTGCCTTCAAGGGTTTGTGGGAGTGCAACTGGCTGCAGGCCATGGAAGTGGGCATCGATCCGGTTCATGCATCCTTCCTGCATCGGTTCCTGCAGGATGAAGACCCGGCCGACAGTTACGGCAAGCAGTTCCGCGACACTGCCGCCAATACGGAAATGCCGATGACGCAGTTGCTGCGCGAATATCCACGGCCCGACATAGAGGTGGAAGAAACCGACTACGGATTGCGCCTGATTGCGCTCAGGCACCTGGATGACGGCCGCACCCATGTGCGCGTGACCAACCAGATATTTCCCGAAGCCATCTGCATCCCGATGTCCAACGATATGACCATCACCCAGTGGCATGTGCCGGTGGATGACGAGACCTGCTATTGGTATTCGATGTTCACCAGCTTCGCCGGCCCGGTGAACAAGCAGCTGATGCGTGAACAGCGGCTTGCCGAACACCGCCTGCCGGACTACGCACCGCTGAAAAACAAGCGCAACAACTACGGGTTCAACCCGGCTGAACAGGAAGCTGAGACCTATACCGGCATGGGGCTCGACATAAATGTCCATGATCAGTGGGCCGTAGAAAGCCCGGGGCCGGTTTTCGACCGCACCAACGAACACCTTGCCACGTCCGACAAGGCGATCATTGCCTATCGGCGCATGTTGCGCCGGGCGATTGATGCAGTGGGCGAAGGCGGTCATTTGCCAGGCATTCCCAATGGCGAAGCATTGAACACAAAGGGTCCCGTTGCCGTTGATGCCATTGCGCCGGATGCAGATTGGCAGGCGGTCTGGCGGGACCGGGATGCCGACCGCCGCGACGGGTGCTCGTGGGCAAGCGCAACGGCCGGGAACTAGTTGATGAGTGATGTAGGGCGCGAAGGCTTGGCCGCACTTGCCGGCATGGACAGTGCTGATCGACGCACGGCATGCGCAACTGTGCTGGAGCAAATCGAAAATCATGGCCTGGACACCGTGCGGCTTGCCTTTGTGGACCAGCACGGGGTGCTGCGCGGCAAGACACTGATGGCGGCGCAGGCTGCAGGCCTGCTGGCCAATGGCTGTGCCATGACCTCGACCCTGCTGGCAAAGGACACCTCGCATCGCACCGTCTTCCCCGTCTGGCAGGCCGGCGCCGGCCTTGATATGGCCGAGATGGAAGGTGCCGGAGACATGATGATGTTGCCGGACCCCGAAACCTTTCGTGTACTGCCCTGGGTCGAAGGCTGCGGCTGGCTGTTGTGCGATCTGTTTTTCACCGACGGGAAACCTGTGCCGTTTTGTGTGCGCCGGAAACTCCGTGATGCCGAGGCAGAACTTGCAAACAGGGAACTGGATATACGCTTCGGCCTCGAGGCTGAATTCCACATTCTGCAAGTCGACGACTGGAACAGGCGCCCGGAAGATGCCGGGCAGCCGGGAGCCGTGCCGGATGTCTCGCTGATGACGCACGGCTTTCAGTACCTGACCGAGGCACGTGGCGACCAGCTGGAGCCGGTGACGGAGGTGTTGCGCAAGGCGTGCGTGGCGCTCAATCTGCCGGTACGCTCGATCGAATGCGAGTTCGGCCCCAGCCAGGTGGAGTTTACCTTTGCTCCCATGCAGGCGGTGCAGGCAGCCGACGCCATGACCCTGTTTCGCTCCATGGTGAAACAGGTCTGCCGGCGCCAGGGCCTGCATGCAACCTTCATGTGCCGGCCACAGGTTGCAAACCTGTTCGCGTCAGGCTGGCATGTGCACCAGTCGCTGCTATCGGCGACATCCGGCGACAACCTGTTCACGCCTGAAGCCGGTAGCGACCTGCTGTCGCTGCTGGGCCTGCATTATACGGCGGGCCTGCTTGCCCATGCGGTTGAGGCCAGCGTTTTCGCGGCGCCCACCATCAATGGCTACAAGCGCTACAAGTCATTCCAGCTGGCCCCTGACCGGGCGATCTGGGGCAGGGACAACAAGGGCGTTATGGTTCGGGCTATAGGCGGTCCCGGTGATCCGGCGACACGGGTGGAAAACCGGGCCGCGGAAGCTGCAGCCAACCCCTATCTTCATCTGGCCGCGCAAGTCTGGGCCGGGTTGCAGGGTATCGATGACAAGCGCGATCCCGGTCCTGCCGCAGATACACCCTACAAAACCGATGCAACAATGCTGCCAACCAACCTGATGGATGCCGTCGACGCGCTTGAGGCGTCTCAACTGTTCCGGCGGCGCTTTGGCGAAAAGTTCGTGGACTACCTGATCCACATCAAGCGCGCCGAGATTGCCCGCTTCCTGTCAGAGGTGACGGACTGGGAACATCGGGAATATTTTGACCTTTACTGATGTTGTCTGACGTCTAGGTTTTCAACTGCTTTCCGGCGCGGGCAAACGCGGTGTTGGCTGCCGGCACGCCGGCATAGATGGCTGTCTGCATCAGCACTTCGCGAATGGTCTCCTGCGAAACACCTGCGCGCAATGCCGCTGCCAGGTGCAGGTCGAACTCCTCCCATCGCGACAGCGCCGCGCAAATCGCCAGCACCAGCATGCGGCGGGTGGTTTCGTCCAGCCCCGGCCGGGTCCAGATTTCGCCCCAGGCGCCGCGCGTGATCATGTCCTGAAACTCGGCGTTGAATTCGGTTCGGTTCCGAATCGAAGCATCTACATAGTCGTCGCCCAGTGCTGCTCTGCGGCGTTTCATTCCGGAGGTGAATCGGTGATCGCTCGGCAAGGTGTCGGCGCTCACGAAGCCTGCAAGCGTGCGGGTAAAGTCGTTCGGGCGTTCAGCATTTGACACATGAGCTGCATCCAGGACCACGTGGACAGCGCAGGAAATTTCCGCAGCCATCATTTCACCGCGCTCCGGCGGCGTTGACTGGTCATGCCGGCCGGAAATGATCAGTGTCGGCGTGGTAATCTCTTTCAGGCCGTCGAACGTGTCGGCTTCTCTCAGCATGGCCGAGCATCCCAGATAGCCTTTCGGGTCCATCTGCTCCAGGACACTGCGGAAATCGCTTACCGTGCCGGGATCGCTTTCATGGAAGCTCTCGGTAAAAAACCTGCCCAGTACCATGTCGGATATGGCGCTCATGCCGCCCTGGCGGATCATGTCCATGCGTTGGTCCCACATCTCCGGCGGACGGAAGTGCGGCGATGTATCAGCCAGCGTGAGAGTGGTGAGCCGGCTGCCGGCATTGATGCCGAGCCATTGCCCGGTCAATCCACCCATGGAAAGCCCGCAGAAATGAAATTCGTCGAGACCCAGATGATCTGCGATTCCGATAACATCTGCGCCTAATCTTTCCAGCGGGTACATGCCGTCCGGCACATCGGACGCACCATGGCCGCGCTGGTCATATCGCACGACACGGAAGCGGTGCTTCAGGGCATCTGCCTGTGCCTGCCACATCAGGTGGTCACAGCCCAGCGAGTTGGAAAATATGATGGCTGGGGCATCTGTCGGGCCTTCTGAGCGATAGAATATCCGGCAATCATCGCTTTGTGTCACGTACGGCATGGGCGGTTCCTTTTTTCCATTGATCCTGTCACATCGTAAAATTCCGGGTGTGTCAAACCTTGAAACCGGATTCTGGGCTGGACGCATTCCCATCATGCCTTTACGGCTGAAAAGACCCTGGCCATGCCACCCGCCTATGGCAGCTGAAAGTGATCGGACTTCTCTTCATGGCAATACCCGGCAGTGCCCAGTCGCCTCAGACGGATAATGTCACGACCGGCATAGTGTTGATGGTGGGCGCTGTTGCCACGTTCACCATCATAGACGCCTGCGCAAAGTATCTGCTGGCAGCCGCGGTGCCGCCGATGATGGTGGTGTTTGCCCGCTACAGCCTGTCATTGCTGTATGTGCTGGGACTGATGTGGTGGACCGGCACGCTGACCTTCAAATCCCATCATCCCGGATTGCAGGTGCTGCGCGGTGTCCTGCTGTTCGCTTCGACCCTGATGAACTTCATTGCCTTGCAGTATCTGCGCCTGGATCAGACATCCGCCATATTCTTCTCAAACCCGCTGTGGGTCTGCGCCCTGTCGCCGTTTTTGCTCGGCGAGCGGATCGGGCCGCGTCGCTGGGCGGCGGTGGTCATCGGGTTTCTCGGTGTGTTGCTGATCATCCGGCCCGGCGCTGACGGTTTTCACTGGGCCATGCTGCTGTCGGTGACGGTGGCGGTTATCACCTCGCTGTACCAGATCATCACCCGCAAGATCGGCGGTCGTGACCCGGCGCTGGTATCGTTACTGCTGCCCTCGATTGTCGGCTCCGCTCTTGCCATGCCGATGGGTATCCTCAACTGGCATGTGCCGGTCTGGGGACTTGTCGCCCTGATGCTGCTGATGGGGCTGGCCGGCGGTATCGGCCATCACATGCTGATCAAGGCACACACCATGGCACCTGCGCCTACACTGGCGCCGTTTATCTACACCCAGATAATCTGGATGATCATTGTCGGTTATGTCGTGTTCGGCGATGTGCCGGACATTCACACGCTGGTCGGCGCCGGCATCGTGGTGTCCAGCGGCCTGTATGTCTATTATCGCGAGCAGGTCACCAAGCGCCGAACCTTGCGATCGACATGACTTAGAAACAGGAACTTTCATGAGCCATCTCAAATTGAATCCCGCGGTCGCAAGCCTGGAAGAAGAGGGCGCATTCTTCGTTCTCGACAAGGCGTTGAAGATGAAGGCGGAAGGCCGTCCGGTAATTAATCTCGGCATTGGCCAGCCGGACTTTTCACCACCGGCCCACGTGCTGGACGCCGGGCTCCGGGCGGTCAGGGATGGTCCGCACGGATACACTTCCCCGGTTGGCATGCCGTCTTTGCGCGACGCCGTCGCAAGCAGCGTGGCCACCCGCTATGATGTGCCGGTCGAGGCTGATCGGGTGGTCATTGTGCCGGGTGGCAAGGTCACGATCTTCTTTGCCTGCATGGTATTCGGCGGGGCAGGGACCGAAATCCTGTATCCTGATCCCGGATTTCCGCCCTATCGCGAAGCCATAAAGGCGGCGTCGGCAGGGCCGGTTCCATATGCCATTCGTGAAGACCGGAATTTTGGCTTCGACGCCGACGAGGTGCTGTCCCAGATTACACCGGCAACACGCCTGATTATCATCAATTCACCCGCCAACCCGACCGGCGGCGTGGTTGAAACGGGCGAACTGGACAGGCTGGCAAAAGGCCTGGAAGCGCATCCTCAGGTGGCAATCCTGTCGGACGAAATCTATTCGCACCTGGTGTTTGAAGGATCAGGCTTTCGCTCTTTGCTGCAGTTTCCGGCGCTGGCAGACCGGGTCATCCTGCTCGACGGGTGGTCGAAGACCTTTGCCATGACCGGGTGGCGGCTGGGGTACGGCATCTGGCCGGCACAGCTGGTCGACGCGGTGCGCGGATTGATTACCGTCGATCATTCCTGCGTCAATGTTGCCGCCCAGTTCGCCGGCCTTGCGGCCATTGAAGGCCCCATGGACGAGATCGACCGGATGCGTGCAACATTTGCGCAGCGCCGGGATGTGGTTGTCGCCGGTCTCAACAGCATGCCGGGGGTCACCTGCCGGGTACCCGGTGGCGCCTTTTACGCGTTTCCCAACATCACCGGAACCGGTATCGGCTCAAAGCAGCTTGCGGATCGTTTGCTGATGGAAGCCAATGTGGCGCTGATACCCGGTGACAGTTTCGGGAACAACGGCAAGGGCTATCTGCGCCTGTCATATGCCGCCGGCCTTGACGAAATCGAAGAAGCTCTTGCGCGCATGCACGGCCTGATCAGCGCATCTGTGTGAAAAACAAGGTCCCGTGCCAGGAGCGGGGTGGGAAATGGCGGGTGCTTTCCCGGCACGGGTGTCCTTAAAGGCAAGAGCAGCATGCGTTCAAGCGCATGAATGACGTTGCTCGCGCACTTTCAAGTCGATCGGGTTCAGGCATTTCGACTGCTTCAGTCAAAGCGCCCCCTGATTTTGTGCAGGAAACAGGTTTCTTTTTTGGTTTACGCAACTGACGCCTTCCTTGCACGACGGTTGGCTTATCCGGTTTGCATGACAGCTACGTGTCAAAATGAAGTCGGTCGCTGCACAAGCGCAACTGCCACAAAGCTGATCGCGGAACTTTGATTTGATAATTTCAAGCCTTGATGACACTGGTTGACCCATGAATTTGACCCGCCGACATATTATTGCGCTCATTGGTTCAACCTTGCTTGGCGGTATCACAGCTCCGCTGGCATTTGCGTCATCCGGTATAATGTCTGCGCCGGATGCGCTGGCCGCAGCCGACAGGGGTGAAATCGTGCTCGTGGATATCCGCTCCCGCGGCGAGTGGAAGCAGACCGGTCTGGCAAAGCCCGCTGTTGCCATTTCCATGCACGAAGCCGGCTTTGTCAGAAACCTCGCCAAGGCACTGGGCGGCAATCGCGCCAACCCGGTTGCCCTGATTTGTGCCGTCGGAGGGCGCAGCGCTCACATGCAACGCATTCTGGCCACTGCCGGCTTCACCAATGTCATCGATGTGTCTGAAGGCATGTTCGGTTCCAGCGCAGGGCCGGGATGGCTGAAACGTGGATTGCCCGTAAAGGCCTGGGCGAAAAACTGAGCAGGTGCTGCGTCGGAAACCTCCAGCTATCACTCACCGGCAGTTCACTGCACAACAGGTTTGCAGTTTGTTTCACGCAAAGTGAGGGACAGGAGAAATCCGGCGCCGGACCAGACGACAAGGCAGATGAAAGCAAACCTGTAGTCGGCGGTCTGGTAAATCCTGGCACCTTCCAGCATCGTACCGTCCCAGCGCAGGTCCAGCATCCAGCCGATAATGGGCTGCAGGATAGCGCCTGCGCCCACCGTGGCGGCGTTCACCAGGCCCGAAACCGAGCCATGCAGGCGCCTCGCCGACACTTCCCGCGCCAGCGCGAAAGTGACCACCATGCAACCGCCCGTGAGGCCGGACAGAAAGAATGCTGTTGCCATGAATGTCAGGCTGAGGTTTGGAACGAAGGCGATGATGGCGAGGAGTGCGAAGTTTGACGCCGTGCCGACAACCAGGGGAAGTTTCCGGCGGCCGATCCTGTCAGACAGCCAGCCCGACAGGGGAGCGCCAACCGCCCAGCCCAGCAGGGACAGCGAGGTGTAAATGGCGCTGGTTGGCCGGTCCAGTTCATAGGCGCCGGCAAGGAAAGGCACCCCCCACAACCCGCCAAGCGCCAGCATTGGTCCGGACATGCTCATCGCCACAATGGCAATACGCCAGATCTCGGAACGTTTTATGGTGTCTTTCAGGCCGGCCCAGATTTCTGCCCAGCGGTTGTCATTGGCCTGTTCTGCAGTGGCGGCGTCGGGCGAGTTGCGCACGACGAGTGCGGTCAAGGCCGCCAATCCGGCAGCAAACACCCCGGCCCATATCATTGTCTGGCGCCACCCGAATGCTTCAACGGCAAGCGCCAGAGGCGCCTGGCCGGCTATGCCGCACACCATGGCAAAGAACATTGCAAGGCCGGTTAAAAGGGCAAAATGCCTGGGATGAAACCATCTGGCGGCCAGTGCCATGCTGGCGATAAAACCGACCGCGGAGCCGGCTCCAACCATGAACCGCCCTGTATAGGCGGCATTCACTGATCCCGCGGTTCCGAAGATGATGCTGCCGACCGCGGCAAGCAGTAGCGCAATGGTGAGCATGAGCCTCGCGCCATAGCGGTCAAGCAGAGCTCCAATGGGCAACTGCATTGCCGCGTAGGGGTAAAAGTATAAGGCCGAGAGCTGTCCCATGACCGCGCCGGTGACCGCGAATTCTGCCATCAGGTCCGGGATCATGACACTGGGGGCTACGCGCTGGAAAAAAGCATATCCGAATGCAAGTGCACTGAGAGACCAGATGCTCAGCGCCAATGCCAGGCTGGCCGGGCTTGCCGCCTGCGGTGATGATTTTACGGACTCTGTAACCACGATCAGTATCAACACCGCCTGGGCGCAGCATCCACTTCTGGAGACTGGCGAAACAATCAATCAGTGTAGAGTGTTTGACGGTGCAGGGCGCAAAAGTAAAGGCCCCTGAGAGGGTATCTCAGGGACCTTTGATGAATTTGCTGAAACGATATTAGCGAATACGCAAGATCAGCAATCGTTGCATTTAAGCGTCGGGCCGTTGCGGGGGCGTTGCGCATAGGATTCCGCGACACTCCACGCGGTGCCGCCGGCAATGTAGCCGACAAGTGGCTGGAATGTCAGGCATACCGTGGCAACAACGATGTCATTTTCGTCGCCTTGTTCGCCGGTCAGGTTGGTCAGCGCCGCGTTGGTCATGTTTGGCGGGTTGCCGCAGCCACCGCGCGAATGCGACCATCTCTCGACCACATTGCTGCCGTCCCGTTCAAAGTTGGTCACCTCGACATTGATGTTTGACGCCACGATGGGTTTCAGGATGGCGTCGGCTGCCAGAATGAAGTCATCCAGGTCGCTTTTGTCCAGGCTTACGGATTCCTGCGTCGTCAGGTCGACGACCGCACTTGCGGCCACGGCGAGTTTTCGTTTGATCGAGACAGCATGCGTCAGATCAACCATGCCGAGCAGCAGCAGGATCATGAAAGGAAACAGAAAAGCCGATTCAATGCTGACAACGCCATCTTTCTTGCGGCCGAAGCTCGCAAGTTTGCAGATAACACCGGCATGAACTGGGTCCGGCTTGGTGACTGGTGGGTTGTCCATTGTAGTGGCTTCCTGAACGGATGGAGACTTGGTTGAATAATGTGCCATTGGATCAATCAAACGGCTCGTTGCGGAACACTGCGACACCTCGGATCAGATGTTTTTTCTCGCCGTGATTTGCCAGCCAGTAAGGCTGGGCAGCGCCCGTGCCGTTAAGGGCGAGCAGTTCCATGACGTATGGGGTGAACAAATCCCACTCATAAAACGTCTCGACGATCACGACGTCTTCGGCGTTACCTGGCTCAAATGCTGAACCGGCTGTGACACCGTCGCTCAGTTCGCCATCTTCTGAAGCATCCGTCCGTTCGGCGGCCTCGGTAAAATTGTTGCGCACTTCGACATTGATGTAGATCTTGTCGCAATCGATCAGGGAAGGAAGCAATCCACACAACTCGGTCTTGAACTGGGCTTTTGAAAAGCCTTGATCCTGCACCTGTCCGGTCCGGATCAGGCGGGCCGCCGAGGTAGTTGCGCTTTGGACGGCATATTCGGACAAGAATGTAAGGCCGGTCTCAAAGGTTGCAATCAGCAGAAACAGGAAGGGTGCCCCGACGAATGCAAATTCGACTGCCGTTGCGCCGCTGTCATCTTTGCGAAAACCCCTGCGTACGCGGTTTAGGGTTCTGTTCAACTTCAAGATCATGCCGTGCTCCCGAACTTTCATCAACCGCAGTATTTCAAATCAGCTGGATTGGCGGTTATATCGCCTGTCCGACCCGCAGTTTCACCTGGGATTTTCTGCAGTTTCAATTATTCGGGAGAAGTTACAGGACTGACCTTTACAAGTTCTAAGTATCGACGGGCGAATTTTAGTGATTTTGTTAAGAAACTGTTAACCAGAGCTGCCAGCTGCTGGTGTTGCAAATGTAGTGATTGCCAGTGCGATCTGCTGTTAAACGGCCCAGGTGGACGGGGTCAGACAGGAACAGGTTTGCCTGACAGAACATATTTCTGCCCGGCAACGCCTGTGCGGATGAGACCCAATTTACTGTGCTTCGCCGCTTCCTGAGGTGGCTGCACCTGATGACAAGCCGGTCTTTCCGGATATCTGCGTAGTTTGATCCTTGAACCTGACAGCGTCGTCGTTCACGACCATTGTCTGATCACAAAACGGTTCGCAAGTCATGGTTCTGCGGACGCCGGCGCGGTATACGCTGACGATCTGGTTTTCCACGCGTTGAACCTTCACCATCATGTTGGCGAGCTGCTTGCCGTCAAAATCCAGTACGATAATTTTTGTGCGGCCGGTATTCTTGCCGATTACAATCAGCTTGTTTCCCTGGATGCTGGCATCGGCAAACATCGGATTGGAGACGACCACGGTCGACGGTTCTCCTGCCAGCTTCACCAGCTTGGCATCATCCACATCCAGTGCGAGAGATGAATCAGCAATGGCTGTGCCGGTTACGGCAAGCATCCCGGCCAGGCCAACTGCGGCGCCAAGAAAGAAGTTACGGGTTGTTGCCAGAGAACTCATTTTAATAACGATCCTTGTTCGCATGATCACTTTGCAGGCGCTGGACAGCGTCGCACCCAATCGATGCTGCCTATAACACCTGAAAATGGTGAATGAACCCTTACGATGAGGAAATTGATCTTGAGACATGCCCGCGCAGGACCAGCTTTCGACATTATAATATAGGGCTGTCCGATAAAGTGTTGAAAATGCCGGGGCGAGAGCTGCGCCAATCGAAGCGAGCGTGGTTCTCTCACTAGTCTTTATAGTGACCGCATATAGCCAGGAGCAATTGAAGATCAAAATATACACATCATTTTTATTGTGTAAAATTTAAATAAAATTCAATTTTAATTTTAAAAGTAATGATTTGTTTTCCATTCGATGATGACGGGCCTGTTGTCGATCGCTTTTCATTGG
The DNA here is from genome assembly GCF_900149695.1 of Anderseniella sp. Alg231-50. NCBI lineage: Bacteria > Pseudomonadati > Pseudomonadota > Alphaproteobacteria > Hyphomicrobiales > Parvibaculaceae > Anderseniella > Anderseniella sp. Alg231-50. Next base: position 415,647 of record NZ_LT703003.1, on the reverse strand, counting down.
CTGTTTACTTGATGTTAATAGCTGGGGCCTAGGTTGAGCCTCGGTTCAGACGACAAACCCCTCAGGGGATCACCCATCAAGGGTAGTTTGATCCGGTGCTGTATAAACTGTGAGAAAATCTAAGGAGAGAATTATGTTCGCACGTTTCATTAAAGACGAGTCTGGTGCCACTGCTATTGAGTATGGCCTCATTGCTGCTGCTACCGGTCTTGCCCTGGTTGCTGTTATGCCTGTTATCGGCACTAGCTTGGAAGCAATCTTCCAGGCAATCTCTGATAGCCTGGCTGCTGCTGCTGCCTAAGTCGGAGCTAACAAGCTACCGACACGCGAAAGCGTAATCGCAGGCAGATGAGCCTGGCCAGCGATTGAAATTTACAGGGAGGCTCCCTAAGCCGCCGGTCATGTACCGGCGGCTTTTGTTTGTCCGTACCAGGTAACCGTGATGCGGTCGGACCTGGAGGCGGCTGCAATGCCGCATCAAAACCGTACCGTGTTTAACCGCCCCTTTACCGTCATTGTGAGACTTTGCTCCAATTATGAAATTACCCTGCCGGCAACCTGCCGTGCCGGATGAACGACTAAACGGGAGTTAAACCTGCAATGATCGAAACGCTGATATTCTCACTGTTTGCAACCTTGATGATTGCGGCAGGCATTGGAGACTGTCTGACAATGAAAATTCCGAACTGGCTGAACGGCCTGATCGGCATCAGTTTTTTCGGAGCCGCGTTTGTTGCCGGCATGCCGCTTGAGCAAATCGGCTGGCATGTCGCTGTCAGTGTGGTTGTACTGTTCCTCGGCTTCGGGCTGTTTGCGGCCGGGTTTCTCGGGGGCGGCGATGCAAAACTTCTGGCAGTTGCTGCGTTGTGGCTGGGAAGCGGGCAGCTGCTCGAATTTCTCGTCATCATGGCATTGGCTGGCGGTGCGCTGGCGATTGCCATGCAGGTTTGGTGGTGGATCAAGCTGGAAATCGAGCTGCGAGGCTCTGATAAGGTAAAGTCCAAGGTCAAAACGTCTATCGATTTGCCTTATGGCATAGCCATTGCCGTGGGCGCCCTGTTCGCCTTCAGGCACAGCTGGTGGCTGGAACCGGCGAACGCACAGCTTCTTGGTTGAGTTTATCAATGCCCGCGTCAAGCGGGCATTTTTGATTCTTGACGGCAGCAAGATGTTTTTTAGGCAAAACTAAGATTGTTTAGTGCCGGTTAACCATAATTTGACGTTTCCCGATCATTCTGCAGTTGAGATATCCGAACGAGCTTCCGTTCCTACTGGAGAGTTATCAGATGAGTAAATCACGTGTCCTTGCCATGGGCGTGGCCGCAGTTGCAGCCGGAGCCGCGGCGTTTCTGGCCAATGGTTTCCTGAGCCAGCCGCAGAAAGCGGAGGTTGTTGAGGTAAACAAGGTTGCCATGACGCCTGTCCTGGTCACATTGAAGGACGTTCGCGTTGGCGAAGTCCTGGATGCGTCCAACCTGGGATGGAAAGACTGGCCCTCCGACCGGGTCGGCAACTTCATGGTTACCAAAGGCGGCAGTGCCGACATATTCGAAGAACTCAAGGGCGCACGGGCGCGCGCGGGCCTGTATGAAGGTGAGCCGCTTAACAAGCGCCGTATTGTTGAAGTCGGCGATGCCGGCTTTATGGCCGCGGTCCTGCCAAAGGGCATGCGGGCAATTTCGATCCGCGTTTCTGCAGAAACCGGTGCAGGTGGGTTTATTCTGCCCAATGACCGGGTTGACGTTCTTCTCACCCGCAAGGTTGCAGGAAATCGGGACGTGTCCGAGATTGTACTGACCAATGTTCGCGTCCTGGCGATCGATCAGCAGATCAAGACCACTGATGATGGCGGGCAGGTGATTGTCGGCAAGACGGCAACGCTCGAACTCAACCCAAGCCAGTCTGAAGTTCTTGCGCTGGTCGAAAGTTCGGGCCAGCTGTCACTCGCCCTTCGCTCGCTTGCCGATGCAGGCGACAAGAAGCTCGGAGATGATGGTCCGCGGGTTTCGGAAAAGTATGCACGTGGTTCAAAAGGCACCATCCAGCAATTCCGCTACGGCATCATGAACCAAGTCGTGAATTCAAAGTAAGGCAGACAACTGATGTATCCCTCACCCCTCAGCATGCCCAGGCTTGATATGGGCACCAAGGCACCAGCCAGAGCGATTGTTTCTCTGGTCGCGGCACTCACAGTATTCTTCATCGTGCTGACGGCGGCTTTCGCACCCGCCCAGGCGGGCGATGATTCACGTTTTCTGCGCATGGGCTTGAACAAGTCGGTTGCGATCAGGTTGCCTGTCGCCGCCAAGGATGTTCTTGTCGGCAACCCGGCGATTGTTGATGCTGTGGTTCGCACCCGTACCACCGCTTATCTGTTCGCCAAGTCCAACGGACAGACGAATATCTTCTTTTTTGATGCTGCCGGCAGGCAGATCCTGAATCTCGATATAGAGGTTGCCGCAGATACCAAGGCGTTGAAGCAGCTGCTTGACCGCACTTTGCCGGACAACCAGATCAAGATTGATACAGTAGCTGACAGCATCATTTTGCGCGGTGTTGCTGCATCTGCGGGCGAAGCCAAGCAGGCAACCGACCTGACCGAGCGTTTTCTTGGTGCCGGTGGGACCGACGGATCCGCCAAGGTGGTTTCCGCCATGACCATTGCGGCGCGCGAACAGGTGACACTGCGGGTCCGCATTGCAGAAGTTCAACGTGATGTGCTGAAGCAACTCGGTGTTGATTACAATACTGCGTTTTCGTCGGGAAGTTTTTCCGCGGGCATGCTGACCGGAAACCCGTTCTTGCTGAACGGCCCACTGGGTGTCGGCACACTTCCAGCCAACCCGATTTCGGGTCTGGGTGGTGCCAACGCCCTCACCGGCGCCCGGCTCCAGTACGGCGACAGCATTGACGCTTTCATCCAGGCCATGGAGCAGGACGGCTTGCTGCGCACGCTTGCTGAGCCGACACTGACCGCAATTTCAGGTGAAAGCGCCAAGTTTCTTGCCGGTGGTGAATTCCCCATTCCGGTGGCCGTGGATGACAATACCATCTCGGTGGACTTCAAGGAATTTGGTGTGGCGCTGGGTTACTCCCCGGTCGTCCTGTCGTCCGGACGCATCAGTCTGAAAATAAACACGGAAGTTTCCGAACTGACCCCGCAAAACGGCATCCAGGTGCAAGGCATTACCCTGCCTGGCCTGACAACCCGCAAGGCCGAGACAACTATTGAGTTGCCGTCAGGTGGTTCAATGATCATGGCCGGTCTTATCCGCGATCAAACCCGGCAGACGATTGCAGGTATTCCCGGTGCCAAGGATCTTCCAATTCTCGGACAACTGTTCCGCTCGCGTGACTTCCAGAAGAACACGTCTGAACTGACGGTCATGGTAACGCCGTTTATCGTCAAGCCGGTCAATGAGCGTTCACTGACAAATCCTGCCGAGCAACTTTCGGTAGCCACCGATCGCCAGGCCATTCTGTTTGGCCGCCTCAACAAGATGTACGGCACCCAGGGCGGTACCGGAAAAGGAACCACCTATCACGGCAATGTCGGCTTCATCGTCGAATAATGGCAGCGCCACGGAGAATGAAAATGAACAAGTTTGTATCAAAGTCCCGCATAGCAATGCGTACCCTGGCCCCGGCTGTGACCCTTTTGGCTCTGACCGCATGTCAGCACCAGATGTCAGGTGGCGTGGATGATGTCTACATGCCGCAAATGCATTATGAAATCCATCCGATCGAGGTCGCCAAGGGCACTGTGAAACTTCAGGTGCCGACCCGGTCTGCCAAGCTCACCATCAAAGAGCAGAACGCAATCAAGCAATTTGCACATCAGGCCAACGAAACCGATGCGGCAAAGGTGTTTGTACGTCGCCCCGCCGGCGGCATGGTAGGCAATGCAGTAGCAGCGAAAGTCACGCAATTGCTGGAGCGTGAAGGCGTCAGTCCGTACCGCATCAAGCATTCTTCCTACAAAGGAGGTGCCCGTTCACCTGTTCTGATGTCATTCACCCGCAAATTCGCGGTTACCAGCGAATGTGGCGACTGGAGTGAAAACCTTTCTGAAACTTATTCCAATCAGAATTACAAGAACTTTGGTTGTTCCGGGCAGCATAATCTCGCCGCCATGGTCGCCAATCCGGAAGATTTCGAAGCGCCGCGCACATCCACGTCGGCAAGTGCAAGCAGGCGTAATGAGATCTTCAAGAAATACATTGGTGGTGAAGACACTACCGCCGCCCAGGCATCTCAGGCCGCAGCCCAGTCCAGTGGACTGGCTGAGTAACAGTTGAACAGACAAGAGTGGAAACCATGAACCAAACTGAACCACAAGCTTTAGCGGCCGATACCGCAACGCCGGTTGTTGCTGTAGTGCCTCGCATCAATATCACCGTGTTTTGTTCAACACAGGCGACACAAGCAGCGATGCAGCAGGTTGTTGTCGATCGCCGTATGGCAAGGGCGCATGTTGATGTGCGCAATGGCGGCATCATGTCGGCTGCCCAGGCATACAGTCAGGCAACAACACCTGAAGTTCTCGTTCTGGAAACCGAAGGCCATCGCGATCAGGTCCTGTCAGAGCTGAGTCAGCTCGCCCAGGTTTGCGACCCGTCTACAAAGGTTGTTCTGATCGGCCACGTAAACGATGTCATCCTGTACCGCGAGCTGATCCGTCAGGGCCTGAGCGAATATCTTGTGGCACCGGTCCATCAGCTGCAGGTGATTGACGCCATCAGTTCGCTGTTCAATGAACCCGGCGCTGATCCGATTGGGCGCATTGTCGCGTTCATCGGCGCGAAAGGCGGAGTTGGGTCCAGTACCATCGCCCACAATGTAGCGGCATTGGCCTCAGGTGAAGACAAGGTCGACACGATTGTTACCGATCTTGATCTGGCTTTTGGTACGGCCGGTTTGAATTTCAATCAGGACCCTGCTCACGGTATCGCGGAGGCGATTGCGTCTTCTGATCGCATTGACCAGACCATGCTTGAGCGCCTGCTGACCAAATGCGGCGAGCGGCTGAACCTTCTGTCAGCACCGGCGCAAGTGGAAAAGTCGCTTGGTATCGAAGATGATACTCTCGAGCCGATCATCGATGCGGTCCGCTCCAGCGCTCCGCTGATTATACTTGATATCCCCAACTTGTGGACCGTCTGGTCGAAGCAACTTCTTATCGGTGCTGATGATGTCATAATAACATCCACTCCCGACCTTGCCTCCTTGCGCAATACCAAGAACATTTTTGACTTCCTGACCGCTGCGCGTCCCAACGACAAGGCGCCGTTGATTATTCTCAACCAGGTCGGTGTGCAAAAACGCCCCGAAATTCCGGTGGCAGAGTTTTCAAAGGCAATTGGCGTTGAGCCGACCGCGGTCATTCCGTTTGATGCGCATGTGTTCGGTACTGCGGCCAGTAATGGTCAGATGGTTGGAGAAGTTGGTCCGAAATCCAAGGCCGCCGAACAAATCTCCATGCTGGAGCAGTTGCTGATAGGCAAAGATCCGGAAGCTTCGATGAAGAACAAGGGCGGCTCTGCGCTTGCCAAACTGCTGCCAATGCTGAGGAAGAAGTAATGTTCGGTAAACGGGGAGAAGATTCAACAGCACAGCCGCCGGCACAGCCCGCTGCGCCTGAGGGTGAATCGCAGCAGGCCGCGCCGGCACCGGCAGCTGCCAGCGCACAAGTTATTCCCGGACTGGACCTGGGCGGCGCAAGCGCCGCTCAGCCGACTGAGGCTGGTCCGGAGGTGGCGGCACCTGCAAAGGCTGCACCACCGAAGCCGGCACGTGAGAGCAAGTCCGGGCGCTCGGATAACTACTACGATATAAAAACCACTATTTTCAACGCGTTGATCGATGCCATCGATCTGACCCAACTTGGACAGCTGGAACGAGATGCAGCGCGTGACGAAATTCGCGATATCGTCAATGAAATCATTTCTCTCAAAGACGTTGCAATGTCGATTGCCGAGCAGGAAGAACTGCTCGAAGACATTTGCAACGACGTGCTTGGTTACGGGCCGCTTGAGCCCCTGCTTGCGCGCGATGACATTGCCGACATCATGGTCAACGGTGCGGACCTGTGCTTCATCGAAGTTGACGGCAAGATGCTGGATGCCGGCATCAGGTTTCGTGACAACGCCCAGTTGCTGAATATCTGCCAGCGTATCGTTAGTCAGGTCGGCCGCCGCGTCGACGAAGCCAGCCCGATCTGTGATGCGCGTCTGATGGATGGCTCACGTGTCAACGTGATCGCTCCTCCGCTCGCAATCGACGGTGCCGCGCTGACCATTCGTAAGTTTAAGAAAGACCGTCTGCGCCTGGATGACCTGGTGAAATTCCAGTCCATTACGCCTGACGGAGCTGAAATACTGCAGATCATTGGCCGGGTCCGCTGCAACGTGCTGGTATCGGGCGGTACCGGTTCGGGCAAGACAACCCTGTTGAACTGTCTGACGGGTTACGTGGATCATGAAGAACGTGTCATCACCTGTGAGGATGCGGCCGAGCTGCAGCTTCAGCAGCCGCATGTCGTGCGTCTTGAAACCCGCCCTCCGAACCTTGAGGGTGAAGGCGAGATCACCATGCGCGATCTGGTCAAGAACTGTCTGCGTATGCGTCCTGAACGCATCATCGTGGGTGAGGTTCGCGGACCTGAGGCTTTTGACCTTTTGCAGGCAATGAACACCGGCCATGACGGCTCTATGGGCACGCTGCACGCCAACTCGCCGCGTGAAGCCCTGTCGCGTCTGGAATCTATGATCACCATGGGCGGGTTTTCGCTGCCGTCCAAGACCATCAAGGAAATGATTACCGGTTCCATTGACGTGATTGTTCAGGCTGCCCGTCTGCGTGACGGCTCGCGCCGCATTACCCATGTGACCGAAGTTGTCGGTATGGAAGGCGACGTGATCATTACGCAGGATCTGTTTGTTTACGAAATTGTCGGTGAAGACGCCAATGGCAAGATCGTTGGCCGGCACCGTTCGACCGGTATTGCGCGTCCGAACTTCTGGGATCGTGCGCGCTATTATGGTGAGGAAGCTCGGCTGGCAACAGCGCTGGAAAACGCTGAAGTGGCCGATGAAGAATATAGCGGCTGACCGTCGCGACACTGGAGCGACATGAGTTCAACTGAACCCATGAAATCGTTCAAGCAAGTTGGAAACGATCAGTTTTATGAATTTTGATTGCTTCAATCAAAAGTCACACTGATCTAAGAGGCAAGACAGGAAATGGAATTTAGTCCGGAATTGACGAAAGTCGCGTTTGTGGTATTCGCGGCCTTGAGTGTGGGCGGCCTGGCAATCGGTCTGCTGTTTCCATACTTCTCGGGTCAGGCAGACGTCAACAGGCGTGCCCGTCGGGTCACGTCGGGAGAGGTCAGTGCCAAAGCCAAGACCGGCGGCAAGGACAAATCCGCCGCGCGGCGTCGCCAGATTCAGGATACCCTGAAACAATTTGAAGAAGCGGAAAAGAAGCGCCGCAAGAAACTGACTGTGCGTCAGATGATTGGCCAGGCGGGGCTCGATATCTCGATGAACGCGTTCGTTATCACGTCGATCATTGTCGGAGTGGTTTTCTTCATTGGTTCGTTTGTCGTCGGGGTTCCGATTTATGTTTCGGCCGTCGCCGCCATAGTCGGAGCGTTTGGCCTGCCACGCTGGTTCCTGAACTATCTGGCAAAACGCCGTCGCGAGACCTTTCTGCGGGAATTTGCCGATGCAATTGACGTGATGGTGCGCGGTATCAAGGCCGGACTTCCGGTGTCTGATGCACTCAAGGTGATTGCAAAGGAAACGCCTGCTCCCGTGGGCCCGGAATTTTCCGACGTGGTTGAAGGCCAGCGTCTCGGGATTACCATCGAACAGGGCCTGGAGCGCATGTATGAGCGCATGCCGCTGGCAGAAGTGAACTTCCTGGCCATTGTGATGGCCATTCAGGCCAAAACCGGCGGTAACCTTGCTGAAGCTCTTGGCAATCTGTCGCGTGTGTTGCGTGACCGCAAGAAGATGAAGCAGAAAATTACTTCCGTGTCCCAGGAGGCTAAAGCATCTGCCGCTATCATTGGCGCGCTTCCGTTCGTGATTGCCGGAGCCATGATGGTGCTCAACCCGACTTATCTGAATCCGCTGTTTGAAACCAAAATCGGCAACGTGATGCTGTTGGGCTCGGGACTGTGGATGAGCTGTGGCGTGCTGGTCATGCGTAAAATGATCAACTTCGATTTCTGATCAAACTGGAAACTAGACCATCATGATCGAGTTTATTTATTCCCTGCTGGAACCGCGTAATCTGATTACGATCCTCGTCGCAATAACAGCGTTTGCAACCGTTGTGACATTGACGGCACCGTTGCTCCAGGGCGACAAGGCCGAGGCCCGCATGAAGACCCTGGCGGTCGAGCGTGACAAGTTGCGCACTCAAAATCGCCAGAATCTGCAGGACAAGGATAACAAGCGCCTCAGGGACAATGCTCCGAAGGGTGTTGCCGCCCAGATTGTGGACGCACTGAACCTCAAGAATGTTCTGGAGGCGGAAACCTCTCGAATCCGATTGCGGCAAGCCGGACTTCGCTCGGAAAAGCATCTGGTGACGTATCTCGCTGCCAGGGCAATCACGCCGATTGTCGCCGGTGTCATCGTGTTTGTGTATTCTTCCACCGTGTTTGCCGATCAGGTCACCGGCTCCATGCGCATAACCACCGCGCTGATTGGTGCCGTTGCCGGCTTCTACCTGCCGAACCTGTTCCTTACCAATATCATCAAGCGCCGCCAGCAGTCGATTCAGCGGGCGTGGTCCGATGCACTTGATCTGTTGCTGATTTGCGTAGAGTCAGGCATGTCCGTCGAGGCTGCTCTGGCTCGCGTATCGCAGGAAATCGGGTCGCAGTCGGTGCCGCTTGCTGAAGAACTGACGCTGACGATCGCAGAGCTTTCATTCATCGGCGACCGCAGCAAGGCTTTTGAAAACCTGGCGCAACGTACCGGCATGGCAACCGTGAAATCGGTTGTGACCAGTCTTGTGCAGTCGGAACGTTATGGTACGCCGATCGGCGTTGCACTGCGCGTGCTTGCGCAGGAAAACCGCGATGACCGCATGGCCATGGCTGAAAAGAAAGCCGCTGCACTGCCGCCGAAACTGACGGTACCAATGGTCGGCTTCTTCCTGCCGGTTATCTTTATCGTGCTGCTTGGTCCCGCCGGCATCCTCGCTTTCGGGTCCTGACACCGCACTACACGAACGACCGCTACCAAAAAGGCCGGATCCTCAATGAGGTCCGGCCTTTTCATTTGGGCTCTGCAAGAGATGGGCCGCGAAGCATACGGTCAGGTCAAGGATCAGCTGGCGGCTTTCATCTGCTGCCAGGTGTTTCTCTGGTTCAGCATGCGTTTGAGAAACGCCAGGTTCTGTTCCACCTGCTCAGGCGGCAGGTCACGGCTTGCAATTTCGCTTGCTTCCTTGAACCTGCCCTGCAGTCCGACCGACAGTGCCAGATTCTGGCGCAGCGTCTGGTTGAATTCACCTTCCGGCAGCCTCTGTGCGGCCCGCAGTGAAGTTTCAGCCTGTCTGAGGTTGCCCTCGAGAATATAGGACATGCCGATATTGTTGTGGATCGAAACCTTTTTCGGCTGCTGGGCCAGTGCGCTTTGATAGGCGGCACGGGCCTGGCTGTGTTTGCCGGTCTGATCGTAGGCCGATCCAAGCGCCGAATACACTTTCCAGTTGTTTTCACCGGCGCCAATGGCCTTGTTCAATTGTTTGATGCCGGCTTTCGGGCGGCCGGACAAAACCAGCTCCTTGCCCAGATAGGCGACCAGTTTTGCGTCATCGGGATTGTGCGTCAGTGTTGTTTCCAGGACCTTGATCACCGCGGTCTTGTTGCCACTGGCATCCAGCAGCCGCGCATAGGTGACAGCCCGTCGAACGCTGTGCGGTTTCTCTCTCCACGCATTTGCAGCTTCCGCCGTCGCCCGGATGGAAGGTTGCGGCGCTGCGGAACCGGTGACAACGGGATCTGCCGCTTCGGACGAGAGTTTGTTGTCGCCGGCACACCCGGTGAGTAGCAGCGCTGCCGTGCAGGCCGCAGCTGTCAGTTGTTGACGCATTGTCATTGTAGGTCGTTGCCGCCGCATATGTTCACCCCTATCGATGGAATCACCGACTGGCCGTTAATCTCAAAGCCGATCTTGGAGCGCGAACTCTCAATAAACTGTTAACCATGATTGACGGTCTGTTGCGCGACCGCCATTTTGTGGCACACAGTCGAAACCTCCAGGCAAATTGCATTCAGTGTTTGCCGGCTCCACCCAGCAAGGTGCAACCAGCCATGATACCTGCAAAATCAATTCTTCTGAGCGCGTCAAAAGCCGGCAAAGCCGTACCTGTGCATGCGTTGACGCCCGATATGCTGCCCGCACTGGTCAAGTCCCTGTCGGCTGTCCAGAAAGCCTGGATCGAGGCCAATGGCTTCAAGGCCAAGCCCAACACCCACTTGTGCATTGCCGGTAATGACGGCAGCCTGGCGATGGTGCTGTATGGCGCCCGCACCGAAGACGATGCCGATCCTTTTGAACCGGGTACGTTGTCGTCCGCACTGCCGTCTGGTGATTATGATCTGGCGTCCGGATTTTCCAACCCGGATCTGGTTGCGCTGGGTTGGATACTGCACAGCTACAAATTCACTCGCTATCTGAGCAGCAAGAAGACGGCCAAATCCGGCCAGGGTGCCCGGCTGGTGTGCCCTGACGGTGTGGACCGGCCCGGCCTGCTGGCCCGCGCCGACGCGGTTATGCTGGGGCGCGATCTGATCAACACGCCGGCGGAGGACATGGGCCCGTCCCAGCTGGAAGCAGCAGTGCGCGATGCCGCCCGGCAGTTCAAGGCGGAAGTGACCGTCACCAAGGGATCAGTGCTGCAGAAGAAGTTTCCCTTGATCCATGCGGTCGGACGCGCCTCGGATGATGCGCCACGTCTTCTGGATTTGCGCTGGGGGCCGCAGCGGGCGCCCAAGGTCACCCTGGTCGGCAAAGGCGTGTGTTTCGACACCGGCGGGCTGGACCTGAAATCGGCCGCCGGCATGGTCTTGATGAAAAAGGATATGGGGGGCGCTGCAGCCGTGCTGTCGCTTGCATCCATGATCATGGCGGCACAGCTGAATGTCCGGCTGCGCGTGTTGATCCCGGCGGTTGAAAACGCCGTGGCAGGTAACGCTTTCCGGCCGGGCGATGTCCTGGCCAGCCGAAAGGGGTTGAGCGTGGAGATTGGCAACACCGACGCGGAAGGCCGTCTTGTGCTGGCCGACGCTCTCGATCTGGCAGATGCCGAACGCCCGGAACTGCTGATAGACATGGCAACCCTTACCGGCGCCGCGCGTGTGGCGCTTGGTCCGGACCTGCCGCCGTTTTACACCGATGATGATGAACTGGCTGCCCAGCTTGCGCGCCATTCCATGACGAGCAGTGATCCCGTCTGGCGTTTGCCGTTCTGGCATCGCTACAACGACATGTTTTCAAGCAAGATTGCCGATATCAACAATGCCGGTACCGGCGGCTTTGCCGGGTCCATAACAGCCGCGCTGTTTCTCAAGAGGTTTGTGGAGAAAGCGCGCTGCTATGTTCATCTCGACATATATGGCTGGGTGCCTGCCGCACGGCCTGGAAGGCCCGCGGGCGGCGAACCGCAGGCAGCACGTGCCCTGTTTTCCCTGCTGAGTGAGCGTTATCCTGGAGAGTAGGGCGTTTCCGGCTCAGATAATTCTTGTGCTGCGTCTGGAATCACGTTTAAATGAAACGGGTCCGTAACGATTTTTGATGGATGCTCTGTCATGTAACGGATCGGACCTGGTTGTTCTGGTAAGTTGTGATGTGTGCAAGTGAGTGGCAGTCGCTCTTGAAAAGAGCGGGTGAAGAACCGGATGAGTATTCAACTGACAACGGCTGAAGTTCTGGGCTTGTGGCACAATGTGCACCTGGCGCTGGTTCGTGATGATGAACCGGATTTGTCTGCCCGCCAGGTCACTATATTGTTGACCGTCTATCTGGAGGCGCCGCCACATACGGTTCGTGATCTGGCGGCGCGTCTCGGGGTGTCAAAACCGGTCATCACCCGGGCTCTGGACACAATGGGTAAACTGGGGCTTGTCAGCCGGCGCCGGGATGACAAGGACAGGCGCAATGTGCTCATCCAGCGGACCGTAGAAGGAGCGTTGTTTGTTGAACGCCTTGCCGATACTATTTCAGTGCGCGCACAAGAGTTGAGAACAGATCTATGACCCTTGATCCACGTCTTCATGCCTATCGCGAGGATATTGCCGACATCGCATTGCGCGGCAAGGTCGAAGCACTGCGCTTCGTAAAACCCGAACTGCGCCAGATTTCGGTTTCCATTGCCTCGGTTCATGCAGAACCGCGCATGGATGCAACGACGGTAACCGAGGCCCTGCTGGGAGAGCAGGTCAATGTATTCCAGGTCCAGGACGGCTGGGCCTTTGTGCAACTGGTCATTGACAGCTATGTGGGCTACCTGCCGGCACGCTGCCTGACCAACCAGGTGATGGAAACCACTCATCGTATCGCGGTGCCTTCGACACTGCTGTACGTCAAGCCGGATATCAAGTCGAACCCCGTACAGCACGTCTACATGAACTCGCTTGTGTCTGCGATCAAGATCGAGGGGGATTTTGCGCGTTTGCGGGATCATCGCTTCGTCTGGCTCAAGCATCTGATGCCGTCAGGCAAGAACTGGGATGATCCGGCAACCATAGCCGAAGCCTTCGTCAATGCGCCGTACCTGTGGGGTGGCAAAAGTGCCGCTGGCCTGGATTGTTCCGGTCTTGTGCAACTGGCGTGGCAGGCGTGCGGCTTTGACTGCCCGCGCGATTCCGACATGATCCAGAACGGGTTTGGAAAACCGCTGAAGCGGGATCGCGACCTCAGGCTTGCGCGTAATGACATGGTGTTCTGGAACGGCCACATCGGGCTGATGCTGGACGCAACCAATCTGATCCATTCAAATGGCCATCACATGCAGGTTGTGGTCGAACCGCTAAGCGGCGCAATCAAGCGCATTGCCAATCTGTACGGTCAGGTCACCGGTGTTTCCCGGGTGCCGGAGATGTACAAGGCCGAAGGTGCCAGTGAGGCGGCTCAGTAGCCGGCCTGGCGGCTCACCACGTTCTGCAGATCCTCGCCTGCTTCACGCCGTTTGATCTGGCCCAGAATGTATTTGCACAAGGCTTCAGGATCGCTGTCGGCGGCATTGTGAGGGGTGAGTGTTACCTTGGGGTGGCTCCATAACCGGCTGTCGGTGGGCAGCGGTTCGATTTCAAACACATCCAGTGTCGCAGCGCCCAGTTCGCCGGCATCAAGGCTTGCCAGTATGTCGTCCTCGACCTGGAGCTTGCCGCGTCCGGCATTGATCAGCACCGGTGCGCCCAGTGGTCCGTCAGATTTAAGTTTCCGGAACAGGTCGCGATTGAGGATGCCTTGGGTATCCGGCGTATGCGGCAACAGGCACACCAGGATATCGCTCACGCCCAGAAACGCATCCAGTTCGTCCTGGCCGGCATATGCAGTGACACCGTCGATCTGCTTTGCAGAATTGCTCCAGCCGTTTACCTGGAATCCGAGGTGAACCAGCTTCTCAGCCGCATCGCGGCCCAACTCGCCGAGGCCCATTATGCCGACACACATGGAAGCCGCTGACCATTGCGGTCTTTCCGTCCAGTCCAGTTTCGCCTGGTCTGCGTCCAGGAGCCTTTGCTGGCGGTGATGCATCAGCACATGCAGGCAGACATATTCGCTCATCCGCATGGTCAGGTCCGGATCGACCACCCGCACCAGCGGCACATCGGGTAATTTCGGTTCACGCAGAATATGGTCGACACCGGCACCAAGTGAAAAGATGGTCTTCAGGTTTGAAAACCCGGCAAGAACACCCTCCGGCGGTTGCCACGCCAGTGCATATTCAATGTCTTCAGGCGCAGTGTCGTCGTCAGGCCATTTGCAGACGTCGAGTTCCGGAGCCAGTGCTGCAAACCGGTCGATCCAGGGTTGCGGATCCCATCGTGATATGACCAGGGCGAGTTTCGTCATGCCTACTGTGCAATCTCCACGCCATGTTCGGTTTTCAGATCGAATGCGGCCGCAAGCAGAGCCCGTGTGTAGTCGGTTTCAGGCTTGTCGAAAATCTGTTGTGCCGGACCTTGTTCCACCACCAGTCCGTTGCGCATGACAACCACGTCATTGGCCAGCGCACGCACCACCTTCAGGTCGTGGCTGATAAACAGGTAGGCAAGGTCATGATCTTTCTGAAGCTTGCGCAAAAGGTCGACGATCTGTGCCTGCACCGACATGTCCAGCGCGCTGGTCGGCTCGTCCAGCATGACAAACTTCGGTTCCAGCACCATGGCGCGCGCAATGGCAATGCGCTGGCGCTGGCCGCCGGAAAACTCATGTGGATAGCGATCCATTGCGGCAGCGGGGACGGCGACCTCTTCCAGCACTTTCGCAATCCGCTCGGTGCGTTGATCATAGCTTAGTTCGGGTTGCTGGATCAGCAGTCCCTCCTCGACGATCTGGCGTATCGACATGCGTGGTGACAGGGAGCCGTAGGGGTCCTGAAACACCACCTGCATGTCTCTGCGCAGCGGGCGCATGTCCTTCTCGGTCTTGTCATCGATCCGGTCGCCCATGTAGACGATCTGGCCTTCCGAACTGATCAGCCTGAGAAGTGCCAGACCCAGTGTTGTCTTGCCTGATCCGGACTCGCCGACCACACCCAGCGTCTGGCCTGCACGCACGGTGACGGAGACATGGTTGCAGGCCTTGACGTGACCCACGGTGCGGCGGAAAAACCCGCGCTTGATGGGGAACCAGACCTTCAGGTCCGTGGTTTCGACCACAACCGATGCAGAAGCATCCGCCTGCGGGGGTTTGCCCTTTGGTTCAGCTTCCAGAAGCATTTTTGTGTAGGCGTTTTTCGGCTTGGCGAACAGTGTCCCGGTGGGCCCGGCTTCGACGATTTTGCCCTGCTGCATGACGCACACATGGTCTGACACATTGCGCACAATGCCGAGATCGTGGGTGATCAGCACGATCGCCATGCCGAACTCCTTCTGCAGGTCACGCAACAATTCAAGGATCTGCGCCTGCACAGTCACATCAAGCGCCGTGGTCGGCTCGTCGGCAATCAGCAGTTCAGGATTGTTGGCCAGTGCCATGGCAATCATCACGCGCTGGCGCTGGCCGCCTGACAACTGGTGCGGGTAGGCGCCAAGCCGACTCTCGGCATCGCGGATACCGACCTTTGCCAGAAGTTCCAGCGTGCGCTCGCGGGCCTGGGTTTCCCCCATGCCCTGATGGACTTCCAGAATTTCGCCGATCTGCCGCTCGATCGTATGCAGCGGATTAAGCGACGTCATCGGCTCCTGGAAGATCATGGTGATGTCGTTGCCGCGCACCCGGCGCAGGTCGCTCTCGTCACTGTCCAGCAACTCTTCGCCCTTGAACAGGACGGAACCGGACGGATGATGAGCTGCGGGGTAGGGAAGCAGCTTGAGGACGGACAGCGCGGTGACGGACTTGCCGGATCCGGACTCACCCACCAGGGCCAGTGTCTCGCCGCGTTTGACCTCGAACGACACGCCGTTGACGGCATGGGTCACGGTTTCGCCCTGCCGGAAGTCCACTGCCAGGTCTTTCACGCTCAGCAGCACGTTGTTGTCGGTGCTCATGAGAACGTCTTCCTCGGATCAAACGCATCACGTACACCTTCACCGATAAACACCAGCAGCGACAGCATGATGGACACGACTGCAAATCCGGTCAGGCCCAGCCAGGGCGCCTGCAGGTTGGCCTTGCCCTGGGCCAGGAGCTCGCCCAGCGAGGCGGATCCGGGCGGCAGTCCAAAGCCGAGGAAATCAAGCGCGGTCAGGGTGGTAACGGAGCCCGACAGGATGAAAGGCATGAATGTAACGGTGGCCACCATTGCGTTCGGCAACAGATGCTTGAACATGATCTTGCGGTCGGTGAGACCGAGCGCACGTGCGGCCCTGACATATTCGAAATTTCGCCCGCGCAGGAATTCTGCCCGCACCACCCCGACAAGGGCAGTCCAGGAAAACAGCAGCATGATGCCGAGCAGCAGCCAGAAATTGGGTGTCAGGAATGCCGCCAGGATGATCAGCAGGTACAGCGTGGGGATGGATGTCCAGATCTCGATAAAGCGCTGGAACAGCAAGTCCGTCCAGCCGCCGAAATAGCCCTGGACCGCACCTGCCGCCACTCCGACGATCGACGACAAGACGGTGAGGATGAGCCCGAACAGGACCGATATGCGGAAGCCGTAAATCAGCCTGGCGATAACATCGCGGCCCTGATCATCGGTGCCCAGCCAGTTCATGTTGCCGAAGACGCAGTTTATGTCATCAACGCCGTTGTCATAGCGTGCACAGGCTTTGTCTTTCGCCAATGATATGGCCGGTGGTGACGGGGCGGGGCTGGGCAGTTCATTGTTGACCGTTTGATAGCTGTAGCGGATCGGCGGCCAGATCATCCAGCCGCTGCCGTTGACCTCTTCCTGGATGAACGGGTCGCGGAAATCGGTTCGAGCAAGAAACCCGCCGAACTTGGACTCCGGATAATCGGCAAACACGGGCATCAGTATCTCGCCCTTGTAACTTGCAATAATCGGCCGGTCGTTGGCGATGAACTCTGCACACAGCGATGCAAGAAACAGAAACAGGAATATCCAGAATGACCAGAACCCGCGCTTGTTCGCCTTGAACAGGGCCAGCCGACGCTGATTGATGCCGGACAGCCGCGACGGTTTTTGCGGCTTCAGTTCGACCTGATCGACTGTGGTGGTGGCGTCCATGATCACACCTGCCGTGATTCAAAGTCGATGCGCGGGTCGATCCAGGTGTAGATCAGGTCCGTCACCAGGTTCATGAACAACCCGAGCAGGGAGAAAATGTACAAGGTGGCAAACACCACCGGATAGTCGCGGTTAACCGCGGCCTCAAAGCCGAGCAGCCCAAGCCCGTCCAGGGAGAAAATCTGTTCGATCAGCAGCGAACCGGCGAAGAAGGCGGAGATAAACGCGCCGGGAAAACCGGCAATCACGATCAGCATGGCATTGCGGAAAACATGGCCGTACAGCACGCGCTTCTCGGTCAGCCCCTTGGCCCGTGCCGTGGTGACATACTGCTTCTTGATTTCGTCCAGGAACGAGTTTTTCGTCAACAGCGTCATGGTGGCAAACGAGGATACCGCCAGTGCGGTCAGCGGCAGCACCAGGTGCCAGGCATAGTCCAGCACCTTCTCCCACCAGCTGAGATCGGCAAAATTGTCCGACACCAGCCCTCGAAGCGGGAAGATGTTCCAGAACGAGCCGCCGGCAAACAGCACGACAAGCAGGATGGCGAACAGGAACGATGGTATGGCATAGCCCACGATAATGACGGCCGACGTCCAGACATCGAATTTTGAACCGTCGTGCACCGCTTTTGCCACGCCCAGCGGAATTGAAATCGCATAGGACACAAAGGTCAGCCACAGTCCCAGCGAGATCGAAACCGGCAGTTTTTCCTTGATCAGCTGCAATACCGGCACATCGCGGAAGTAGCTCTGCCCGAAATCGAACGTCGCGTAGTTCTTGAGCATGATGAAAAAGCGTTCATGGGCCGGCTTGTCAAACCCGAACTGCTCTTCCAGTTTCTTGATGAATTCCGGATCAAGACCCTGCGCGCCGCGATATTTGAAGCTGCCTTCGCTGCCACCAGCGCCACCCGGCGCCTGGCCGCCGCCGACTTCGCCGCCACCGGTGCCGCCGCCGATGCGCGCGGTTGCGCCGACATCGGTGCCTGCCAGTTGCGCGAGTACCCGCTCAACCGGGCCGCCGGGTGCGAACTGGATGATGGCAAACGAGATCAGCATTATCCCGAACAGTGTCGGGATCATCAGCAACAGTCGTTTGGCGATATATGCGCCCATGCATTTTTCCGGTCTGGTTTCGGTTTTTCTGTTTAAGGCAGGCTTTTGTGATTCGCTCTATGGACCGCGTTTCACACTAGCGGCCCTGGCGCCATCAATCCACCATGTGTCGAATACGGCCCTGGCGAAGCGCGGTTTGGTCTCCGGTTTTCCGAATATGTTCCAGTACGCCAGCGTATGTGCACCCTTGTACCATTGCGGCACCCAGAACTGTTCTGCCCGCAACACCCGGTCCAGCGTCTTTGCGGCAACCGTCAGCGATTTCCGGTCCTCAGCCTGCATGATCTTTTCTATCAGCGTATCCACGGCCTTGTTCTTGATCCCGGCAAGATTGAAGCTGCCCGGTGTTTCTGCGTTGGCTGATCCAAAAAACGCCTTCAACTCGACACCAGGTGTTTCGGGCATTGAAAACCGCTGCACGGCGACATCAAAATCAAAATTCTTCAATCTTTCCTGATACTGGGCGGCTTCCACCTGACGGATCGACGCATCAATGCCCAGCAATTTGAGGTTGCGTACATAAGGCCCGATGATGCGTTCGAATGTTGGGGCGAAAATCAGGAACTCCACCGTCAGCGGTTTGCCTTCGGCGTTGACCCGGGTACCGTTCCTGACCTCCCACCCGGCTTCGCCCAACAGGTCGGCGGCCTTGCGCAGCATTTTCCGATCCTGGCCGGATCCGTTGCTGACCGGTGGCTCGTAGACGGCGTCAAACGTGGCAGCCGGCAGCAAGTCTTTCAGCGGTTGCAGCAGAGCCAGTTCCTCAGTCGTTGGTTTGTCGGAGGCGCGCAAAACTGAATTTTCAAAGAATGAGCCGGTGCGCTTGTAGGCATCGAAGAACAGGTTCTTGTTGGTCCATTCAAAATCAAACGCCATGTCCAGCGCCTTGCGCACCCGAATGTCGGCGAACTTGTCGCGCCGCATGTTCAGGAAGAAGCCTTGTGCACCCGACGCCCGCGCATCCGGCAGGGTTTCCTTGATCAGACGGCCTTCTTTCACCGCCGGAATGTCGTACTCGGTCGCCCAGCTTTTTGAAGTGAACTCCTCGCGCAGGTCCAGATTGCCTGCCTTGATCGCTTCCAGTTCTGCCGTCCGGTCACGGAAATACAGCAATTTTATCTCATCGAAATTATATCGTCCGCGATTGACCGGCTTGTCCTTGGCCCAGTAGTCCTGCCTGCGTTCATAGGTGATGAACTGGCCCTGCTTGAGTTGCTTTACCTTGTAGGGCCCGGACCCCAGTGGCGGGGCCAGTGTGGTCTTGTCGAACTCGTTGGCCTCATAGAACGCCTTGGAGAAAACCGGCAGCACGGCGACAGTTGCCGGCAGGTCACGAACATTGGAGCCCTTGAACTTGTAGGTTGCCTGGTTGGCGCCATCGACCGTGCAGCTCTCCACATCGCCCAGCGATATCTGGTAACTGGGGTGGCCCTTGTCTTTCAGCAGGCCGAAAGTGGCACATACATCATCCGCGGTCAGTTTTGATCCGTCGGAAAAGGCGGCAGCCTCGTCCAGCACGAAGGTGACGCTCATCCGGTCTGCTGCGACATCTGCCGTTTTCGCAACCAGCGAATATACCGCATCCGGTTCGTTTTGATTGCGCACCATGAGTGTATCGAACAGCAATGTCAGTTCCTGCGCCGCAACGCCTTTCAGGATAAAGCCGTTCAGGCTGTCGAATGTGATGCGGCCTGCCGTGCCCAGCGTTGTGATCCGCCCGCCCTTCGGCGCGTCCGGGTTGACATAGGGAAGCCGGTCAAAGTCTTCAGACAGGGCCAGTTCGCCAAAGGCCGATATGCCGTGGCGGGGCTCCGCCAGTGCGCCACCGGTTGCCAGCAACACCCCCAGCGCGCCTGCGAACACCGCCCGCATCAGGTTTTTACCTTTGCTGCTTTTGCTTCGTCGAACCACCAGATGGAGGGGAAGCCGAGTGAATGATCCGGTTGCACATCCGGCTTGCCGAAACGATTCCAGTAGACCACACGCTGATACGGGATATGCCACATGGGCACGACGAAATGGTTCCATAACAAGGCCCTGTCCAGCGCCTTGGTGGCTGCCACGAGTCCTTCCCTGTCCTTGGCGAAAATCACCTTGTCGATCAACTGGTCAATGGCTTCGTCCTTGATGCCGACGATGTTGCGGCTGCCATTGCGCTCGGCGGACGCCGAACCCCAGAAATCCCGCTGTTCATTGCCGGGTGACAGCGATTGCCCCCAGCTGCCGACGATTATGTCGAAGTCAAAGGTCTGGACGCGCCTTGTGTACTGGCTGTCGTCGACCGTGCGCACCCTGGTCTGGATGCCCAGCAGTTTCAGCTGTTGCACGTAAGGCAAAACGATGCGTTCAAACAGCGGAGACACCAGCAGGAACTCTATCGAAAAGGCTTCGCCCTTGGCATTGCGCAGCACCCGTTTGGCATCGACTTTCCAGCCTGCTTCCTGCAGCAGCTTGGCAGCGGAACGCAGGTTCTTGCGCTTGTTTTTCTGTGAGCCATAGACCGGATTGGTGTACTCGGTGGTGAACACTTCAGGAGGCAGCTTGTCCTTCAGCGGCTCAAGTATCGCCAGTTCGGCATCTCCGGGCTTGCCCGTTGCCGCCAGTTCGGAATTCGAAAAGAAGCTGTTGGTGCGCACATACTGGCCAAAAAACAGGTTCTCATTGGCCCATTCAAAGTCGAACGCCAGGTTAAGTGCCTTGCGCACCCGTGCATCGGCAAACTTTTCGCGCCGGGTATTGATGGCGAAGCTCTGCATGCCCTGCGAATTCTGCAGTGTGATCTCTTCCTTGATCACATCGCCTCTTTTCACGGCCGGAAAATCATAGGCCGTTGCCCAGTCCTTCGAGGAGTTCTCCACCCGAAAGTCATACTCGTCGCCCTTGAACGCCTCCAGCGCCACCGTGCTGTCGCGATAGTAGATGGTGAAAATCTCGTCGAAATTGTTCTGTCCGCGATTGACCGGCAGATCCTTGCCCCAGTAATCATCTGCCCGTTTCAGTGTAATGGATCGTCCGGGTTTCACGCTGGCTACCTTGTAGGCGCCATTGCCCAACGGTGCCTCCAGGGTGGTCTCCGCGAGATTGCGGGCTTCGCCCTTGTCGTTCTTGCCGGTCCACCAGGCTTTCGACAGCACCGGCAGTTGGCCAACGATCTGCGGCAGTTCGCGATTTCCGCTTTCGGAAAACTTGAACATCACTTCCCGGTCCCCGGTTTTTTCACCGGACACCACGTTCTTGTAATAGAAATTGTACGCCGGGTGCGCCTTTTTCAGCTCGGTCATCGACCAGATCACATCTTCCGGTGTAACCGGTGATCCATCGTGGAATTTCGCTTCCGCGCGCAGCTTGAATGTCACGGAAGAAAAATCATCCGGCATTTTTGCAGCTTCAGCGATCAGCCCGTATTCCGAACCGGCTTCGTCAAGTGATGATGCCATCAGGTTGTCTATCGTCAACCCGATCACACTGGTCGCATTGCCCTTGAAGGTATAGGGGTTGAGACTGTCAAATGTGCCGACAGAGAACCGTCTGGCCCGCCCGCCCTTGGGCGCGTCTACATTCACATAGTCGAACTTCTCAAAACCGGCGGGGTATTTCAGGTCACCGAACAGCGAAAGGCCGTGGCGCCATTCGTCTGCTTGCGCGCTGGCGGTCGTTTGCACTGAAAACGGAAGGCCTGCAGCGCCTGCAGCGGCGGTAAGTTGGAGTAGGGTTCTGCGATCTATCAAGGTCGGCTCCTGTGAACGGCAACATGCATAAACAATAGCGTTACGTCATATATGTGAAGTCTATGGGCTTCGCGCACAAAATAAAACACCGGCAGCACGCTACCGGTGTGAAATCTTCGTAATCATCTCGTGAACGCAACAGCCCTCAAAAGGGTCAGTTTACTCCTTCGGCTGTTCTGCCGCAGGGGCCGTCTCCGTCGCTTGTTCCGTTGCAGCTTCTTCTGCTTTCGGCTGTTCTGCTGAAGCTGCCGCGTCCACGGGTAACTCGGCAGGGTTTGCAGACAGTGTGCGCATATAGGCCAGCAGATTGGCCCGCTTGGCGTCGCCCTTCATGCCGCCATAGCTCATTTTGGTGCCGGGCGCCCATGCCTTTGGCTTGGTGAGGAAGGCATTCAGGTTGTCAAATGTCCATTTTTCCGACGCCTTTTCCTTCAGAGCGTCAGAATAGCTGAACCCGTCACGAGTGCCGATTGCATGATCGACAATGTCGTAAAGGTTAGGGCCGACCTTGTTCTTGCCGCCGTCTTCAACCGTATGGCAGGCCTTGCATGCCTTGAATGCGTTTTCGCCCTTTGCAGCATCGGCAGATGCCAGCAGGCTGGCGAGCGATACCTTGGGAGCTTCGGCTTCAGCAGCCTTTCCGGTCCCTTCAGCTTCAGGAATCTCGATGGCTATTGCCGTTTTTTCCGGCGTATCGGCATGATAAACGCCGTTTGCCACGATATTCAGTCCCATCACAAGAAGCACAGCACCCAGTCCGGCGCCGGCGATCTTGTTGATAGTCATTGTGTCCATTCCGAACATGCTAGCCCTCAAACCATCTTGTGTGACAACGGATGCAGCCACCCTGTCACTTTACCCCTTCCAATTCCGCGCGGAAACTAGTTGTTTCTATACGCGCGCGCAATACTTATAAGGCGCAAAGTGTCCATATGCCGCGCTGTTGTCCGGCAACACATCAGAACAGATTGACGAAGAAGGTTTTTTGACATGGCGGCCAACAGCCGAAAGATTGCCTATCAGGGCGAACCGGGAGCCAACTCTCACCAGGCGTGCATTGACGCGCGACCGGACCATGAACCGTTTGCCTGCCGGACGTTCGAAGACGCATTTGCCGCAGTGGCGACCGGTGAGGCGGAACTGGCCATGATACCGATCGACAACACGGTTGCAGGCCGGGTGGCCGATATTCACCATCTCATGCCGGCATCCGACCTGTTCATCACCGGCGAGCATTTCCTGCGGGTCAGGCATCAGTTGCTGGTGCTGCCCGGCACCAGGCCTGAAGACCTGAAACGGGTTACCTCACACACCCATGCACTGGGTCAGTGCCGCCGGTTGACGGCAGAAATGGGGCTGGAGGCCGCAGCCGCCGTGGACACTGCCGGAGCCGCCGCCGCGCTTGCCCAGTCGGGAGATCGTTCAACCGCCGTGATTGCCTCAAAGAAAGCGGCGGAGATCTATGGTCTTGAAGTCATGCATGCCGATATAGAGGACGAGGAACACAACACGACCCGGTTTGTCATTCTGTCGGCGGAACCCGATGATGCCGCACCTGAAGATGCGCCGGTGATCACGTCGTTCATTTTCACGGTACGCAACGTGCCGGCTGCCCTGTACAAGGCCATGGGCGGGTTTGCCACCAACGGTGTCAACATGATCAAGCTGGAATCCTACGTGGACGGGTCGTTCAATGTGGCCCAGTTCTACGCCGACATCGAGGGGCATCCGCAGAACAGGCCAGTTCGCCTGGCCCTTGAAGAGCTGGATTTCTTCACCAAGTCGCTGCGTGTGCTGGGCGTGTACAAGAGCTCGCCGCACCGTCTGGAACTGGCCAAACGTCGCGAGGCAATGGACACCACCGCGTAACCAGGCTCTAAGGTCTGTTCGGGTGGAAAAGGCGCTAACCGTCCATGATCTGCCTGATCAGGTGATGGGCAATGGAAATATCCGGCGGCAGTTGCAGACCGTCGGGGTGACTGCCATTGCCCATGGCGTTGATCTCGTCGAAGCTGAACCAGCGCGCATCATCAAGTTCGTCGGGATCGATGGTGATCTCCTCGCTGGTCGCCTCGCCGGCCATGCCCAGCATCAGGTTTGCCGGAAACGGCCATGGCTGGCTCATGACGTAGCGTACCTCGCCGACCCGGATGCCGGATTCCTCGAACACCTCGCGCCGCGCCGCATCCTCTGCCGTCTCGCCGGGTTCCACAAAACCGGCCAGTGTTGAATACATGCCGCTGGCAAACCGCGCCGAACGGCCAAGCAGCATGGATTGTCCCCGGGTTATGGCGATAATCGCAACCGGGTCGGTACGCGGAAAATGCTCTCCTGAACAGGTGTCACACACCCGCTTGTATCCGGCATCGTCCGGGCGGGTCGACGCGCCGCAATTTGAACAGAACCGGTGACGCACATGCCATTGCAGCAAGGCGCGCGCCTGTGCTGCCAGTCCGAGATTGTCATCGCTGACCAGTCCCTGCAGCGCAATGGATCTCAGGTCGAGCGCGATCATGCCGTCTGCCGGTTCAAGTTCGTTGTCGGCTGCTTGAGCCGCGAAATGGTTGACGCCCTCGGTGTCGATGCCCAAAAATACCGGTTCGGTGCCTTGCACCAGCACGGGCAGCTGTTCGCTCGAGTGCCATTGCATGCCACCGCTGCCTGCGGGCCCGGCATGAACCATCAGCTTGTCAGCGGTGAACACGGCGATCCTGGTGTCCGGCGCATTGAGTTTTTCCGAATACCATCCCGGTTCGCTGCGGTGGCCGGACAAACGGTCGAGTTTACCATCCATGAATGCCGGTTGGGTCCTGACCATAAGCATGCCTTCGATGAGTGTCGTATGAATTGATGGGATGAAATTACCTGCAACTGCTCCGGGTGTGCCATGCACCTGCATCACAGGCAAGACCCTTGCCGCAATACTTCCTTTGCCAGCACGCGACTTGTCCTCTTGCATCGCGCCTCAATCCGTCCGATATAGAAGGTGGGAGGTTGGCAGCAGACGCATCGCTCGCCAACCGGGTCAGGTCCGGAAGGAAGCAGCCCTAGTGAGTTTGGTTCGGGTTGCCCGTCCAGCCTCCCACTTCAAAAGCGGCTCAAGGCCGGCAAACCGGCGGGTTATGTCTGAAACAGCAGAAAACACCACAAATCCCAACACGCCCTATCGGGTGCTGGCGCGCAAGTATCGCCCGCAGACCTTTGAGGACCTGATCGGTCAGGATGCGATGGTGCGCACGCTCACCAATGCATTTGCCTCCGGCCGTATTGCACAGGCCTACATGCTCACCGGTGTTCGCGGCATCGGCAAGACCACCACCGCCCGCCTCATTGCCCGCGCGCTGAATTTTCAAAAGGCCGGCGAGGACACCGGTCCGTCCGTCGACCTGTCGGTAAAGGGCGAGCACTGCGACGCCATTCTTGAATCGCGTCATGTGGATGTGATCGAGATGGATGCGGCGTCTCACACAGGCGTCGACAATGTCCGCGAAATCAATGATGCGGTGAAATACAAGCCGGCATCAGCGCGCTACAAGGTCTACATCATCGACGAAGTGCACATGCTGTCCACAGCCGCCTTCAACGCCTTGCTGAAGACACTTGAAGAGCCGCCGCCGCATGTGAAGTTCATTTTTGCCACGACTGAAATCCGCAAGGTGCCGGTGACGGTTCTGTCGCGGTGCCAGCGCTTCGATCTGCGCCGCCTCGAGGCCGGGCTGCTGGTCGACCATTTCCAGCGGATTTCCGATCTGGAGGGTGTCAAGGCCGAGACCGAGGCGTTGGGCATGATAGCGCGCGCCGCGGAAGGCTCGGTTCGTGATGGCCTGTCCCTGCTCGATCAGGCCATTGCCTACGGAACCGACCAGGTTCGTGCCGACGATGTACAGTCGATGCTGGGCCTGTCTGACCGGGCTCGCATCATCGACCTGTTTGACGCCGTCATGCGCGGCGATGCGGCAGCGGCCATGGATGAACTCGAGGCGCAGCACAATCTGGGCGCGGATCCGGAAGTGATCATGGCTGATCTTGCCGGTTTCGTGCACTGGGTCACCAAGCTGAAAGTGTCGCCAAAATCTGCAGATGACGCTGCGGTGTCACAGGCCGAGCGAACCAGGGGCAAGGAGTTTGCCGGCAAGCTTGCCATGCCGGTGCTGGCTCGCAGCTGGCAGATGCTGTTGAAAGGCATGGAGGAGGTCTCGCGTGCCAACAATGCCCTGATGGCGGCGGAGATGCTGCTGATCCGGATGGCGCACGTTGCCGACATGCCGGCGCCCGAAGAACTGGCCCGCATTGTAAAGGGAGCAGATAGCGGCAGTGCCGCGTCGTCCGCGCAGGCCGCCGCGTCTTCGTCCGCTGCAGGCACGGAGACAGGGTCTTCGGTTGCAACGTCATCGCCAACGCCGGCTCAGGTTCCCGGTTCGCCGCCGGTTACCCATGCGCCGGTGATGACCGCGGCGCAACTCAAGCCGGCCGAACACGATGATGACGGCAATGCGGCTGAAAAACCGCCACAGCCAACCGGATTTGCGTCATTTGATGAACTGGTCGCCTATGTATCCAGCAAGCGCGATGTGAAACTGGTGCGCGAGCTGGAGCGCCACGTGCTGCCTGTATCGGTCGGCACAGGGCGCATTGAATTGTCACTGTTGCCTGATGCGCCCGCCGGCATAGCAAACGAGCTTTCCCGCCGCCTTGAGGCCTGGACGGGAAATCGCTGGATTGTCTCGGTGTCTACATCACAGACACCCGGCCAGACCATTGCGGATCAAAAGCGCGAGCGCCGTGACGATCTGTTTCGCCGGGCACGTGAAAGCGATGACGTACAGGCCGTATTGAAGGGGTTTCCACGGGCTGAAATCATGGAAGTGCGTGACTTGAGGGCGGAAACCGCGGCGCCGATTGACGAACAGCACGGGTTTGATGAAGAAGCCACTGATGATCTGGCTGACTGAAACTCCACGAAATGTGTAATCTGCAATGAATTCCGGAATGAACAAGGTAAGGGCTCAATGAAAAATATCGGCAATATGATGAAGCAGGTTCAGGAAATGCAGACCAAGATGGCCGATATGCAGGCTCGCCTGGACGAAATGACCGTGACGGGCCAGGCCGGAGCAGGTCTGGTCAAGGTAACGTTGAACGGCAAGAACCTGATGCAGTCGATTGAGGTGGACGACAGCCTGATGAAGCCTGAAGAGAAGGAAATTCTCGAGGATCTGCTTATGGCGGCCTACAATGAAGCCAGGGCCAAGGTTGATCAGCTGGTGGCAGATCAGATGAAGGATGTCACCGGCGGCATGGCGCTGCCGCCCGGCTTCAATATACCGGGCATGTGATGTTTGCGGCGTTTCGCGAAGCAGCAGCCTGCGTTTTTGGGAGCGCAGATGGGTCCGGCGGTCAGGTACTCTCATGAAGCGTAATGTTGTCGGGGTTGAAATTGAACGCCTCATCCAGTTGCTGTCCCGTTTGCCTGGCCTGGGGCCACGCTCTGCTCGGCGTGCCGCGCTGCATCTGGTCAAGAACCGGGAAAAACTGATGCAACCGCTCGGCGCCGCGCTTGCAGACGTACTGGAGAAAGTCTCCGAATGCGGTGTTTGCGGCAATGTGGATGTGGTCAATCCGTGCACATTGTGTTCCGACCCGCGGCGTGACGCTACCCAGATTTGTGTGGTCGAAGAGGTCGCGGATCTGTGGGCGCTTGAGCGCGCTTCTGCGATTTCAGGCGTTTATCACGTGCTTGGCGGTACTCTGTCTGCAATTGACGGCATCAGGCCGGAAGACCTTGGCATTGCCGAGCTGGTGGGGCGGGTGACAGGCGGTGGCGTGAAAGAGGTGATGATTGCCGTCAATGCCACCGTGGATGGCCAGACCACCGCCCATTACATCATGGACCAGCTTGAAGGATCGGGCGTAAAGGTGACCAGATTGGCACACGGCGTGCCGGTCGGCGGTGAGCTGGATTACCTTGACGAGGGCACGCTTGCAGCCGCCGTAAAGGCGCGGCGATCGCTGTAAACAGCGTGCATTAACGGTTTTTTCCCGGAAAACTCGCGGAAAATACCGACAGAGTTAACTATCTGTTTAAATCCTGCTCCCCTGTTTTGGAGGGTCACACACTGCGTCCGGCATGTTTGGCCCGAAGCTTGCTGTGTTGTTTCCAATTAGTTTCTCACATGTACCGGTCTTGGACTCCGGCGGCGTGAACAATACAGGGAGTTACGGCATGACATACGGTTCTAACAGGATCAAAACCGCTATCAGGCAACAGGCAGACGGGTTTTCCCGCGACACACAAGGTGCAGTGGCACTGATTGCCGGGCTTGTAGCGGTTCCGATGATTCTCGCAGCCGGTGCTGCGATTGATTTTTACCGGGTGGACGCTGCACGAGCCGCTGTCCAGGCTTCGCTCGACGCCGGCGCCCTGGCCGGGGCCGCCGCAAAGCCAGGCACCTCCGATACCGTCCGCAGCAAGATTGCTATCGATACTTTTGAAGCCAATCTGCAGGGCGGATTTGCCGACAAGTTGAAAGGCGCGCCGGAGGTCAGCTTTGATAATGACAACCTCACTGTCACGTACAATGGCGGCCTGCCTTCTACCCTGCTGCGGGTCGGCGGCTTTAACGAATTCAATGTAGGCGCAAGCTCGAGCGTCAGGATCAATCTGCCGTCGCGGGCCGAAATCGCACTTGTGCTGGATTATTCATCTTCGATGGAATCCTACTCCGCAGGCCAGCAGAAATACGTCACCATGCGCAAGGCAGCGATCGATATGGTCAATGGCCTGACCGACAACGGCAATAATGCCGAAGTCGAGTTCGGCCTGGTTCCGTTTTCGCACAATGTTTACACGACACTGCCCGCCAGCCATGTTGTTGGTGCCGGTGGTGGCAACTGGACCGGTTGCACCTATGACCGCCAGTATCCGTACAACACCACTTCCGCCACGCCGGGAGGTTCCGACAAATCAAAGTGGGGCCAGGCAACGCCGGCCAAGTTCGGCAGTTACAAGGGCCAGGCCAATTACCATTGCGACGGATACAAGCATAACGGAAACGGCTATCAGGCAAATCAGCTGCAGGTCCGTGAACTGTCGTCGAACCATTCTGACATCGTTGGCCAGCTTCAGGCCATGGAGCCATACGGCTACACCAATATTTCACTTGGTGTTGAATTCGGCTGGCATTTGCTGGAACCGGGCGCACCGTTTGCCGCCCGCAGCCACACCGATGAAGAAAACAAGAAGTTCATTGTGGTCCTGACCGACGGCAAGCAGACGACCCCGGCATTCGGGCCCGGCAACTCCAGGGACCGTTTCGACGGTGAAGACAACCTCACCAAGCTGTGCTCCAACATCAAGTCCGCAGATCAGATCACGGTTATTACCATCGCGTTTGCCCTCAAGGACAATGCTACCGAAACCCGGTTGCGGAATTGTTCCACCGATCCGGACAAGCACTTCTTCAAGGCTGAAAGCTCCAACGATCTGACCCGCGCATTCGAGGAAATTCAACAGCAGATTGCAAAGGCTATTTTCCTCTCCAAATAAGCTTGCGGGTAAGCGGATCGGGTTGAATGGTCTTCCTTATTCACCGGCGACAAGACGTGGTGGCGATGCATCGCCATCACGTTGTGCGGGCTCTGCAAATTCAACCTGTTCTATCTTCGCGCCGCGCCGCGAGATCTTGTCGGATGAAATGACGATCTTCTCGATGTCTTTTCCAGCCTGGCCAAAATGACGCTGCAGGTCCAGTACCCTGTCATGCATGCGCCCGACATCGTCCATCAACCGAACCACTTCGGTCTGAATGACCACGGCCTGTTCGCGCATTCGCGCATCCTTGAATACCGCCTGCATTGTCTGCACCAGCAACATCAGGACATTGGGTGAGGCAATGATGACATGCTTGCGATGGGCACGCTGGATAATGTCTTCAAAGTTCTCATGCAGGTCCGCATAGATCGACTCCGACGGCACGAACATGATGGCTGTCTCGTGGGTTTCCCCCTTGAGCAGGTATTTCTCCGAAATGTCCTTGATGTGTTTCAGCACATCGGCCCTGAAGCGCTGTTGAAGGGGCTTTGGATCCTCATCCGGACCTGCCTGCTTCAAGGCGTTAAAGCCTTCCAGCGGAAATTTGGCATCGATCACGACGGAGATATCATTCTCCGGCAGGCGGACAAGGCAATCGGGGCGTGTTCCGTTCGACAGTGTGGTCTGGAACGAATAGGCGGTTGAGTGCAGGCCGTCGCGGATAATAGCTTCCATCCGGGCCTGTCCGTAAGCGCCCCGTGATTGTTTGTTGGCCAGAATGTCGCGAAGGCTCAGCATCTCCGATGAGAGGTTGGTCAGGTTGGTCTGGGCAGTATCTATGACCGCCAGGCGTTCATTGAGTTTTTGCAGCGACTGGGTTGTGCGCTGGCTGCTTTCGTTCAAACCCGCGCCAAGGCGTTGCGATACCTGGTCAAGACGGGTGTCCAGCGTTTGCGTCAGATGCGCCTGTGTCGAAGCGGAATGTTCAGCCAGGCCGCGCAGTTGTCCGGACATTTCAGCCAGCTTGGTTTCAAGTTCGGCAGCCCGGCGCATGGCATCTATCGACTGCTGTCCGCCACCGCTGGCTGCGCGCCAGGCCAGAACGACCGTTGCGACCAGCAACGCCAGCGCCACGGTTGCGGCAAACACGGTCAAATGACCCCATGTCACGGCAGTCTCGCCGATCAGAATTGCTGTCTCGGAAAAATCCATTCCACCAGCATACCGCGATTCTGCAAATTAAAAAGATCAAAACATGAACATTCATGGCGAAAAAAACCGGCTTGCCGGGAACCCCGGCAAACCGGCTCAAACTTACCCTGAGTGTTTGACTCAAACAGCTTTGAGGTTGTCAGCGGACATCTTGCCGGACTTGCGGTCGGTAACCAGTTCAAACTCGACCTTCTGGCCTTCGTTCAGCGTGGACATGCCGGCGCGCTCTACAGCAGAAATGTGGACAAAAGCGTCCTTGGAACCATCTTCAGGCTCGATAAAGCCATACCCTTTAGTGGTGTTGAAGAATTTTACGGTACCGATAGTCATTGATTGTATTTCCTTGTTCAATGCTCATTTGGCCCCCGCGCTGCCTTGTGCAGACGGACAGGCCGGTCGTTCCGCTTTACATTGTCGGGAGATCACTGGGCTTCTCGGCTATACCGGGGTCGTTCAGAAAACTACTAACAATTTGCGTGCGCAGGGGCGTAGCATAATTGCGGCCTGTTGATAAGTGGGTTTGTTGTGAAGAAATTGTGTCTGCCAACCGCCGTCAGCGTCAGTTTACGATGAACTGGCCGATCTTTGTTCCATCACTGTTGAACGAGCACTGGAAGGTTTCTTCGACACTGCGCAGGTAAACTGTGCCGTTGACTGCATGAGTTCCGTCGGTGCGCTGGCCTTCATATTTTGTATCGATGTTGGATTGACGTGTGTGGAACACATGGGCGGCCCGGTCGCGGCAATTTGCTTTCATGGTGTCAAGGGCTGCCTGTACGGTTGCGCTGTCGGGTCCGGAGCCGGCGACTTCGCCGTATAGAACGCTGATACGCTGGTGATAGCTCTGACGCAGACAGCGTGGAGTTTCGCAGCGGTTGCGTTGCGCAATCCACTGTTTCTGTTCGGCACGGATGCGTCTGTTTGCAGATGCCCAGGGGGAATCGCGAAGGGCAGTCTTGTATGCATCGGCCAGGTCACTGTCCAGTTGGGCAATCTTCTGATGATCGCAGATCATGTTTTCAACCGCTGTGGCGGCCTTGCTGCAATCAAAACTCGGTGCGGCCTGTACTGTCCCGGCAGTTGATACGATGCCAATTACAAGGCCTGTGAGAAGCAGTTTTGAGCTGGTTTCCATGAGTTATCTCTTCTCTTGTTGCGGGTCAGCCTTCGGCCTGGGTGACGATGACGAAATCTTTCCCGGACCGGCGTGAAGGATCCAGCGGCAGGTCCGTCATCACCAGCATCATGCCCGGGTGCATGCGCTGCTGCAGGGCCGCAATCGAGGCGCGGTCCGCATTGATGCGCTTGATCACCTGTTCCTCCGGTTCATGAAAGCCGTTGCTCAGCGAATGGTGATGTCCAACAGCGTGCCACGCCAGGCCCCTGCGGCCGTCATGGGGCCGGTTCAGCACGAACACATGTTCCCCGAGCGGGGTCTGGGGATTGCGAATGGAAGCTTTGCCCTCTGCGACGATTTCACCGTTTTCCATGATCAGTATCTGCTGGTCGGCACGACTAACAATGACCGAGGTTGAGGTGCCGGTGTTTTTGGGGATGTGCTTGCCTTTCAACTTCGCAACGGCGGCTTCAAATTCACTTTCCGCATACTGGGCAAGCACCATGCCGGGGTGGACCACTTCGCGCGGCTGGGTGTGGCCGCTGGCAATGATGACCGGTGTACCGAGATGCGTGACGGTGAACAGCAGTGCGGAAAACTTCAGCGGCAGTCTGATACAGCCATGCGACGCCGGGTAGCCGGGCAAGCGCCCGGCGTGCAGCGCAATTCCCGACCAGGTCAGCCGGTTCATGTTGGGCATTGACGCATTGTTGTAGGTGGACGAGTGGTGATGCTTGTCTTTCTGCAAGATGGTGAACACGCCGGTCGGGGTGCGGTGGCCTTTCTTGCCGGTCGAACAGGTCGACACGGCAATGCGGATACCGTTGCGATACACATGCACCAGCTGGTCGGGCAACGACACGATGATGGAAACCGGTCCGGATTTTGCCCGTTCCGGATGCCATGAGAATTCTCCAGGCTTTAACTCATGGGCTTCCTTGTAAACCTGCTTGGCGATGCCGGGCGCAAATCCGGCAGCAAAACCAAAGGCGGCCATTGCCGCAACTGCGGTTCTGCGTGACAGCCTGTTTGTTTTCATCTCACTCATGATAACTTCCGAAGTTGCATCAGTAATATCCGTAGTGACCGTCCGTCACGTGCCCGAGGCGGTCAAATTTGCAGGCGTAATTGACCCTGCTGACGCCACCGTCGCGCCAGGATATCTGGCCATGGCCGTGCAACGTGCGCCCTTCAAGATGAGAATGCCTCAACCGGATTGCCGCTGTTGGCCCATTAAAGTCATAAGCCAGGTGACGCCGCAATTCGTGCCTGCAGGCCTTGCGCAGAAACTTGAGGTCGTGTCCGGGGTTGGCACCGGCCGGATGGGCCGGATGGCGGGACACGTGCTCGGCTGGAGCGGTTGTCTCCAGGCCAGCCAGTTGCACGCCCAAAATTCCCGCACCGTGCGCATTTGCGCGGTTGCCGCTGTTGAGATGCAGTACTGCGACCTCTCCATGCACGACCCGGCAATAGTATGTTAGGTCTGTCTGCGTAACAGCGGCGGCGGTCCCTTCTATGAGGAATTTTTCAACGCCTGCCTCGCTGACCTTGCTGGTGCCGGTCGGGCGATGCCCGAACTTTGAAACAACTGTCCTGGCGCATAGCCTGGAAGCTTCTTCGCCGGTCATCACGGCATTGAACGCGTCATTGTCAGGCGGGTCGAACACTAGTTCGTCCTTCAGCGGGCCTGCTGTGCCGAACAATGGTGTGTCCTGGGCCACTGCGGTCGGTGTGACGACGGCGATCGCAAGAACCGCGATTACTGTTTTTTGCACCAGATTGTCCTCTTCATGCGGCACCGGGGCATCGATCAGAATCGGTGCCCCGATCGCTTTTTAGCGGAACGAGAAGTTGCTGACGCGATTGCGTGCGACATCACATCTCGCCACCACATTGCGTCTCACGCCGCCGGCCAGGCGCTGTTTTACGGCAAGGCGAACCCTCCAGCTTGAACCTCTACGGTCGGCGCGACGGACCTTTCTCAGGGTGACGCCGTAGCCGCCACGCCTGGCGGTGCGGCGTTGCGCCTTGTGAAGGCACGCTGAGATCGCGTTGCTCCTGCTGCCGATACCCCGGTGATAGGTGTAGGAATCCTTGTTTTCATGTGACTTGGCAGCCGCCGCAATCGCCAGAAGAGCGGCTGCACCCACGGCAACTGCAATGCCCTTGTCGGAATGGCGATGATTGTGCTTGTGCTTGGACTTGTGTTTGTCACCATGATGGTGACGGTGACCGTTGTTGTCGTGCGCCGATGCTATTGGCGCTGACAGTGCCAGTGTTGTTGCGCACATTCCTGCCAGTAGTAACTGTTTCATTGCTAACACCTCTTCTTGCTCTGTGATCATGCTCAATTGAAAGCGGTCAACTCGTCATTCCCCTGCGCTGCCGTATCCAGCCGCCAATGGCCCCGCCAACGCCGGTTGCAATCATGGTGACGAGGTAAGATGACACATCGCCTTGATGTACATTCAGTATTTGGGCGAGGAACGCACCCAGGATACCTGCGATGAAACCTACAATTCCATACTTTGCAGGAAGTCCGAACTGGTTCAGGCCATCGAGCATGAATGTACTCACGATTACTCTACGAGGCTCCGATTATGCACGCTGAGCTCAGTGAAAAATAGGCGATTTGCGAAGCAAATACCGGTCAGAATACAATAAATGTACATAAAGCGAATTTTACTTGGTAATCTGCTTGCTGGTTTTGCGGTAAAGCTTCATACCATGCAGTATACGTCTGGTTTTGCGGCTGCTTTGGTCTTGGCGCTGATCCGGCGGTCGAATTATAGCGTACCATGCGTTGATCAAGAGTGTTTTCGGGGTAAGTTACATTGGACGTTCACGTCGAGGAATACCAGAGTTTACCCGGCTTGAACGATGCCAGGCGATCCAATCTGTTCAGCCGGACAAACGGTTTCCTGTTTTCCGATCCAGGCAATGGCCATCTGACGACCAGCACGGCGACCACCGACAAATTTGGAATCAGGATAGGCCGGGTGCGCTCCACAGGCCATGAAATAGACCTGACCGAACTGAACCATTCGACGATGTTGCTGCCGGTGCAGGGACTGCTGGAAGCGCGCAGCCGACGTGCCGAGCACAGCTGCAGGCAGGGCGAAGCGTTATTGTTTGGTCCAAACAGACGGACAACACGGGCTGTCAGCGAAGGCGGTGAGCATTTTGAAGCCAATGTTGTGCTGTTTCCAACTGATGTGCTGATGGCAAATCTCGACAGGCAGGCACTTGAAAGGACCGGTGATCTTTTGGAATCCGGAGTGGCCGTGCATGATGCGGATGCCGCCAGTGTGCCATTGCTGAAATTTTGTGATTTTCTGTCCGCCGCCATCATGAACGGCTCCGCTGCGTTGGGAAACCGCAGGCATGTGCAGACCATGGAAGCCCTGCTGATCGAACTCTATGGTGAGTTCATCTCGCGGCTGGCCGAAAAAACGGCTGGCCGGAAAGCTCCGTCAGCCGGTGCGCGCTATGTGGTCAAGGCCGAAGAGTACATGCGGGCCAATCTGGACGAACCGCTTACGGTGGCTGAGATTGCCGCTGCCATTGGTGTGTCGCAGCGCAGTTTGCAATTGGCATTCCGGGAGGTGCGCTCCGCCACCCCGCGCGAAATCCTCGCTTTGATGCGGCTTCACCTGGTGCATGAAAAGCTCAAGTCAGACAAAAGTGGGGCCGGAGTTACCGATATCGCACTGGAATGCGGGGTAGCCAATATTGGCCGTTTTGCGAGTTGCTATCGCGAAGTATATGGCGAGAAACCGTCAACCACCCGCCGTCGGGCCCGCGCTGGCCTTGCCCGGACCCGGTAGCGCCCCGGAGTTGGTCGGCGCAATCGAATGCGACATTCGTTTTGTGAACATTTCCGTGACAGTTTTACCGCAACATTTTCGCGTTTCGCATTTTATTGGCGGCCCGCGCATGTGATGATCAGTCCACGTTGGGTTTGAAGTTCCGAGCTGCCCGGAGTCAGGGTCGTTGACCTTAACTCTTGGAATGCCAGATTTTTTTACAGGCGGGCCGGGCTTTGTACCGGGGAGGCCCGCGCGGTGCGGTGGCGTTGCTGTGCAGCAGGAATGTTGCGCAGCAACCCCCGCCCGTTTAAATGCCAGGATCCAGGTGGCAGAACAACTTTACGGGGTCGATCGATCTCGTGTTTCTCCAGGCACTAAAAAACCGCGGGCCTTCCGGTCCGCGGTTTCGTATTTTCCGTTCCGTTCGGGGGGTGAACTAGAAGTCCATGCCACCCATACCGCCCATGCCGCCGCCTGGCATTGGAGGCATTGCGGCTGCGCCGGCATCCTTCTTCGGAGCTTCGGCAACCATGGCTTCAGTGGTGATCAGCAGGGCTGCAACGGAAGCTGCGTCCTGCAGGGCAATGCGAACCACCTTGGTGGGGTCCATGATGCCTTCACCAACCATATCGCAATAGGCTTCGGTCTGTGCGTTGAAGCCGAAGTTGCCGGATTTTTCCAGCACCTTGCCAACCACGATTGAACCTTCAACACCGGCGTTGGTGGCGATCTGACGGATCGGGGACTCAAGAGCCTTCGATACGATCTTGATGCCGGCCATGATGTCTGGATTGTCGTCGGTGACCTTTTCAGCAGCCTTCTTGGCACGCAGCAGAGCTACGCCGCCGCCGGGAACAATACCTTCTTCCACCGCAGCGCGGGTAGCGTTCAGTGCATCGTCAACGCGATCCTTGCGTTCTTTCACTTCGACTTCGGTCACGCCGCCAACCTTGAGAACGGCAACGCCGCCTGCCAGCTTGGCCAGGCGTTCCTGCAGTTTCTCACGGTCATAGTCGGACGTGGTGTCTTCAACCTGACGGCGGATCTGGTTGCAGCGGGCTTCGATGTCACCCTTCTTGCCGGAACCGTCGACGATGGTTGTGTTTTCCTTGTCGATGGAAACGCGCTTGGCGCGACCCAGCATGTCAAGGGTAACGTTTTCCAGCTTGATGCCGAGGTCTTCGGAGATGACCTGGCCACCGGTGAGAACCGCGATGTCTTCCAGCATGGCCTTGCGGCGGTCGCCGAAGCCGGGTGCCTTGACAGCAGCAACCTTGAGGCCGCCGCGCAGCTTGTTGACCACCAGTGTCGCCAGCGCTTCG
The DNA here is from genome assembly GCF_900149695.1 of Anderseniella sp. Alg231-50. Taxonomy (NCBI): domain Bacteria; kingdom Pseudomonadati; phylum Pseudomonadota; class Alphaproteobacteria; order Hyphomicrobiales; family Parvibaculaceae; genus Anderseniella; species Anderseniella sp. Alg231-50. The sequence continues at coordinate 378,926 of NZ_LT703003.1, read as the reverse complement.
CCTTCAACGTCTTCTGCAATGATCAGCAGCGGGCGTGAAGACTGAACAGTAGCTTCCAGCAGCGGCAGGATGGCCTGCAGGTTGGACAGCTTCTTTTCGTGCAGCAGGATATAGGGGTCTTCCATTTCGGTGACCATCTTGTCCGCATTGGTGATGAAGTACGGCGACAGGTAACCGCGGTCGAACTGCATGCCTTCAACAACGTCCAGTTCGGTTTCAGCAGTCTTGGCTTCTTCAACCGTGATAACGCCTTCGTTGCCGACTTTCTGCATGGCCTGAGAGATCATCTGGCCGATTTCACCTTCGCCATTGGCGGAGATGGTGCCGACCTGGGCAACTTCTTCGGAAGTTTTGATCTTCTTGGAGCGCTTGGTCAGGTCCGCAATGGCAGCAGCAACAGCCATATCCACGCCGCGCTTCAGATCCATCGGGTTCATGCCGGCGGCCACTGACTTGGCGCCTTCGCGAACAATGGCCTGGGCCAGGACGGTTGCTGTGGTGGTGCCGTCACCGGCCAGGTCGTTGGTCTTGGAGGCAACTTCACGCACCATCTGTGCGCCCATGTTTTCGAACTTGTCTTCCAGTTCGATTTCCTTGGCAACGGTCACGCCGTCCTTGGTGGTGCGCGGTGCGCCGAAGGATTTGTCGATGACGACATTACGGCCTTTCGGGCCAAGTGTTACCTTGACGGCATTGGCAAGAATGTCGACGCCGCGCAGCATGCGCTCGCGGGCATCGGCGGAGAATTTTACTTCTTTAGCAGCCATTTTGAGGCTCCCTTGAATTGAAATGGTTTACTTGAACGTTTCATTGTCAGGTGTGTCTGAGTGTCCGTGGACACAAAAAAAGCCCTGGAAGAATTACTTCTTGGACTTCTTGCCTTCCAGAACACCCATGATGTCGCTTTCTTTCATGATCAGCAGGTCGCTGCCGTCAATCTTGACTTCGGTACCGGACCACTTGCCGAACAGCACCTGATCGCCTGCCTTGACGTCTGGAGCAATCAGCTTGCCGGCATCGTCGCGCGCGCCTGCGCCGACGGCGACAACTTCACCCTGCATGGGTTTTTCCTGTGCGGTTTCAGGAATGATGATACCACCTGCAGTCTTGGTATCTTCCTCGATCCGGCGAACGACCACACGGTCGTGCAGAGGACGGAAATTCATCTACGCTTCTCCTTGAGTATACAAATACTGAGTATACAAACACTCTGGTTGGTTGGGATGATCCGGATCCGGCTCCTCGTGAACCAGCGTGCGGATCAACCTGTTAGCACTCACATGACATGAGTGCCAACAGTTGATGGGTGATGTATGATGCGTGGCCCGCTACGTCAAGGTTTTGCTATACAATTTTTTTGCTGCGGCGTGCATTTGTTGGCACGGATGGTTAATTCACAAGGGCGCTAGGCTGATATGTATGAGGGCGATTCATTCTTCACCCTGACCCTGATTGGGCGCATTGGGCTGGTCTTGCTGTCCGCAGGCCTGGCGGCTTTGACGGCGGCAGTGTTCATCAAGACCACCTGCCGCCTCGCCTGGTTGCTGCGTCTGCTTCTGGCCCCGGTATACTTATGGGTTTTCGTCTGGCTCAGCCCGCAGGTTTTCTATCTGTACTACATGGCGCTGTTTGATCATCTGCCGCCGCGAAACGTCGCGCAAATGCCACCGCAGCCATCGCAAATCATTCACCTGTTGGGTTTTTCCGGCAAAGCCGCCTTGTCGCATCACGCAACTGGGCTTTTGGGGTGGGGCCTGATTGTACTGGCATGGTTCGGCGAACGTGCAGTTCCCTCGGCACGGCTGCGCGCTGTCCTGGGTTTATGAAATCCGGCTTTCAATACGACAAACCCCCGGCCCATGACCGAGGGTATTAATTCGCTGTTTCATGATTTCGCATTATGCGGGTCGCGGTCTCAGCCGCAATATGTTGTCCACGCCGGACCGATAGCGGATTGCGTGTTGTTACTTGGCACCCTGACGCACGGCTTTCACCTTTGCCCGGACGTCCTTGCCCTTCCAGTCAACAACCGCGAAGCCATCACACCATCTGCCTTTGAAGAGCTGCTTTTCCTTGTCGATCTTGAAGGTGAAGCGCAGGCACTTGCCAGACCGTTTGACCGGCCCGCCGGTATAGACACCGGGAATTTTCAGATTGATGCGGCAGTCGCGCGTCAATTCAGCCCCGGCGGATTCCTTTTTGCCGCGAAAATTGCCTGTAATCTTGTAAACGCCCGGTTCAGCCCACGTCGCACCGCATGAAGCCGCATGCGCATCATTGCTCACGCCGGACAAATTCAGGCCGGCCACAGCTACGCCTGCCATGATGAAAAGTCTTCCAAAACTCATATTTCAGGTCCTGTCGGTCTAATTGTTGTCGTCAATGCAGTGGAAACACCCGCATAGAGCGGATTTTGCATCAACCCGTCCGCTTTCCCGTGCGGGGCATAATGAGGATATTTGACGTTATGTGCAAGACGCGACCAATTGGTTTTACGTAACAATTTGTCACGGCGTTGAAACAAACTGGCGCGCGCTTAACCATGTATTGACTTTTAAACATCGCTCAATTGGCTACACTTGTTGAGCGAGTTAGTATTTTATCCTATACCGGGCAACCGCTGCTGGATTCAGCAGTCATGGGGTGGGACTTGAACGAATGAAACTGCTGGTTTGGCTGTTTTCAGTTAGTGCGCTTGTTTTGGCGGCAGTGTGCATTTTTGTGCTGGTGCGCTATGACATTGCGCTGCTGGCAGCCGTGTCCTGTCTGGCCGTCGCCATGATTGTATCTGCGGCGGCTTCCATCCCCTCCCATGAAGACGGCAATACCCGTTTGAACAACATGCTGTCCCAGCGCCTGGGCAAAAACACCAATGACATTGAAAGCCTGTCGCGGCGCATGGCTGACCAGGCGCAGCGCCTGACCGATCTGGGATCGCGGCTTGATAACGGCAAATCCCAGCCCGATACGCCAGACAAAGCGTGGGCACATCAGCTTACCCCGGCCGCACAACGCCCGGCGGCAAAGACACAAACGCCTGCGATGCGGCCCTCAAGGGCACCGAAACGGCTGACCCATGGCCACAGGCAGCGTCCGCAACCGGTGCAGCTGTTCCTCGAGCCGGTGGTTCGGCTGGCCGAGGGACGCACCGCCTATTACAAGGCAAGCTTCCGGTTGCGTGATCAGTCTCCTGCCGATCTCACCCACATTGTTGCATCTGCCGACCTGCCTGTGCTGAACGGCCAGAGCAGCCTGTGGGACCCGGCGCTGGATGCCCAGTTGCTGCAGCAGGTGCTGCCCCTGCTGGAAAAACTGCGCGCCCGCCGAGGTGCGACCGGCATTTTCTGCCCGATATCTGTCGCAACTCTTGAAAACACCACGGCGTTGCAGGAACTCGTCGGCCTGCTTCAGGCCAACCCGGAGGCAGCCGCCGGCATAGTGCTGGATATCCACCACACCGCTCTTGCCGGATTGAGTGAGGCTGGCCTGCAGGGGCTGGCCTGGCTTGCAAGCCTCGGTGCAACGTTCTGCCTGACTGGCGAAGGCATGTTGTATGACGAACTGCCGGCACTGGCGGAACTGGGCTTTGCGTTTATCGATGTGCCAGGCGACGGACTGGTTCAACCGGTGCAGCAGGGAATGACCGCGGAAGAATTGTTGCGCGCAACAGAGGTCAACAATATTGCAGTGATCGCGTCCGGTGTTGAGCAACCCGACGATGCCACATCCGTGATGCATGCATCGTCACTCGGGCGCGGTCCCGGGTTTTCCAGCCCGCGAGCGGTGCGTGAGCGGGCGCTTCATTCGTCCAGCGCAGCCCAGGTTGCGTAACCGGCATCATGACCGCCAACAGTACTTTTTCAGTTGCCGAAGCAGCACGCGAACTGAGCGCTGCCTACCCGGTATGGCTGTGTGATGTCTGGGGTGTCGTTCATGATGGCCGGCAGGTCTATCTTGCAGCAGCTGAGGCGCTGACCCGGCACAGAGAGCGTGGCGGCTGTGTCGTCCTCATCACCAATGCACCCCGGCCCAGCCCGGTGATCGTGCCGCAAATGCAGCGCTTCGGCGTGCCGGACAGCGCCTATGATGCGGTGGTGAGTTCCGGTGATGTAACCCGTGAACTGGTCAGGCGCCGCACCGGCAGCAACCTGTTTCACTTAGGCCCGGATGAAGACACAAGCCTGCTGGAAGGACTGCCCGTGTCCTGGACGGCGCTGGACGAAGCCGAAGCCGTGTTGTGCACCGGACTGAACAATGATGGCCGTGACGGCGGCGCGGCGGAGACGCCCGATGACTACCGCCCCATGCTGTCGCAAATGCAGAAACGAAAGCTGCCGTTCATATGCGCCAATCCTGACCGCGTGGTCGGAGTGGGCGGCAAGCTGTACCCGTGTGCAGGTGCACTGGCGGAGATTTATGCAGAACTTGGTGGCGACGTCGAAATGGCCGGAAAACCGTACGCGCCGATTTACCAGGTGGCGCTTGAGCGCGCCGGTGACATCATGAAACGCGAAATCGGGCGGTCACAGGTGCTGGCGATCGGGGATGGTCTGCCGACCGATGTGGAAGGCGCGCGCGCCAATGATCTGGCCGTCCATTTTGTTACCGGCGGCATCCACGCAGATGATCATCGCGGTTCGGACGCACAGACTATTGCCCGTGAGCTGGCTGCCAGGATGCCACCGTTGCGGGTGGCCGGTGTGGCTGGTGGACTTGTGTGGTAATTAGACGTCGGTCATGTCATTTTTTCAAAAACACGGTACTACGACTTTGCATGAACCCGCTGGCCGGGTGTGTTGGATGTACCGGGTTCGGGATTGTTGACGCATGATTGAACTGATTGACCAGACCGAGGTGGCCGGTGCGCTGAAAGGTGCATGCGTTGCGATAGGGAATTTCGACGGTCTGCATCTGGGTCATCAGGCATTGGCGGGAACTGCAGTTGAAATTGCCCGCAAGGCCGGTTCGCCGTCCGGCCTGGTGACGTTTGAACCGCATCCCAAATCGGTTTTCCAGCCCGAGCAGCCGGTGTTCCGGTTAACGCCGCCGCGTCTCAAGGCGGCATTGGCGCGCAGTTTCGGCGTCAATTTCTGTGCCGCCATTCCCTTCAACCGCGACCTCGCCTCCGTGGAAGCGGAAGACTTTGTCGAGCGCTACCTGGTGCGCGCACTCGGCATCAGCCACATCGTGTCGGGGTATGATTTTCATTTCGGCAAGGGCAGGCGGGGCAGCCCGGCATTGCTGCAGGAACTGGGCGGCCGGTTCGGCTTTGGTGTGACCATTGTGGATCAGGTGACCCGCGAGGATGGCACATCGCCGTTTTCATCATCGTCGGTGCGTGCGGCGCTGCATGCCGGCAACATCGAACAGGCAAATGCCCAGCTGGGATATCGCTGGACAGTGATCGGCAACGTGGTCAAGGGAGACCGGCGCGGCCACACAATCGGGTTTCCAACCGCCAACATCATGCTGGATCCGGGTATGGAGCCCTGTCACGGCATTTACGCGGTGCGGGTCCGGGACTTGTCGGGCGACAGGCAAAAGGTGTTGATGGGGGCTGCCTATTTCGGCTGGCGGCCGACGTTCGACACGGACCGGGTATTCCTGGAAGCGTTTCTGCTGGACTTTGACGGTGACCTGTACGGTCACGAACTGGCGGTCGAGTTTGTCGACATGATCAGGCCGGACGAGAAGTTCGACGATCTTGATGCCCTGGTTGCGCAGATGAACCGCGATTGTGACGACATCCGCAAACTGCTGCATGAAGATGCAGCGGTTGATGCCGGCCTGCCGCTGCTGGCAGCTCAGATGTCAGGCAGGCTGTATCAGGAACTGAGGTGATCTGCAGCCCGGCCTGTCAGTCTTCAGGGTCGAGCAGGCGATGCAGGTGCACGATGAAATAGCGCATCTCGGCAATGTCGATGGTGGCGCGGGCCTTTTCCTGCCAGGCTTCCTTGGCCGCGGCATAGTTCGGATAGATGCCCACGACATCAAGGTGCTCAAGGTCCTTGAAGCGCACCCCGTCGAGGCTCTCAAGCTCGCCACCAAACACGAGGTGAAGCAGTTGGTCAGATTGTTTGGCGGTTTCAGACATCACTATGATTCCCGTTTTTCGATGGCGGCTGTTTCAGGCAGCAACCGTATGAAGCCGTTCACTGATCTCGTCAAGCAGTGCTTTTGAACCGGCCATCAGGCCGTTCTGGCGCGTGCTGTTGCGGTTGTAGACGAAGCGCTTGCCGTCGAGATCAAGCGTGCGCCCACCGGCCTCATGCACAATCAGGTCGCCCGGTGCCAGGTCCCAGTCATGTTTTTTGCCGAACGCAATGGCACCGTCATATTCACCCGTTGCCACAACACAGTGACGTAAGATCAGCGACGTGGTCATGGCGCAGTTGATGTGCGGAACCGGGGATTTCCATTTGCTCTGGCTGATAGCGCTCTTGTGCGCCACGAACCGGGAACCGTCCAGACCCGACTTGTCGGTTACATGCATCACATTACCGTTCAGGCGCGCTCCGGCGCCCAGCCTGGCCTCGTAGAACCTGTTCTGGGCAGGTGCAAATGCCGCGGCTGCGACCGGCCGGCCCTGCGACAGCAGACAGGCGCCGACGCACCAGTGATTGGAGCCGCCCACATAGGCTGATGTTCCGTCAATGGGGTCCACCACCCAGACATTGGGTTTCATTTGGGTCGCGTCTTCGCGGGTGGTTTCTTCCGAAAGCCAGCCGAAATCAGGGGTCACGTCGCGCAGTCTCGCTGCCAGCAGCCTGTCGACCGCCAGATCGGCTTCCGACACCGGCGTACCGTCTGTCTTGTCCCAGCTGTCGACACCGGACTTGCACATGTGCAATGCCAGTTCACCTGCCTCGCGCACCGCGTCGCATAACAGTTGGTGTTCTTTCTGCCACAGATTTGTTGATGTTGGCTCAGGCGCCTGCAACGGTCATTCCTTCCACCATACATGTGGGGGCGTTTGTGCTTGATTTCATCTCAAGGTCATCACCGGGTGTCAGGTTGATGAACATGTCCTTCAGGTTGCCGGCAATGGTGATCTCGCTGACCGGATGGGTGATTTCGCCGTTCTCGATGCGCAGTCCGGCGGCTCCGCGCGAATAATCCCCGGTGACCATGTTGACCCCGGATGAGAACATCGACGTGATCAGGATGCCATCGCCGACGCCCGAGATCATGTCGGGCACCGAAACCGTGCCGTTGGCCAGCCACAGGTTTGTCGATGATGGCGACGGCTGCCCGCCTGTCGAGCGCGCCGCGCGGCCATTGCTGGCCAGGTCCAGCTTGGCGGCAGTGCGCCCGTCCAGCAGCCAGTTTGACAAAACACCGTCTTCAACGAGATTGAACCCTTCGCACATCATGCCCTCGGCATCGAAGGGCTTTGAAGACAGTCCGCGCACCAGTTGCGGGTCATCGACGATGGTGATGCCGCTGGCGAAAACCTGTTGTCCCATCATGTCCTTTAAGAAACTGGTGCCGCGCACCACGCCTGCTCCGTTGGCGGCCTGTGCCAGCAGCGACGGGAACGAACTGGCCAGACGGGCTTCAAAGATCACCGGGCATTTCTGCGAAACCATCTTGCGCGGGTTCAGCGCCCGTACGGCCCGTTCACCGGCCTGCCTGCCGATGGCATGGGCATCTTCCAGGTCGGCAAAGTGCACCTTCGACGAATAGTCGTAGTCGCGTTCCATCGACGTGCCTTCACCGGCAATCGCCGATGCGGATACGGAATAGCCGGTACGCCGGTAGTTGCCCGAAAACCCGTTCGATGTGACCAGCGCAATTTCGCGATACCCCGCACTTGCCGCCGATCCGTCGGTCTTGGTGACACCCTTGATTTCCCGGCTCGCGGCTTCGGCGGCCAGGGCCAGGTCAGTCAGGGTTTTCGTGTCCGGCCGGGCATCATCGGCAAGTTCGAGCGTGTCCGGTGCGGCGGCCTTTCCGGTTGTGTCCTGCAGACCCAAAGACGCATCAGACGGTGCAATTTTCGCCATCGCAATGGCGCGCTCCGCCAGGGTCCGGTAGTCCTGCGCCGTGCGCGCCGTGCCGGACACCACCGCGCTGGCGCCGTTGACGAACACGCGCAGGCCAAAGTCCGTGGCCTCGGATCTCTCCACTTTGTCGGTGGCGCCGTTGCGGACCCTGACCTGCACCGATGTGCCGTTGACAGCCAGCACGTCAGCAGCATCCGCACCGGCCTTTTGGGCCAGTTCGAGAAACTGTTCGGCAGAGGAAAGCGTGCTGGAAGAACTCATAATGGCAGTCTCACTAAACTATCGATCATGATTCCGGCAAATATGATCAGGCCGAAATTGCGGTTGGAGCGGAACAGCATCAGGCAGCGGTCGGGATCATCCACGTCAAGCCGCGCCAGTTGCCAGGCCGCATGCAGAGCTGCGGCTGCCAGGCCGGTGTAGAAGATAATCCCGGCACCGGCGAAAAATCCTGAGGCAAACAGCAATATGAAGGTCAGCGCAAAGAACAGGGTGAGCCATTTGGGCGTCGCGGCACCGAACTTCAAGGCAGTGGACTTAATGCCAATGGCCAGGTCGTCCTCCTTGTCCTGGTGCGCATAGATGGTGTCATAGGCAAGCGTCCAGGAGATGCCGCCGAGATACATAAGTATGGCCGGCAGTTCCAGTTCACCGCGCACCGCGGCCCAGCCGAGCAGGGCGCCCCAGTTGAAGGCGATGCCCAAAAACACCTGTGGCCAGTATGTGAAGCGTTTCATGAACGGATAGATCGCAACGGTTGCCAGCGACAACACGCCGAGGCCGACGGCGAACCAGTTGAACTGCATCAGGACCAGAAAACCGGTCAGCGACAGTACGATCATGAAGGCCTTCGCCTGGCCGACACTGACCTGGCCCGACGGTATCGGACGCGACCTTGTGCGGGCCACGGCGGCATCGAAGTCACGGTCGACGATGTCGTTGAAGGTGCAGCCGGCCCCGCGCATGACCACGGCGCCGATGAAAAACAGCACCAGGTACCACAGGTTGGCCATGCCGCCGCCCGATGCGGTCTGGGCCAGTGCGATGGCCCACCAGCCCGGCAGCAGAAGCAGCCACCAGCCGATCGGCCGTTCCAGCCGGGCCAGGCGCGCATAACCCCGCGCCGCGCGTGGTAAAAGCCTGTCGGCCCAGTGTTCGCGCACCGCATCGGCCACCCGGCCGTCATTGTTCGATGTCTGCATCATTGCTGCGAGTGTTAGCCTAATCTGACGGGTCTTGAAACCATCAAACGGATGCGGCAACACATGGTGTGCGTAATCCCGCTACTGGAAGGAATGGAATTTTGAACGCCAGGCTTGCATTGTTCACCTTCGGGGTGTTTGCCAAACCGGCCGATGATCCGGCAAATGACGGCTTCCATGTCCGCAATGACCCGATCCTGGCGGCGGTTTCGCAGGCTGAAGGTTTTGTTGCACACTCCGGTTATCCGGATGAGCCCGGTCCGGAAACGTGGGGAGACTACGTGTTTCCGGCATTCTATGAAGAACGCGGCGACGGCTGGACACCGCAGACGCTGTCATTGTGGCAGGACCTGGAATCGGCCATGGCGTTTGCCTATCAGGGCCTGCATGGTGAAGCGCTACGCCATGGCAGGGAATGGTTCGAGCCGCCGCAATGGCCGCCCTATGCGATTTGGTGGGTTGCGAACGATCATACACCCACCTGGCGCGAGGCTTGTGCGAAACATCTGCAATTGCATGAGCACGGTGCCGGTGAGCAGGTTTTCACCTTCAAGCAACCGCTCGACCCGGATGGAAAACCGGTTGCACTGGACGGGCAGAAGATAAAGCAGGTCGCTGCCCGCAATGCCGGGCGCCTTGCGGGCATCCCCAAGGCAGGATAGTCAAACGTCATGGCCAGGTCGCAGGGGCGGGTGCCCCGTTTGTATTGTGAACAGACATTGAGCGCGCGCGGTGAACTGACGCTGCCGCGTGAGGCGTCGCATTACCTGGTGACCGTGCTTCGGTCCGAGGTGGGCGCACCGGCCAAGCTGTTCAATGCGATAGACGGTGAATGGCGGTGTGTCATTTCCCACGCCAACCGCAAGGCTGCCCGGGTCACCTGTGAGGAGTGCCTGCGTGCGGCAACACCACCACCGGACATCGATTATTTGTTTGCGCCCCTGAAATCGGCCCGCCTGGATTACCTGGCCCAGAAGGCAACCGAAATGGGTGCGCGCCGGATATGCCCCGTCATCACCCGCCACACGGTTGCAGCCAAGGTCAACCTGGAACGGATGCGCGCCAACGCCATCGAGGCGGCTGAGCAGTGCAACATGGTCTATGTGCCGGATGTGGCGGAACCTGAAAAGCTGGCCAGTGTGCTGGCAGGCTGGCCGGATGAGCGCACCTTGGTTTTCTGTGACGAGCGCGCCGGACTGAGCAACCCAATCGACACGCTGAAACAGGTGAAACCCGGGCCGATGGCCGTGTTGCTTGGCCCGGAAGGCGGGTTTTCCGAAGAAGAACGCGACATGATACTGGCGCTGCCAAATGTCGTGGCACTGTCGCTGGGACCGCGCATCATGCGCGCCGATACCGCTGCCGTGGCCGTCCTGGCGCTGGTGCAGTCGGTTTTGGGAGATTGGGATGATGGCAGCTCTGGCTTGTCTGACGCTTAGCAGGTTAAATCGATATGCGTAGAACCAAGGAAGAGATGCTGCAAGAGTTTCACCGTCTATATGACATCATCGAGACTTATGAAGAGTTTCTTGTCACTCAGATGGATACCGAGGAAGCAGCGGAGTACGTGGATGATACCATATCCCGTCAACAGATGTTGACTGCGTTAGAGCGTAATGAGTTGACGCTCAGCGAGGCCGTTTCAGGTGTACGGCAAGCCATAAACGACAACAATTTTGATTTGGCTGACAGCGTTAATTGTGATGATGATCACCTGTCCGATTTCTTAAACTTCTATAAAACCAGGACCGGCCGCACCTATTATGATGATGCCGGCTGCGTAAAGAACATGGCACGAGCAATATTCGGACGGGGAAAGATCGCTGACGACACGGAATACTACCTGATGAAGGAAATTCTGATTGATACCGCTCAGACCGTTTTCGAACCCAAGGAAATGAAGTCTCTCAACCTCATGATGGCAAATTACGAAGACACAGTTGCCAAAGGTTGACTAATGCGCGGACAAATAAGTTTGACTTGCCCTTGACGGAAATCACAGGCTAGACGTTCGGCAGATATTTTTGACCATGCGCTCAGCCCGACTGGCGTGTTTTTTTGATTTAAGGCGGACGTTCCCCATGAGTGTGGCTGTTCCAGATACCGCAGAGACCCGCGCCATCATCGAAGACAAGGCACAGCTGGTGTCTTACCTTGAGGCCGGGTGCAAACCCAAGGCCGAGTGGCGGCTGGGCACCGAGCATGAGAAATTTGCGTTTCTCACCGATACGCTGCGCCCGGTTCCCTATGACGGCGAACGCTCCATCAAGGCCCTGCTGGAAGGTTTGGCGGCCAGGTTCGGGTGGACGCCCGCCATGGAAGGCGACAAGATTATCGGTCTCACTGATCCTGCGGCCTATGGCAATGTATCGCTGGAACCCGGCGGACAGTTTGAGTTGTCCGGCGCACCGCTGGAAAACGTTTTTCAGACCTGCCAGGAAGTGCATGAGCACCTGGCGCAGGTGCGTGAAGTGGGTGACGAGCTTGGTATCGGCTTCCTGGGGCTGGGCTTCAACCCGCTGTGGAAGCGCGAAGACATCCCGGTCATGCCCAAGGGCCGTTACAAGATCATGCGTGAATACATGGCCAAGAAGGGCAATCTGGGCCGTGACATGATGCTGCGCTCCTGCACCGTCCAGGTGAACCAGGATTTTTCCTCCGAAGCCGACATGCGCCAGAAAATGCGCGTCAGCCTGGCCCTGCAGCCGGTCGCCACGGCGCTGTTTGCGGCATCACCGTTCACAGAGGGCAAGCCGAACGGATTCAAGTCGTTCCGGTCTGAAATCTGGCGCGATACCGACCCTGACCGCACCGGCATGCTGCCGTTCGTGTTCGATGACGGTTTCGGCTTCGAGCAATATGTCGACTATGCCATTGATGTGCCGATGTATTTCGTCAATCGCGGCGGTGACTATCTCGACTGCTCCGGCGAAAGCTTCCGCGCCTTCATGGCCGGCGAGTTGCCGCAACTGCCCGGTGAAAAGCCGTCCATGAAGGACTGGGCCGATCACATCACCACCATTTTCCCGGAAGTCAGGCTCAAGAAGTTCATCGAACAGCGCGGTGCCGACGCAGGTGCCTGGCGCAGGCTATGTGCCCTGCCGGCGTTCTGGACCGGCCTGTTGTATGAACAGGCATCTCAGGATGCAGCCTGGGACCTGGTCAAGGACTGGACCGCAGACCAGCGCCAGGCACTGCGTGACGAAGTGCCGGTCAGGGGGCTTGAAGCAAGCATAGCCGGGCGCAGCCTGCAGGATATCGCCATCGAGGTGCTGGCCATCTGCCGGGCGGGTCTTGAAACCCGCAACGTGCAGGGTCCGGCAGAACAGACGGAAGCCAAGTTCATCGATGTTCTCGATGAAATCGCCCAGTCGGGCAAATCCAACGCCGATGAATTACTGGCGCTTTATGAAGGCAACTGGAACGGTGACGTCACCCGCGTCTACCGCGATTTCGCTTTCTGAATTCCAGGGTCAGGACCCGCCAATCTTGTCCATCCTGTTTGAAAGAAAACAGCCGAATGACGGATACTGACCCTATCGGTCGTAAAACCGGTTTCCTGTTCCCCGATTGTGCTCTAGCTTCGCCCTGCAAGACTGTGTCCTGGAGCGCACCTGATGAAAATCACCGGCCTGAAAACCTTCATCGTCGGCAATCCGCCACCGCGCCGCGGCGGGCGCTATTTCATTTTCCTCAAGCTCGTAACCGACAACGGTATTGAGGGCGTTGGCGAGGTTTATACCGCCAGTTTTGCGCCCGACGTGGTGGTCGCCATGATCGAGGACGTGTTCCAGCGTAATGTCGAGGGCAACGACCCGTTTCACATCGAGACCTTCTGGCGCCGGGCGTACACGCGAGGCTATTCAGGCCGCCCCGACATTTCGCTGATGGGTGTCATGTCCGGCATCGAAATGGCCATGTGGGACATCTGTGGAAAGGCTGTGGATAAGCCTGTGTATGACCTGTTGGGAGGCTGTGTACATGAGCGGCTGCGTTCTTACACATATCTGTATGCAGACGCCGACATAGACGCCTATGCATATACCGACCCCAGCAATGATGTGTACAACAATGCAGACGTCGCGGCAGAACGTGCGCTGCACTACGTCAATCAGGGGTTCACCGCGGTAAAATTTGATCCCGCAGGGCCGTACACGGCGTTTGACCCGCACATGCCGAGCCTGGAGCGCATGGATATTTCCGAGCGCTTCTGCCGGAAAATCCGGGAAGCCGTGGGCAACAGGGCCGATCTGCTGTTCGGCACCCATGGTCAGTTCACCACCTCAGGTGCAATCCGCATGGCGCGCCGGCTGGAACCGTTCGATCCGTTGTGGTTTGAAGAACCGTGCCCGCCCGAAATGCCGGAAGAGATGGCGAAAATTGCCCGTTCGACAAAGGTGCCGATTGCCACCGGCGAACGCCTGACCACCAAGTATGAATTTGCCCGTGTGCTGGAGTTGGGCGCAGCATCGATCCTGCAGATGGCGCTGGGCCGGGTCGGTGGCCTGCTGGAAGCCAAGAAGATTGCCGGCATGGCGGAAGCCCACTATGCACAGATCGCGCCGCATCTGTATTGCGGGCCGATTGAAGGAGCGGCAAATGTGCAGATTTCGGCCTGTTCGCCGAACTTCCTCATCCTTGAAAGCATAGAGCAATGGGGCGGGTTCCATTCGGATATTCTGGTCAAGCCGATGCAGTTTGAAGACGGCTTTGTCATTCCGCCGAAAGAGCCGGGTCTCGGCGTGGAACTGAACGAGGAGGTGGCGCTGGCCAACCCTTACGCCACTGATGACGGGCTGCACATCGCACCGAGCGAAAACCACGCGGCCTGGAACGACTGATTTCAATGACAAGCAACAATGGGAGAACGGCCATGAAGGTCGGGTTTATCGGACTGGGCAATGTCGGCGGCAAGCTGGCGGGCAGCCTCATTCGCAATGGTATCGACACGGTTGTGCGCGACCTGGATCGCGATGCGGCACAGAAGTTCATTGACCGGGGTGCGGGTTGGGCCGACAGCCCGAAGCAAATGGCTGAAATGTGTGATGTGATCATCACCTGTCTGCCGTCACCGGCGGCCTGTGCCGACGTCATGGAGGGCGAGGACGGCATTCTGGACGGCCTGTCGCCCGGCAAGATCTGGATGGAGATGTCGACCACCGACGAAGCTGAGGTCAAACGCCTGGGCGCGAAGGTCAAGGCCAAGGGCGCGGAGCCGGTGGACTGCCCGGTGTCAGGCGGCTGCCATCGCGCCGACACCGGCAATATTTCCATCTTTGCGGGCTGCGAGCGCGACACCTTCGAGAAAATCCTGCCGCTCACCACCGTTCTGGGCCGCAGGGTGCTGCACACCGGGCCGCTGGGGTCTGCTTCCACGCTGAAGGTCATGACCAATTACCTGGCTACGGCAAACCTGCTCACTTGCTGCGAGGCGCTGGTGACCATGAAGGCGGCCGGCATGGACCTGGCCACCACCTATGAGGCCATGAAGATTTCATCCGGTACCTCGTTTGTGCACGAAACCGAGAGCCAGCTGATCCTGAACGGGTCGCGCGATGTGAACTTCACCATTGACCTTGTGTTGAAGGATATCGGCCTGTTCCAGACTATCGCGGAGCGCAACAATGTGCCGCTGGAACTCTCGCCGATGATCATCGACATCATGAAGGATGGCCAGAACCGCTATGGCCGGCGCGCCAATTCCGACGAAATCATCAAGCGCCTGGAAGACGCAACCGGCCTGTCTGTGCTGGCCGACGGCTTCCCGGATGATCTGATCGACGATGAGCCGGAAGAAAAAGGCTATGAGGTGGTGCCGCCGGGGCGGTAGAGGGTGCTCGCAGGTAAGTGTTCCTGAGACTACTGCCTGGCCCGTCTTAAACGGCGCAATGCGCGGTCAAAAGGCGTTCAATCCGCGCCATGTTCGTCACAGATGGTTGGTGCCGAACAAGACAGTTGCGTGTGCAATTTTCATATTCGTATGGACGGGTGACCGGGCGGTGACGCAAGTTCTGCTTGGTCGAGCCAGCGAGCCAAATTTTTTTTCCGCGCTGTCGTGATTTGTCACAAATTTCGGGTTCACCGACCGGGAGTTTACCAGGTCAATTCCCAACCGATGCGCGAAGTGGAACGTTGAAACGAAATTGAACATTTGAATTGCAATATAAAAAATATTGAACATTTGTGTGTTTTAGATATGATTGTGGTGCGGGCCATCGATTGGGTCGGCTTGATAGTGGCGCAAAAACGCCCGGTAAATCACAATTGAATGCAAGGCATTCTCGTCAAAAAAAGGGAGTCAGAAATGAAAGTCGGATCAATCAGGAGGCAGTTTGCAATGTTTGCAGTATCGGCCGGCATTGCCCTGTTGACGGCGGGTGGCGCATCTGCAGAAAGCCTGACGGTTGTTGGATGGGGTGGTGCGCTTAGCAAGGCCGAGAATGAGGCTTTCGAAAAACCGTTCACCAGGAAGACAGGGGTGAAGATTAATGCCCAGGTCTACAGCGGTGGTTTGGCAGAAGTGAAGGCGCAGGTTGAATCGGGCAATGTCACATGGGATGTGATGGATGCGGAGATGACCGACGCTGAACTCGGTTGTGCTGAAGGTTTGTTGGAAAAAATCAAGACAAGTGATCTGGCTCCCGGCGCTGACGGAAGCTCGCCTGAGAAGGACTTTTTTGCGTCAGCTGTCCATGAGTGCGGTGTTGCAAACTATGTTTGGGCAAATGTTTATGCATACGACAAAAACAAGTTCCCGAATGGTGGCCCACAGTCCATCGCCGATTTGTTCGATACGAAGAAATTTCCGGGCAAACGGGGCCTGAGAAAGAGCCCTAAGGCCAATCTGGAATGGGCAATTATGGCTGATGGAGTTGCCCGCGAAAATGTCTATGAAGTCTTGGCAACACCGGAAGGTGTCGAGCGTGCCTTTAAAGTGCTGGATAGAATTAAGAAAGATACCATCTGGTGGGAGGCTGGTGCTCAGCCGCCACAAATGCTTGCTGACGGGGAAGTCGCGATTACATCTGCCTACAATGGCCGGCTTTTCAACGCCATCGTGAAAGAGGGACAGCCTTTCCAGATTGTCTGGGACGGTCAGGTTTGGGACTATGGTGCGTTTGTTGTACCCAAAGGTTCACCCAATCGCGACCGGGCTCTCGAGTTTATCAGGTTTGCTACAGCACCGGAGCGGCTGGCCGATTTGACCAACTACATTTCCTACGGACCTTCGCGGGCTTCGGGTGTAAATCTGGTTTCTGAGAAAATGAAACCACATTTGCCGACTGCGAAAGACAATTTTGCCAGGGGACTGCGTTCCAGTGCGGCTTTCTGGTCTGACTATGGAGACCAGTTGAACGAGCAATTCAGTGCATGGCTGGCAACGAAGTGAGCAGCGGGAGCTGAGAATGTGCGGCGCGCCGGTTCCGGTGCGCCGTCCGCCGGCTGCTTCAGTTTCCCTGCATGATAGACTATGAGTGCATATCAGCAAATTCTGCTGGAAGATGGGCAAATTTTTTTGCCCCATTTTCAAGAGGAACGTTTACTTGACTGAGTTTGAGCAAGTTCAGGACAAACTTACCCGTATCAGTCCAAAATTGCCGCCCCAATTAAGGAAAGCCGCTGCGTTCTTGCTTGAAAATCCAGGCGAGATTGCTACGCAGTCAATGCGGAAGATCTCTACAGCTTCCGGAGTAACACTTTCAAACTATGCCAGATTGGCAAAAGTTGTCGGATACGAAAAATACAATGATTTGCGTGATGTATATCGTAGGCAAGTCCATCTGAAAACATCGGATCGCTATCCTGAACGTGCAGACCGTTTGCAATCATCAGGAAAAATTTCAGGCGATGAGGGCGTTTGGTCTTCATTCAAACAGTCGGCATTGAAAAATGTCGAGGCGGCATATTCCCAGGTGGACGTACGCCTCGTTGCAAGTGTCGCTGAACGTCTGTTGGAGCGCGATCAAATCTATATCTCCGGCATGCAGGCTTCGTCGCCGTTGATTGACTACTTTCACTATGTGGGCGGCATGGCGGTTCCGAAATTCAAGCTGCTGGGCAGACGTGGTGGTATCATTGCCGATGATCTCGTTGATTTGAATGAACAAGATGCGTTGCTCTGTTTGGCAATTCAGCCCTGTGCTCGAACAACTATTGAAGTTGCCGAACTTGCGTATCAGCGTGGGGTCTATGTTGTCGGAATCACCGATAGCCGGATTTCACCGCTTGCTGCTTACTCCACGGATATATTGTTAACGTCCTGTGACAGTCCGTTATTCTTCGAGTCTTATGTTGGCGTCACGGCAATCCTGGAGTTGCTTGTGGGCTTCATGACCACCCGTGCGGGCCCCGATGCGGTCAAACGAATTAGACAAATTGAGGCTGATCGGCAACGAATGGGCGAGTATTGGGATACGGGTAAAGGGGGCAGACAAACATGAGCTTGCCCGAGCAATTGACAATTCTGGCCTGCCAGATTGATGTGCCCGTAACTCGAACCGCAGCAGATCGCGATCAACACCTTGGGCGGGTATGTGAGCGAGTATCTGCAGAGCTTAAGCACAAGCGCGTCGACCTCGTTGTGTTACCGGAACTGTGCAGTATCGACTATTCGCGTGAAGCATTTGAGCGGCTCGACGTATTGTCGGAAACCGTTCGTGGCGCGTCCTTTCAGCACTGGCGCGAGATCAGCTTGGCCCACAGATGTCATGTGGCATTCAGCTTTGCGCGTCGCGATGGCGATGGCCAATATCTCATCACACTGGCGGTTGCGGGGCCTGACGGAGAACTGGTCGGTTACTACGACAAGATTTATCTGGCTCAGTTTGGTGCCTCTATGGAGAAAGAATTCTTCACGCCCGGCGCAGAGTTTTTCCGCTTCAGTGTTAATGGCTTCCGAATTGCTCCGATCATATGTGCAGACATCCGGTTTCCCGAGGTATGCCGCACACTTGCGATCGATCACGGAGTCGATGTGATACTGCACTCCAGTGCCTATTCACGAGACCCTTCTTTCCACAGTTGGCACAGTTTTGTGCACACGCGGGCGTTGGAAAATCAGGTCTTTTTTGTCAGCCTGAACCGGGCTGGTGCCGATTATGGAAGATCATTGTTTTGCCCGCCCTGGATAGATGAGTCCCTTGAGCCGACACATTTTTCCGAAAGTGACCAGCAGTTTACAACCCTAACCATCGACCGGTCCGAACTTGTCCGCGTCCGCGAACTCTACCCGTTCCTGAAGGATCGCCGGGAACAAATTGAACAATCGGGAAAAGGGTTTGCCGATTAAATGCCACACGTGCATCTCTCATTGCCTGTCATGCCGTGCCATTGAGCCGGGAAACCGATCTCGTCATTGAGCGGGAAATCGAAAAATCACCGGGATAATTGATATGTCTGACCTTCCTTCTCACGCTTCAGTCGTCGTTATCGGCGGTGGCATCATGGGATGCTCGACGCTGTACCATCTCGCCAAAATGGGTGTAGGTGACGCGATCCTGCTTGAGCGCAACAAGCTGACAGGCGGCACGACCTGGCATTCAGCCGCGCAGGTGCGCGCACTCAGGCATTCGCGAAACCTGACACGGATGATTCAGTATTCAGTGGACCTGTATTCACAGTTGGAGCAGGAGACCGGCCAGAGTGTGGGATGGATTCAGAAAGGCAGCCTTTCGATCGCCACTACACCAGGCCGGCTGACCCACATCAAGAGACAGGAAGCACTTGCCCATGCTTACGGGATTGAGGCCTGTTCGGTTTCAGCGGATGAGGCCAGGGAACGCTGGCCTCTGATGAATGCTGAGGATGTTCTGGGTGCAGTCTGGTCACCGGATGACGGCCGGGTTTCGCCCAGTGACGTATGCGCAGCACTTGTCAAGGCGGCCAAAGGGCAGGGCGCAAAAATCTTCGAGAACACCGGCGTAACCGGCATCCTGGTTGAAAATAACCAGATCAAGGGTGTGGAAACCTCCCGCGGTACGATCATGTGCGATCGTATCGCCTTGTGTACCGGCTTATGGTCCCGCGAAGCAGGCGCCATGGCGGGCGCCGAAGTGCCGGCTCTCGCGTGTGAACATTTCTATCTGCTGACCAAGCCGATTGAAGGGATTGTCGGCAACACACCAACGCTATCTGACCATGATGGTCATCTTTATATTCGTGACGACTCCGGCGGTCTTCTGGTTGGATGTTTCGAGCCGATGGGCAAGCCAATAAAGCCCGGCGTTCTGGACGAGAATTTTGAATTCTCGCTTCTGGCGGAGGATTGGGACCACTTCGAGCCCATGATGGTGAACGCGCTTCATCGTTTGCCTGCGCTTGAAACAGCGGAAGTCAAAATGCTTCTGAACGGGCCGGAGAGTTTCACGCCGGATGGTATGTTCATGCTGGGAGAAACTGCCGAGACGCGCGGCCTCTTTCTGGGCTGTGGAATGAATTCGGTTGGCTTGGCATCCGGTGGTGGAGCGGGCATGAACCTGGCTCATTGCATCGTGCACGGCCATACCGCCTATGACCTGTCCGAAGCAGACGCGAAACGGTTCGCGCCCGTCTTCAACAGCCTTGATCATCTTTTGGCGCGGGCGCCGGAAATTCTTGGTACGCACTACGAAATCGCTTATCCGGGTAAGCAGCTCAGGACCGCGCGAAACCTGCAGGCACTTCCTCTCGAGCCTGCATACCGCCAAGCGCACGCGCACATGGGACAGTTCTACGGCTGGGAGCGTCCGCTTTACTTCGGCAAGTCGGCAGAACCTGAACTGCGCTTTGACCGGCCTGACTGGTTCGAGAATGTCGCGGCAGAAGTCTGGTCTGCGCACAATGCCGCTGCAATTTTCGATTCCTCGTCCTTCGGCAAGATCGATGTGACTGGCCCGGATGCCGAGGCCTTTCTGCTGAAGACCTGTGCCGGCCATATGGGTCGCGCGCCGGGCTCCGTGATCTACTCCGCGGTGTTGAACGAGCGCGGTACATTTGAAAGTGACATTACCGCACACAGGATTGCGGCAGACCACTACCGGCTGTTTGTCGGCACCAATGCCGTCAGGCGTGACCTGGCTTGGTTTTCCCGCGCTTCCCGGGGCTTTGATGTGAGGATTGAAAACAGCACGACGAAATACGCGGTTCTCGGCCTGATGGGCCCCGACTCGTCGCAGATCGTGGCGGATTGCGGTGCGCCGGAACTCAACGATCTGGGGTATTTCCTGGTTGGCCCGGCTCAAATCGCAGGTAACCGCGTACGTGCGGCCCGGATGTCCTATGTCGGCGAGGCGGGGTGGGAGATTACCTGCCTGGCCGAAAACGCGGCCCCGGTTTATGGCGCGCTGACCGCCGCGGGCGCACAGCTTGCCGGCATGTTCGCGCAAACCTCCATGCGGATCGAAAAGGGATTTTGCGCGATGGGACACGAACTGGACAGCGATACCGGGCCAATCGAGGCGGGACTGGATTTCGCTGTGCGCAAGGCTGGCGGCTTCATCGGGTCCGATGCGATGCAGCAACGCCGTGCGGACGGCGCTGTGAAGCAGGTATTCTCCCTGATGCTTGATGATGAGGCCGCTGTGCCACTGGGGCATGAACCGGTTTATCTGGACGGACAAATCATGGGCCAGACCACGTCCTGCGCGTTCGGCCACAGGGTTGGCAGGCCAGTGGCGCTGGGGCACGCCAAGCTCCCTCTTGCAGACGGGGACCGGGTGCAGGTGGATATCGCACGCGAGTTTTTTGATGCAACGGTCACGCTCGGCCCGCTGTTCGACCCCGACGGGTCGCGAATGAGGCCGCAGAAATGAAGTTCCCACTGGCTTGTTGGTTCTGGCTGGCAGTTTCCCGGATGATCTGGTGGACGACGAGCCGGAAGATTGGGTCTGTGAGGTTGTGCTGCCGGGAGGGTGGAAACTCCCGTGGCTGAGCGTTCCCATGTACCGTTTGACGTGTTTGCCATGCGGGTCGAGGTGCCGGTGTCAACAGCAGTGCGCGACGGCGGGCTGGGTTGGACCTGCGGGCAGTGCCCGCTGACGGATCAGGGCGCCGTCCATGCGTCCGGCGATTTGTTGGCCCAGGCAGGCTTTGTTTGCGACATGATCGAAAATGTCATGGAAAGGGCAGGCTTCTCGCCATCATCCGTCGGCAAGCTGCACGTCTATTTTGCTGCCGAAACCGAACGCGAGGCCAGCGATATGCTGGCTGTGATCGCTACGCGATTTGACCATGGCCCGCTCGTCGTGCCGATCCCGGTGCCACACTTTTACTACGACGGCATGCTGATCGAGGTAGATGTCTTCGCTGCCGATAACCTTAAGGTGCACGCTCCTTTCGAGGCAGATGGCGTCCGGCTGGAAATGGCGGATGCCGGTGATCAGGTCTGGGTCCATGCCAGCGCATCGCTGGCTGAGGGCACATCAGCGGGTGCGGTTGATCGCATTGCCGGGGCACTGGCGCGGCATGGCCTGGATCACCGGCATTTGCTGGGTGATTTGTGGACGGTCTCCGGTAGCGACAATGATGCCCGCGAGGCCGCGCGCAATGCACAGCGCCGTCAGTTGACGGCAAACCCCGATGCATTGGTCCGGCCGTCCGATCCGGCGGTTCCGGTCATTGCGGCCGCACTGTCCTTCGCCAGGCAACCCGTTGCCGTTCTCACAGACGTAAAAACCGACGACGGGGTGCGCCTGACATTGAAGAAGTCCGGACGCATGGTCTGGGGCAGTGGCACGTGTGCACAGTCGAACCTCGATCTGGTCGGGCAGACCTCGATGATCATGCAGGGACTTGATACAGGCCTGCGCGCTTCGGGCATGAGCTTCGCCGATGTAGTCAAGCTGACGGCTCACTATACCGGCGGTGCAACCGAACAAGAACTCCATGGCAATATGAAAGTGCGGCACGGCTTCTACGCAAGCCCCGGCCCGGCTTCCACCGGTCTGCCGGTTGCAGGCCTGGGCAACGGGAAGTGCCGGATGGCCGTCAACGTGGTTGCGTTATCGAGTTGACGGCCCCTTACTGTGTGAATGTTTGGACTCTTTAAATCACGGACACAATCGTCGAAGGCCGACGAAGTTGCCTACAAGCCTTATTCGACGAAGTTTGATCTCGAGATACCGGCAGATCAAATCGACGAGATAGTAGGTACCGGAGACCTGAAGAGCTGGGGCGCTTACGCGGATGAATACGACAATGCCGCTGCTGAAATTTGCGGAAAGGCAACACTGGCTGCCAACAGGGAGGTAAGCCGGATCAAAACTTGCATGTCCGAAAAGGCGTTGTCGAACACTGTTGCCTGTCTTCTCATCGATCATTCCGGATCTTTACGTGGTCAACGCGCGGTAATGGCTTGCGCCATTTCCGAGGTGGTTGCGGATTTCTGGAGCAGTCTGGGGATTGCCTATGAAATTTTGGGTTTCACAACCCAGTCGTGGCACGGCGGGAGATCGCGTAAACTCTGGAAGCGGCGATTACGTCCCAGAAATCCTGGAAGATTGTGCGACTTGTTGCATATTGTTTACCGTTCTGCTGATGACACAAAGCCGGGAGTGCCGTGGAGCATCCGAAATGTTCTCAGGCCTGCTCTGTTGAAAGAAAATGTGGATGGTGAAGCAGTTTTGTGGGCTGCCGAACGTTTGAGGCGACGAGCCGAGCCTCGTAAGATAATCATCGTGCTGTCCGATGGTGCACCAGTCGACGATTCCACCTTGATGCACAATCATCCTGACATTCTGACCGACCATCTGAAGGCCGTCATTTCGCAAACTTCCAATGAAACCGGTTTCAGCATCGCTGCGATCAGTTTGGATGACGATTATTTTGGTTTATATTCAAACAGTATCAAGATTGCGCCGGCGGGCATGCTGACCGGTGACTTGCCGGAATTTGTTGCCAACCTGATGATTGATGAAAGCTGACGGAACCTTGTTCGTCTCGGTCAGCGTCCAGGTGTCGGGGTGCAAGTCAAATCCAGACGAGGCATCTTTGGAAAACAAGTCAGTGGGCCCGGTGAAGTGTGAAATGAGAAATGTCCTGTTTATTTGTTCGGCCAACAAATTGAGGTCTCCGACCGCGGAGCATGTCTTTGCCTCCTGGCCGGGAGTTGAAACTGACTCAGCGGGCCTGTCCAACGATGCCAGTGTGGTTTTATCGTCGGAGCAGCTGGAATGGGCCGATGTCATTTTCGTCATGGAAAAGGCACACCGGGCCAAGTTGAGCGGGAAATACCGCCGTTATCTGAATGGCCAGCGCGTGATCTGTCTTGATATCCCGGACGACTACGGGTTCATGGACCCCACGCTCGTCCGCCTGCTTGAAAGCAAAGCTGGCTCGTTTCTGCGATAGAGTGTGAGCAGTTTCCGGACGCAGATGCACTTGTATGATTGCGACTGTCGGATGATGTGATCCAGACAACCCAATGCAGCAGGTGCCTAAGGCACCCGCTGCATGGACGAAAACTGATAGTCCTATGGCATTAATGCTCAGGTGCGTTGAGCAGCCCTGTCCTGAAGACCATGCCGGCGGCGAGAGCGCCGATTGTCGGTGCAACGATAAACAGCCAAAGCTGCCCAAGGGCCGCCGGGCCGGCAAAAAGCGCAGGTCCGATTGAGCGAGCAGGGTTGACAGAAACGCCTGTGACATTGATGCCGACCAGGTGGATCGCAACAAGCGCAAGGCCTATCGCTATGCCGGCCACTGCCGCTGGGGCACCTGCGCCCGTCGCGCCGAGAATGACAACCATGAACAGGAACGTGGCGACGACTTCAAACAAGAAGGCTGCCAACATGGAGTATTCGCCCAGATAGCCTTCTCCCCAACCGTTTTGACCCAGGCCGTTCGCTGCAACGCTGTAGTCGGCCTTGCCTGTCGCAATGATCAGCAAAACCAGTGCCGCAGCGATAGCGCCGGCAACTTGGGCAATGATGTATTTGATGGCGGCCGGCATTGTCATGCGGCCAGCAGCCACCATGCCAAGCGAAACGGCCGGGTTGATATGGCAGCCGGATACGGGGCCAATTCCATAGGCCATTCCGATCAATGCCAGCCCGAATGCAAAGCTGATACCGGTCAATCCGATATCGGCCCCGGCGATGACAGCCGAACCGCAACCAAAGAGGACTAATGTGAACGTCCCGAAAAACTCTGCAATTTGCTTATTCATTTGTTGTTCCAATCCTGATTCTGGCAGGTTCAATCTAACCTCGGCATGATTGTGAGGTGCGGTTGAGGGAGGTGTTGTTCTGCCCCCTTCCACCCGGGCGAGGTGTAATCCGTCTCTGCTTCCGGCGTGCGCAGGAAATGCGGGGTCCAGGCCTGATCGGTCAGGTCCCCGCAGTTCCTGTCCCTGGACGCGGGCTTACTTTTTCTTCAGTACGTCACGGATTTCAGTAAGCAACTGTATGTCGGCGGCCGGAGCTGATGGCGCTGCCTCTTCCTCTTTCTGCTTCATGCTGTTTGCTGCACGCACGATCAAGAAGAGGATGAAGGCAATTATCAGGAAGTTGACCACTGCAGTGATGAAGTTGCCGTATGCCAGGACAGCTCCCTGTTCCTTGGCTGCGTCAAGCGTTGTTGCAGTGACACTGCTGGCCAGCGGCGCAAACATGTTCGAGAAGTCAAGACCACCGAATATGGCGCCGACAATCGGCATGATGATGTCGCCAACCAGGGAACTGACTATAAGACCGAAGGCACCTGCTATGATCACGCCGATAGCCAGGTCCAGGACATTGCCCTTGAAGGCAAATGCTTTGAATTCGTTGAACATGGAAAGTTCCCTCCGGCTATTTGTATACGGCTTCTTTGCCGAAGTGTTTGGTGAGCATGTAGTACACAACCGCCCGGTACTTGTTCCGGTTTGACCTGCCATAGGTGTCCATGACAAAGGCCAGTGCCTGATCAAGATCTGATCCGTTCGGCAATCCGAGCTTCTTGATCAGGAAGCTGTTCTTGACGGTCTCGAGCTCCGATTGGTCCGAACCCGATACGGTTGATGCATCGGCATTGTAGATCGAAGGGCCACAACCGACTGTGACCTTGGTGAGAAGGTTCATGTCTGGCGTCATGCCGCATTTGTCTTTCAGGTCGCTTGCATATTTGGCGATCAGGTCGTCTCGCTTGCTCATGGGAATCCCCTCTGCATGTTTGTCTGGTAGGTGTCAATTAATCGGCACGGGTTCGCTCAACACTCTCCGGCACGCACAATCAATCGCTCACAGGCAGCTTATGTACAGTATTGTATAAATTCTAAAAACGAATAATATCTATTGTTTATATGAAAATAATTTATAGATAGAAATCAACCATGGACATTGTACTGATCAAGACATTCCTGAACGTCCTCGCATCCGAAAGCTTTGTTGGAGCAGCCGATCGCATGTTCGTGACGCAGTCCGCCATCAGTGTTCGGATTCAAAAGCTGGAAGATACCCTGGGCCAGAAGCTGTTTGAGCGATCAAAGAGCGGCGTGGTCCTTACGCCCGACGGCGCAAAGTTTGAGCCTTATGCAAGATCATCACTGCAGCTATGGGATGAGGCGTTGTATCAGATTTCCCTGCGCGACGGCCTTGACGGTAGTTTGTCTCTTGCCTGTGAAGATACCTTGTGGCCCGAGCTTTCCAGCAGGTGGCTTGGTGAACTCAGCAAGGCGCTTCCAACAACGGCATTCAACTTCCAGATCGGTACACCGCAAAGCATGTCAAACATGCTGCTGCGCGGCGTGCTTGATATTGCCGTGATGTACAATCCGGAAATTCGCCAGGGCTTTAGGGTCGAACACATCATGGACGATCGTCTCATTCTGGTTTCAAGTGAAGAGGGCAAGGGCGACGTTCTGAGTGATGACTATATCTACACAAACTGGGGACCAGAGTTTGCCATGGCCCATAGTCGCTGGTTTCCCGAAGCCAAGCCACCTCAGCTGATGATGCAGGTCGGGGCGTCGGCACCGAAATTTCTGATGGAACGCAGGAAATCAACTTTCCTGCCCTACCGAATAGCTGATGACTATGTTGCGCGTGGACAGCTGCATGTCGTCAAGGACAGCCCGTCGTTTCCATTTCCCGCTTACGCAGTCTGGACCGAGAAAGCGCGCACCGAGTTGCGCGACGAAGCACTGAGTAGCCTACGCCACTCGGCCAAGAATGCCCCATGGATAGAGATTGAACACTGAATACAGGGTGATCTGTCGGTGTTTTCCATCGGTTCATTTTAACAAGATCGCAGATCAGTTTTCCGAAAGCGCGAAAAGAAAGAGTAATTTGATAAACCGCCGGACGAGCTTGAATCATGTTTTGTAACAAGTGGATAAAGGGCAGTTTTCTCTCAATAAAAATGGCCGGAAGTTAAGTTTTGTTAGTATATTTCGGCACTTGGCTAAGTTCTTGGTAGTATATTTATGTTAATCACGACCTCTAATCCCGGAGGTTGTGACCTGTGACTGATACAAATCACCTGCGCGCCATGGTTGATGATCTGAGAAGTTCAATTGACCTGAAGCCGTCAGATCAGGACAGGGATGATACTCAGATTCAAAGTCTGTTATCTGACCGATCAGCGCTGAAGCGACTGGTGTCGGAATACCGGATTCTCCGCGAAGCCCTCGACAAAAGCCCGATGGCCTATTGCGTCTATGACGAACGTGACCGCCTCATTGCCGCAAATCCTGCCTATGAACGCCTGCATCCGGGGCTGGCTGAACTGCGGCTTCAGGCCAGCGACAAGGGAATAGACCTTTTCTATGCCGACCTGGTACGCAGGGAACTTGCCGGCAAGGTGTCTTCTGATGAGCTTGAGGCTGCGGTCTCAGAACGGGTCGAAGCGCAAAAATACGCCGATGGTGCGCCTGTGGAGCGCAGTTATCACGGCAGCGGGGACTTCCGGATAATGAAGTACCGACTGTCATCAGGTGGCAGCGCCGGCATTGCCCTGGACATTACCGAGCTCAAGCAACGCGAAGCCGAACTGGACAGGGCCAGGAACGTGGCCGAAGAGGCTACCGAACGCGCGGAAACCTCCCTTAAATCGGAACGATCCCGCAAGCTGCAGGCCCGGCAACTGTCCGAACTGGGAGAGTGGCTGCAAAGCTGCAAAACCGTTCAGGAACTGTTTGTTGTCGTCGAGCGCCTGATGCCGCAAATGTTCCCGTCAAGCGAGGGCGAGCTGTACATTTATTCCAACTCCCGCGATGTCCTGGACGGGGCCTGCCAGTGGAACCGCGACGGCCGCCTGAACAAGCACATCCAGCCGGATGACTGCTGGGCCCTGCGGCGCGGGCGGATGATGCGCTACGGCGAAGGCCTGTCCAATATTCCGTGTGCCCATGCGGCCAAGTCGGAAGCGGATGGCGAGCAGATACCGCCCTATGTATGCATTCCGATACTGGCCCACGGCGAAACCGTGGGACTGCTGCACATCAGGTTTCCGAAACTGGGCTGTTCCGAGCAGCAATGCCTGGATGACAGGGTATTGTCATTCGCTCTGCAGTGCGCCGAGCACATCAGCCTGGCCGTTGCAAACGCAAAACTGCGCGATGAGCTTGAACAGCAGTCGATCCGCGATCCCCTGACCGGGTTGTACAACCGCCGCCACTTCATGAACCAGATGCACCATGCCATGAAGAAATCCGGCTCGGCTCAGAAGTCTGTCGGACTGATCGCGCTTGATGCGGACAACTTCAAGACATTTAACGATGTGCACGGTCACAATGCGGGCGACGTGGTGTTGTGCGCAATTTCGGAAGCCTTGCTGGAGGCAGTCAGGCCGACCGATACCGTGGCCCGCTTTGGCGGCGAGGAATTCGCTGTCCTGTTGGCGGACACCAACACACAAGCCGCGGAGGATCGCGCCGAAGCAATTCGCGCCGCCATTTCGGGCCTTTCAATCCGTTATGGTGAAGGTGTGCTGCCGCAGGTGACGGTATCGTGTGGCGTCGCGGGAACGTCCGAATTTGGATATGTTCCGCAAGAGTTGTTGCGGGCCGCCGACATGGCGCTCTACCGCGCCAAGGACACCGGAAGAAACCGTGTCTGCCGGGCAGACCCTGCCGATGCAGCCGGCCGGTCCTCCTGATCTGCTGCTGTGCCTGCCGGATCTAACGGACTAACAGACGTTTTTATTGAGTTGTGCAGCAGAAGCGGCCAGCGGCGTCGTAATGATGCAATTGGACCGGCCGAGACCCTGGACCTGGACCTTGGCCTGAGCCTGCTGGTTCATACTGATCTCGGATGGCGCCAGCAGCGGGCCAACGACAATGAGCGCGCCGAGTGCCACTGCCATGCCCATGCACAACCAGGCAATCGGACGGTTGTGGGTCGACTTGAGCGTGGTACGCTGCTGTCCCGGATAATGCCGGTGGGCGGTGCCACGTTGCACGCGGGTTCGCAGAGATGACCTGTTGGCAGCTTTAACCGGTGCCTCATCCTGCAAGTATCTCGATTCATAGCGCCACACTATCTCCGACCTGCTGCGTTTTGACACAAACCGCCTGCCTTTTATCTCCGTCTGCAGCATGCGCACCGCGTGCCGCCTGTGACTGGCAGCCAGTTTCCTGGCCAGCGTCTGAAGGTTTCTGTGATAGGAGAAGTGCCGCCTGTAGAACTGCCGCTCCAGCTTGGCTGCAACCCGTTTGAAACGGGCAGGATTCTGATTGCCCAGAATGATAAGCTTGTATTGTCTGCCGAGCTTGTGGGAGAGGAAGCAGAATTTTGCATAGTGCTGGCTGAGTTCGGGATACCTGCGAACCAGATGATCCCACCGGTCGTCCAGCTTCAGATAGACCCTCGGGCGGATATGGGGCCGCGCCGGTGCTGCCTGTTGCTGCTGCATCTGCAGTTTGATTTGCGCACGCAAAGCCAGGTATTGCTTGAGTTTGTCCTCATCGCGAAGGACTTCGTAAGCCTCTTGTATCTCCTGAAATCTTTTCTCGGCCTCGGTGTCCTCGCCTGAATGCAGGTCCGGATGGAATTTCTTGGCCAATGCCCGATGGGCCGCCTTTACCACTTCCGGAGGCGCCTGAGACGACAGCCCAAGTACCGCGAAGTAGTCCTTACTCGGATCACACTGCATTTTTACACAACCCACAACTGCCCTTCAACTCACGCATGCGTTTGGCACGTGTGTGAGAAAGAACCCTTCAGGAGCCATCCCAAGTTAGTGGAAGCCGCATCACGCCTCCCCCCTTAGCCTAAGTGAAGATGAATATATTGACCACAATGTGGCTTTATCGATCACGGCCCCAATCTTGCATTGTTAACTGCCCCTTTGGCCGCTGGAGTCCCTCGAAACGGACTTGCCAACAGTGCCCGGCATCTTTCAGTGCAGCATTCGCCGTCCCCTGGCACCGCCTCTGCGGTGCGGGCTGGGCAGCGACAAGTCCAGTGGCTGCGGCGGCATCCGTGTGGACGCAATCAAAAGGTCGCAGAAAACTCCAATCGCCGGAGCTGTTAACCTGAGCGGTAGCGCCTTTTGATACGCCGTCATCGCCTGGTGATAGTAATCGCTGTCAGCAGGCAGCGAGCCGAGCCATTCCATGAAACCGAGTTGGCCGAACTCGTTGGCCCTGTCATGCCCGGTGTGGTGCAGCTGAAGTCTGTCTAGAAGCCGGTTTAGTACCATGGCGCCCTCCGCGCAGTGGACGGGTCGTCTGGCGCAGGCATTCCATGGTGTCTCGGCAGTGCCGGTCTGTCATCACAATGCTCCTTGCCGGGGCACCCCGCCCGGGTTGAGTTGAATTGCGATGGCAGGTCTCCTGACTTGCGGGTCTCAGCCTTTTCCGAACCTTCCCGGGCAATCGGGCCCAGTGGTGTAACTCGGGTCGGCTCACCGCCTACAGTTGCGGGGGCAGTCACGGATTTGACGGGTTTTCACCAGCCGCACCGTATTCCCTTTAAATCCCGTGCCGCCGGAGCGGTTCGGGAACCATCAACATTCATTAAATATGAGGGGTCCGATTTGTCAATCGGCCGATGGAAAGTGTCAACGCCCGCCGTCAGGGAATAGTCACTCCGCTGCCATCGCAGGTGTCAGCTGGCACATGGCGTCGGCGATGTGGCAGGCCAGCCCGGCCGCGACGGCAGAGGTGATGGCCACTGAACTGGAACTGGTGTAAGCGAGCCGATAAGGCCGCCCATGATCTCCAGCACCGTCGGCGGGTTTTAGGCAGCGGCCATCCTCTGCGATGGTTCAGGTCTTAGCTGTCGACCCTGCAGAATATGCTCGATCGATAGCCCCAGGATGAGAACAATAGCACCCCAAATCGGCTCACCTTCGCGCACCAGATACAACCAACCTATGCCCCCTGCAACTTCCATCAGGGTAAAGAAAATCGTTCTGACATCGACGACATATTTCCAAAAACTGTCCCTTTTGAGCAGGGCCATTTCCATGCTGTGCTCAGCAAGCATGAGCACCATGAGAACTGCACCAGCCAACCAGAAGTCCACCTCGTCCGCCAACCATAACCAGACAATCCATATGACAATTTCGGTCAAAGTAACGATGACCAGGCCGACGGCTTTTTTGGCAACGGATGTGGTTTCGGACGCGACACCTTCCTTTGGCCTGTACACTCTTTGAATCCAAGTAATGACAGCGATGCGCTCGGTCAGGAAGCCCGCCCAGAGAATGATGTTCGCAAGAATAAAATAGCCGAGATCCTGATATGTCAGCCAGTAGTGAAGCGCCAAGAACTCTCCCGCTGTCGCAATGATAAAGGGCATTACATCAAGCTTGAAATTTGTTTCACTCATGATCCGCGGGTTCCGGTACAATTAGAGAAAATAGGTCCTAGGTCGTTTTGAGGTACTCAACCAAATCGCCGACTTTTTAGTTGAGCAACCGAGCGGCTATCTCGCCTCTTTCTGTAATTGGGTCTAGGCCTTAAGTATAATGAAGTGCCATGACGAAAGCAATATTGTGCTGACACTGCTTTCAGCCGAAGGGTTGAATGTAAATCAGCTCGGCTACGAAGCATTGTCAGATGTCTGCATTGGGTCAGAAGCGGGCTTTCGTTCGGTTGATTTGAACGGCAGCTTTGTCTGCTAAGCCGACATTCAGTCGCCGCTTTCCGCGCAGTCCATATTTGCTGAGTTGCGCTTGACTGCCGCAACGCCCGCCGTCAGGGAATAGTCACTCCGCTGCCATCGCAGGTGTCAGCTGGCACATGGCATCGGCGATGTGGCAGGCCAGGCTGTCGATGGCGGCATTGGTCTTCGATGACCTGATCAGTCCGATGTCGAATATTCCCAACGGTGGAAAACCATCGGTTTCGCTCAATACCCGCATGCCCGGGCGCATGCAGATTTCAGGGATGGCCGCAATGGCCAGTCCGGCCGCGACGGCAGAGGTGATGGCCACTGAATTGGAACTGGTGTAAGCGAGCCGATAAGGCCGCCCGATCACCTCAAGCCCGTCCAGCGCCATCTGCCGCCAGGCACAATCGAACTGGGACAGGGCCACCGGCAATGTATCACTGCGATGTACCGAATGGCGCGCGGACGTCACCCACAAAAGCCGTTCCGAGCGGATCACCTGTGCATTGGCGATGTCGCACTCACAGGTGATCATGGCCAGGTCGAGATCGCCTGACTTCACCATGTCGACCATGGTGCGGCTGGCCTGGCATTCGACGTCGACCTGGACTTTCGGGTTGGTACGGGCAAACCGCGCCATCACGTCCGGCAGGATGCGGTCCGCGTAATCGTCCGGCGTGCCGAAACGCACATGACCGGATATCTCCGGCTTGGTGAAAACCGTCATCGCCTCATCGTTCAGCTGGATCATCCGGCGCGCGTAATCCAGCATCATCTGGCCGTCCGACGTCAGCGAATTGGACCGTCCGACCCGCGCAATCAATGGCTTCCCAACCAGGTCTTCCAGGCGTTTGACCTGCATGGAAACAGCTGACTGGGTGCGGCCAACCGCTTCTGCGGTGCGGGTGAAATTGCCGGTTTCCGCCAGTACGGCGAAGGTTTTGAGCAGGTCGACATCCAGGTTGGGCAGCATTTGGAGTTCTATCAATATTGTTGATGATTGTCATAAATACTATTCGTTGGATTGATGTTTAGTCAAGGCGCATATTGTGAGGCAGTCAAAACGACAAGCAAATCCCGCCGGGTTCCGGCGGCCCACTGCGGAAGGCCGGAAAACCGGTTTTCCGCCAACAGGAGACTATTGCCATGACTGATTGCACCATCCAGCAAACTCGCCCGGCTGCAACCGGGTTTTCCCTGGCCGCGCTGTTGCGCAACTGGCGCGCGCGTTCAAAGGTTCGCGCCTTGTATGACCTTGATGACCGGATGCTGACCGACATCGGTGTGCGGCGTGACGAAGTCATCTGGGCTTCACACCTGCCGCTGACAGTCAATGCTGCGCTGGAACTGGAAGACGCAGCTTTCCGCCGCCGCAGAAAGCATCGCCGCAATTGAACCCGGTATCAGTAACCAAGCCGGCGATTGACCGAGTCCAACAAATCATCGGCGGCGTTGCCTGACCCGGTTCGGGTATCGCCGCCGAGAATGTCATCCAGCGTAGTGCGGCCGCGGCCGATGGCATCGTCATTATAGGTCGGGCGCTGTCTTGTGCTGCGGCTCCGGCCACCGCCACCCATGCCGCCGCCGAGAATGTCGCGCAGCAGATCATCAAGGCCACCGCCCGGTGCGGGTGCGCGCTGTTGCGGTTGCGGCGCCGGCGAGCGCTGCTGGCCTGATCCGCCACCCAGGATGTCACCGAGAATATCACCCAGACCACCACCCTGACCGCCCCGCGGTTGCCGCTTCTGGCCGCCGCCGAGAATGTCACCGATAATATCACCAAGGCCGCCGCCTTGCCCGCCGCCTGATCCGCCACGCGGGCTTGGAGCCGGTGCGCCGCCGGTCATGCGCTTGAAAATGGCGCCCATGACCATGGACGCAATCACCGGTAGCATTTTCTTCAGGATGGCGCCGCCAATGCCAGTGGTACCGGCTGCCTGCATGGCGACCTCGCGGCTGACTTCCTTGCGCCCGAACAGATGACCGAGAATGGCATTGCCGTCGTTTTTCACGCTGTCGTACTGAACCGCTGAATCGTCATCCAGGTAGCGCTCGTGCCCGCCGCCGGACAGCGCTTCGAACAAGGATACCATGCCATCGGGTTCCCGCGTATTGCGGCGCACCCCGGACGTTACCATGGGAGCGAGCTCGGCGACGGCAGCCAGTGTCTGCTCGCGCGACAGCCCGAACTGCTGGCCCAACACATCCAGCCCCTGCCCATTATGGGACCGGGCAATCATCTCAACGATATTCATGGCATCTACTCACTTTGATAAAGCTCCCTCATCCGAAGGCTAGTTTAGTCATATTGCGCGTTTCAGCAATTCCCCGAATACATCACCCAGATCAGGTGTTTTCTTGCGGCGCGAGCGGCTGCGCTGTTTGCGGCGCTTGCGTGAGTTCTTGTAGGATTTTGCATAGGTGGCACGGCTGCGCCGCCGCCTGCGTTTGGCCGGCACATGGGTGATGCCCTTGATGATGGCTTTGACAAGCTCTGACATGAATGTCGACGTGATACCGCCGGTATCAGCCGCCAGGTAGGTTTGCTGACCGCGTTTGACCAGCGCTGCGACACACAAGGTGGCCGCCAGCGTCATCATACGCTCCATCTTTTCTTCGGTAATGCCGTGCGGCTTGCGTAAGGAGCGTGCGACGGTGCGCGCCCGTTCCAGCGAACCATAGACATGGGCGAGAATCTCCTCGCCTTCTTCGACCGCTTCGCGCGACAGCAGTGCGTCCGGGTTGGTCAGGTAGTCATCATGCTCGCCGGCTTCGATCACGTCCAGCAGGAGTTCCAGCTCTTCCGGATCGCGCGCCTTGACGGCCATTTTCGAGCCGATCTCGCGGACATGGGTTTTCAATGCCTTTTCTGCTGTATCGATGCTGTAATTGCCGGCCAGCGCCAGGGCGCCGGCTGTCTTGCCGTCGTTTGCAGCCAGAATGATATCGATCAACTCGGTGGCCTGGTCGCTCATGTGGCGTCTCCTGTAATAGGGGCCCGCACGGCCATTGTCCGCACCAGCATGAAGGCAGTGACGGTGGCAGCCAGCCCGAACACGATATTGACCGCGCCCATCCCGACGAGCACGCCTGTTGCACCACCCCACGCCGCGCCAAGGTGCAACAGCGGAATGGTGCCGACGGTAGCCTTGCCCCAGTTGAACCACATCGACCATTTTGGCCGGTCGAGATTGTTGAACGCGGCTTGTGCCACGAACTGTGCGCCGGCAAAGGCCCAGGTTATGGCAATGAAGCTGTAGTAGAACGTGATCAGTTCCGCGGCCGCAGGAGTGGCGCTGAACCAGGCCGGCATTTGCCCGGCAACGGCGAGCAGGACAATGCTGACGCCGACGGTATAAAACGTTGAAAACACCATCGCATCCTTGAGCGTCTGGCTGACGCGATCAAGTTTGCCGGCACCGTAATTCTGCCCGATGATCGGCCCGACCGCGCCTGACAGCGAGAAGATGACCCCGAACGCCACCGGCACCAGCCGGTTAATGACGGCAACCGCGGCAACTGCGTCATTGCCGAAGGTGGCTGTGATGCGGGTCATGTAGGCAATTGCAAACGGGGTGGCGAGCTGGGTGGCGATTGCGGGCAGGGCAATGCGCATGATCGGACGCAGGTTTTGCCTGATGGAGGCAATCCGGGGCCGCACAACGAACTGGTGGTGGCGGTGCAGCGCATACAGTCCGACGGCAAACGAAGCCAGGTTGGCGAACACGGTGGCCAGCGCTGCGCCCCTGATCCCGAACTCCATCCAGAAAATGAAAATCGGGTCCAGCACGGCATTTGCAATGGCCGTGACCAGCGTGACGTACATGGCCCGCCTGGGGTCGCCGATAGCGCGCAGCACGAAGCTGACGGTAATCGCACCCGCCAGCAGCAGGAAGCCGGGTGCGATGGTCAGGAGATAGGACCGCGCCAGTTCAAGCGCTTCCCCGGATGCCCCCAAAACAGACAGCATGGGCCGGGCAAACACCACAATTGCTATGGCAACGGCGAGCCCGGTGAACAGGCTCAGGCACAACGCAGCGGATGCGGTTTCGCGCGCCTGGTCTTCGTCACCGCGCCCCATGGCCTGCGCTACCAGCGCACCTGCGGCAATTGCCAGGCCAAGCCCGACCGACAGGTTCGAGAACACGATAGTACCCGCAAATCCGATTGCGGCGGTGATCTCAATCTGGTTCAGCAGCGTCAGAAACCACAGGTCGGCCAGGTCAACCAGGAACATGGCCATCAGGCCGACGGCGCTGGTTGCCGTCATGACAACCACATGCCGCATGGTGGAGCCGGTTACAAAGCGTGCGCCTATGCGTGTGCCGTTGGAAGGAGCGCTCATCCGGAAACCTTCAGGATTCCAAGATGCGTCAAGCGGTTTTCCAGATCGCCGATGCCGTTGAACAGGATACCGGTCATGCCGGTCCTGGCCGCGCCGTCGCAATGGCGTTGCTTGTCGTCAATGAAAATGCAGTCTTCGCAAGCGCTGCCGAGCCGGGTTGCAACCTGTTCAAAGACTTTGCCATCCGGTTTCTTGGTGCCGAAGTCGCATGAAAAGAACGCCCTGTCGCCGAACAGGTCTGCAGTTTCAGGCGCAAGCTCAGCAAATGCGGCTTTGGTCAGCGGGCCGTTATTGGTCAGCATTGCCAGCTTGTAGTGTTTTGACAGCCTGGTGGCCAGGTCATGCATATCCGGCCAGTGCTGCATGGCGGCGGCGCGGCTGGCAATCCATTCATCACGGCTGAGCCGGTAACCGAGGTGGTCATTGAACGCGCTGAGGTACGCAGCATCATCCGCGCATTCGCCGCTGTCTGCGGCATCTTCGAAGCCGGAGCCCCAGATCCGGTCCAGGATGGTTGCCCTGTCCAGGCCGGCGATGCCGGACAGGGCATCAAGCCTTGCCGGACGGTCGTAGGCGGACAGGACGCCATCAAAATCAAATATGATGGTGGTGAACGTCATTGTTGTCTGGCTCAGGCCGCCGTGCCGCCGACGGTGATCCGGTCCAGGCGAACGGTTGGCTGGCCGACCCCGACGGGAACGCCCTGGCCATCCTTGCCGCATGTCCCGATGCCCGGATCAAGCTGCATGTCGTTTCCGATCATGGAAATACGGGTCAGCGCGTCCGGCCCGTTGCCGATCAGGGTGGCGCCTTTTACCGGCGCGCCGATCCGGCCGTTTTCGATCCGGTAGGCCTCGGTGCACGAAAACACGAACTTGCCGCTGGTAATATCTACCTGGCCACCGCCGAATGACACCGCGTACAAACCGGACTTGACCGATGAGATGATGTCCTGCGGATCGCTGTTGCCGTTGATCATGACCGTATTCGTCATGCGCGGCATCGGGTGGTGGGCATATGACTGCCGCCTGCCATTGCCGGTTGAACCTTCGCCCATCAACCTGCCGTTCATGCGATCCTGCATGTACCCGACCAGAATGCCGTCCTCGATCAGAGTGGTTTTCTGGGCCGGTGTTCCTTCATCATCCACCGACAGTGATCCGCGCCGGTCATTGAGAGTGCCATCATCCACGATGGTGACACCCGGGCTGGCGACACGCTTGCCCATAAGGCCGGCAAAAGCGGAGGTTTTCTTGCGGTTGAAATCCCCCTCAAGCCCATGGCCGATGGCTTCATGCAGCAGGATACCCGGCCAGCCGGGGCCCAGGACAACGTCCATTTCTCCGGCCGGGGCATCTTCTGCCTCAAGTGCCACAAGACTTTGCCGCAGGGCTTCACGCGCCGCTGCCTGCCAGCTGCCGGTGTCAATGAAGCCTGCATAGTTTGTGCGCCCGCCTGCACCATAACTGCCGCTTCCGCGTTTTTCCCCGTCACCGGTGACGACCGATACGTTGAAACGGACAAGCGGCCTGCGATCGCTGACGGTGTGGCCTCCCGGGCGGATAATGTCGACAGCCTGCCACTCACCGGCCAGCGATACCGTCACCTGTCGCACCCTGCTGTCGAGGTTGCGGGCAAATTCATCCACCTGCTGCAGCAGGCGCACCTTGTCTTCAAAGGCCATGGCCTGCACCGGGTTGTCGTCGCTGTACAGGCTTGTATTGGTGCGCGGCGGGGCTGCCGATATATCGCCGGAGCCGGACTGGATGCTGCGGACCGTGTCGGCAGCCCGGACCAGGGCCGCCTGGGACAGCTCAGCAGAATGTGCATAGGCTGATGTTTCGCCACAGACCGCGCGCAGCCCAAAACCCTGGTTCACGTCAAAACTGGCGGTTCTCAGTTGGCCGTCGTCAAACACAAGGTTTTCGGACTGGCAATACTCAAGGAACAGTTCACCGTCATCGCTGTTGACGAGGGCGTCCTCGGTCAGCCGCAATGCGGCTTCGCGTTCTAATCCGGTTTCCGCGAAGAAAAGATCGTCACTGGCAGTGGTGTCAGTCATGGTCGGCTGGCCTCCGGATAAACATACGAAGCTTCATCGTTAGCGATATCATCCGATGGTGCAACTGCAATGACAGCCAACCGGCGATACCGGCATACAGCCTGACGGTGAAAGTGAGGCAGGCTGAATCACAACAGCCTGCTCCATTTTCCGAGCAAGCTCTTCTAGCTGTTGTCGAGCAGGGCCTTGTAGGATGCCGTAAAGCCGTTCAGCGAGATCGGCATCTTGATGGCAGCACCTGGCGCTTCATAAATAATAAAGTTGGCCGACTGGCCCGCCTTCATTTTGGCCAGTGTCGCTTTTTGCGCCTCTGCGGTTGCCGTGCACAGGCCGGGTGCCGAGCGGGTTTGTGGCAGGCAGCGCACAAACGGGACCCGGCCAACCGCGGCGCCGTCGATCTCCAGCGCGATACCGGTGGGCAGGAACACGCCAATCGGGGCCATGATCTGCATCATGGTCGCTGACCTGTCGCCCTGCTTCTGCTGGCGCATGATCAGTGACAGGGCAATCTGCGGGCGTTTCGTGTCACGGCTGATCTGCACCATGGCGCAGACTTTTTGTGCCGGAATATCCTTGCCCTTGGAGTCCTTGCGGGCAGGGCGTGATTCACACTGTACTTTCCACTTGCCGTTTTCAGCAATCAGTTGCGGTGCCGGACGGTTTCCTCTTCCCGCAGCCGGTGCGTTGACGCGCGGCCCGAACTGCTTGGGTGACGGCGGTGGCGTCTGTTGCTGTGCCGTGGCGGATGTTGCCATGACAGTTACGATACCTGCCGTTGCCAGAGCTGACATGATACCGGCTGTTGCCAGCAGTGAAGCTGTGTTGCGAATCACGTTGAATGTTTTAGCCACTGGATACCTGCTCCCTACAGATTGACTGAATTTGAACTGCCGCTCATTCCGAATAATTGCCGTGTATGCCAGAGGCGAGGCCAATTTAGCAACCCGACTGTGCGATTTCATCTTCGAAACATGCTGATTGACTGATTTTGATGATCGATATGCACTCTTCGTGCGCAATTGAGGCTTTATTGCGATCATTGTCGACCTTGTGATGCAGCAACTCCAAACCGTGCAATTTTGACGCGCCCCATGACAGTTGCAGGCATTGATCGATTGTGGTTCAACAGACACATGGCAGAAGTGCGGCAATCATATCTACAGCCAAGCCTGCACATTTGAATGCAATGCATGGCGGTTTTACCACCGCCTGCGAATTTTAAGAGGGCAATATGCGCAAATTGTTTGCGAGCTTGACTGTATTGGGGGCGGCCTTGTCGGCAGCACCCGCTGCGATCGCGGCGGGCCTGGGCCAGCCGGTAGAATGGCAGATGGACCTTCAGGAATCGGCATCGCCGGTCATGACGTTCATCACCGACTTCCACAATGGATTGTTGGTTCTGACCACCATAATCTGCCTGTTTGTTCTGGGCCTGCTGATCTGGGTTTGCGTGAAATTCAACGCAAAAGCCAATCCGGTTCCGTCCCGCACGACGCACAACACTCTGGTTGAAGTAGTGTGGACCGTAGTCCCGATCCTCATCCTGATCGGCATCGCCATCCCGTCGTTCCGGCTGCTGTATTTCCAGCGCGACTTTCCCGCAGCTGAAATGACCGTCAAGGCAATCGGCAACCAGTGGTTCTGGTCTTACGAATATCCTGAGCATGATGTATCTTTCGACCAGTATCTCAAGGCCAAGGACGAACTGAAAGACGGAGAGCCTTATCTGCTCGCCACCGATACCGAGGTGGTGGTTCCCGTCAACAAGATCGTGCGTGTCATCGTGACTGCCAACGATGTTCTGCATGCCTGGACGATCCCATCCTTCGGTTCGAAGATTGACGCGGTACCGGGCCGGTTGAACGAAACCTGGTTCAAGGCGGAAAAGGAAGGCATCTTCTACGGCCAATGCTCTGAACTGTGCGGAAAAGACCATGCCTACATGCCGATTACTGTGCGTGTCGTGTCTGAAGATGAATACAAGGCCTGGCTCGAGAAGGCCAAGACAGCCGGCGTCGAACAGGCGCAGGAGCATCTTGCCGGTATTCTGAAGACCAAGGGCAAGCTGGCGCTTGGGACTGCCGGCGGGTCCGCAAACTGATTTGACTGTTTAGAACGAGGGAAAGCCTTATTATGGCAAATGCAACAACGGCACATGACGATCATGAGCACAACCCGACCGGTTGGCGCCGATATGTCTACTCCACCAACCACAAGGACATCGGCACGATGTATCTGTGGTTTGCGATCTTTTCCGGTCTCGTAGGCGGCTTCATGTCGATCATGATGCGCTGGGAACTGATGGAGCCGGGCATCCAGATTTTCCACGGCCTTGCGCACATGGTCTATGGTGTCGGAGACACGTCTGCCGATGCCATCGATGCCGGCAAGAACATGTTCAACGTGTTCGTCACGGCACATGGCCTGCTGATGATCTTCTTTATGGTCATGCCCGCGATGATCGGCGGCTTCGGCAACTGGTTTGTGCCGTTGATGATCGGTGCGCCTGACATGGCGTTTCCGCGCATGAACAACATTTCCTTCTGGCTGTTGCCCCCAGCGCTTATCCTGCTGGTTCTGTCCATGTTCGTGGAAGGCTCTTCAGGCACCTTCGGTGTCGGCGGCGGCTGGACGCTGTACCCGCCATATTCCACTACCGGCCAGCCCGGGCCTGCCGTGGACTTCGCTATTCTCTCCATGCACCTTGCAGGCGCGTCTTCCATTCTGGGTGCGATTAACTTCATCACCACCATCTTCAACATGCGTGCGCCGGGCATGACCCTGCACAAAATGCCGTTGTTCGTTTGGTCGGTGCTGGTCACCGTGTTCCTGCTGCTGCTGTCGCTGCCGGTCTTTGCCGGTGCAATCACCATGCTGCTGACGGACCGCAATTTCGGCACGTCGTTCTTCCGTCCTGAAGGCGGCGGCGATCCGATCCTGTACCAGCATCTGTTCTGGTTCTTTGCCCACCCTGAGGTGTACATCCTGATCCTGCCCGGTTTCGGTATCGTGTCGCAGATCATCTCCACCTTCTCCAAGAAACCGGTATTCGGGTATCTCGGCATGGCTTATGCCATGGTTGCCATCGGTCTCGTCGGCTTCATCGTGTGGGCGCACCACATGTACACCGTCGGCATGGCTGTGGATACGCAGGCCTACTTCGTGGCCGCTACAATGGTCATCGCAGTACCCACCGGCGTGAAGATTTTCTCCTGGATTGCGACCATGTGGGGCGGATCGATCGAATTCCGCACACCCATGTTGTGGGCGATCGGTTTCATCTTCCTGTTCACCGTCGGTGGCGTGACCGGTGTTGTGCTGGCCAATGCCGGTGTCGACCGTTCGCTGCATGATACCTATTACGTTGTGGCGCATTTCCACTACGTGCTGTCTCTGGGTGCCGTGTTCTCGATCTTCGGCGGCTGGTATTACTGGTTCCCGAAAATGTTCGGTTACATGTACAACCCAACCCTGGCGCGGGCTCACTTCTGGATCCAGTTCATCGGTGTGAACCTGTTGTTCTTCCCGCAGCACTTCTTGGGATTGGCCGGCATGCCGCGCCGCTATATCGATTATCCGGACGTGTTTGCAGGCTGGAACTACGTATCCTCGATCGGATCGTACATCTCCGCATTCTCGATCCTGATCTTCCTGTGGTGCATCATCGAAGCCTTCATGAAGAAGCGCGTAGCCGGTGACAATCCGTGGGGTGAGTCTGCAACAACGCTGGAATGGACGCTGTCGTCACCGCCACCGTTCCACCAGTTCTCCACACTGCCGGTCATCCGGTAGGCAGAAACAAGACACCCCGGTCCGCTGCTTCATTGTTGCGGGCCGGGTTCGCAATCGGTGCAAGGTGCCGGAATTTTGGGATACAGATGACAGACGTTCGCACAGACATGATGCAGCAGGGCCGGGAAGCGCATTCGTTTGCGCTTGGCGGCAAGGGCGCTGTTGAGGATTTCTGGGCGCTGCTCAAACCGCGCGTCATGTCGCTGGTTATCTTCACGGCGATTTGCGGACTGTTGCTGGCACCGGGCGATATTCACCCGTGGACGGCATTCATCGCCATTTTGTGCATAGCTGTCGGAGCAGGTGCCTCCGGGGCCTTGAACATGGCCTATGATGCCGATATCGACGCCCGGATGGGCCGCACCGCCAAACGCCCGATTCCGCGCGGCGCCATCGAGCCGGGCGAAGCCTATGTGTTCGGAACTGCACTTTCGGTCGGATCGGTTGTCGTGCTGGGACTGGCAGTCAACTGGGTTGCTGCAGCATTTCTGGCCTTCACGATTTTCTTCTACGCCGTGATCTACACAATGTTCCTCAAGCGCTCCACGCCGCAGAACATTGTCATTGGCGGTGCAGCGGGTGCATTTCCGCCGATGGTGGCCTGGTCTGCGGTGACCGGATCGGTTGACATGGCAAGCCTGTCGCTGTTCCTGATCATTTTCATGTGGACGCCGCCGCACTTCTGGGCACTGGCCCTGTTCCGGTTCGGTGATTATGAAACCGCCGGCGTTCCGATGTTGCCAAACGTGGCGGGTGTTGATGCCACGCGAAAGCAGATCTGGTGGTACTCGCTGGCCATGGCGCCTGTTGCGGCGCTGCCCGTTGCAGCAGGCATTGCCGGCTGGGTCTACGGTGTGGCCGCCTTTGCGCTGACCGCGAAGTTCATCTGGCATGCCTGGGCGGTGTATTCACTGCGCGAAGGTGAAAAAGCCGAGCGTGCGCCGAAGAAGCTGTTCGGTTATTCAATCCTTTATCTTTTTGCCATTTTCGGGTCCCTGCTTGTTGACAGGGCAGTCAGCCTGGCGGGGTTGATATAGACCATGGCTGAAGACATGCAGACACATAC
The DNA here is from genome assembly GCF_900149695.1 of Anderseniella sp. Alg231-50. Taxonomy (NCBI): domain Bacteria; kingdom Pseudomonadati; phylum Pseudomonadota; class Alphaproteobacteria; order Hyphomicrobiales; family Parvibaculaceae; genus Anderseniella; species Anderseniella sp. Alg231-50. Next base: position 336,443 of record NZ_LT703003.1, on the reverse strand, counting down.
GCCTACTGCTGAGGAACGGGCCCGCCAGCGCAAGCGGTCGGTTGTGATTGCATGGTCGCTGGTAGCCCTGGTCATTCTGTTTTTCGTCACCACGGTGGTCCGCATGAGTTCAAACATTTCCATGCAGGCAGGAGGCTGACATGAGTTCCAGACAGCCTGGGGAAAAGTCAAACCTGCGGGTGGCCATTATGGCCGGCGGCGTGGCCATTGGCATGGTCGGCGTGGCATATGCGGCTGTGCCGCTGTACCAGATTTTCTGCCAGGTCACAGGCTTTGGCGGCACGACGCAACGGGCTGACGCATCGCCCGAGCAGGTGCTTGATCAGACAATTACCGTTGCTTTTGATGCCAATGTGAATTCCTCGCTCAGCTGGGATTTTGTTCCCAGCCAGCACAGCCAGACGATTCGCATCGGCGAACAGACGCTGGCGTTCTACAAGGCGGCAAACAACGGCAAGCGGCCGGTTACCGGTACGGCGACCTTCAATGTGACGCCGGTCGGAGCGGGCGTGTACTTTTCGAAGATCGAGTGCTTCTGCTTTACCGAGCAGACATTGCAGCCCGGCCAGTCCGTTGACATGCCGGTGAGCTATTTCGTGGACCCGGATATCGTCAATGACCCGGACATGAAATCAGTTAAGACGATTACACTTTCATACACCTTTTATGCCGTGGACGAAGAGCCGGTGAAAACATCATCTGCTTCAGATCCACAAAAAGACAACACGGTGAATTAATTGACTTTGTCCGCCGCCAGTATGCACATTGGCCGGACAGCTTGAGCGGGAGAAAAGGGCTATGGCAGACAGCCACGCTAAAAATCATGACTATCATCTGGTTGACCCCAGCCCATGGCCGGTTGTCGGCTCCATTGGCGCGCTGATCCTCGCGATCGGGTCCATCTACTGGATGCACAGCGGCCAGACCTGGAGCGTCTCGTGGGGTGCGTTGCTGGGCTTCGCCATTGTCTTTTACACCATGTTCATGTGGTGGCGCGACATTGTGATGGAAAGCCACAAGGGCGATCACACTCCTGTCGTGCAGCTTCACCTGCGCTATGGCATGCTGATGTTCATTGCATCGGAAATCATGTTCTTTGTGGCCTGGTTCTGGGCATTCTTTGAAGCTTCGCTGTATACGGATTCAGCCATACAGGCGACCCGTGTTGAACTGACGCAAGGTGTGTGGCCGCCTGCCGGCATGGAAGTATTTGATCCCTGGCACCTGCCGTTGCTCAACACGCTTATCCTGCTGTTGTCAGGCACGACTGTGACCTGGGCACATCATGCCCTCATCAACAATGACCGTGAAGGCCTCAAATGGGGTCTGATCTGCACGGTTGCCCTGGGTGCGCTGTTTACCTGCGTTCAGGCCTACGAGTACGGTCATGCAGCTTTCGCCTTCCAGGCGGACAACGGCGGCAACATCTATTCGTCGACCTTCTTCATGGCGACCGGTTTCCACGGTTTCCACGTGCTGGTGGGCACTATCTTCCTGATTGTCTGCCTGTTCCGCGCGCTGGCTGGTCACTTTACGCCGGAGAAGCATTTCGGCTTTGAGGCTGCCGCCTGGTACTGGCACTTCGTTGATGTGGTCTGGCTGTTCCTGTTCGCCTGCATTTATGTGTGGGGCAGTGTGGGTGCAACAATAGCGCCGCATTGATCAGGGCTTTCGCCTGATCTTCTGATCAATGGACCGCATGAGGGGCGCGCACAGTCCTCGCATGCGGTCTTTTTGTATAAAGCCGTGCATGTCCGTAATGGTCACCACACCCTAGAGGCCGCTTCCTGGATGAACCAGCAACCCTACTACCCGCCGCAATCGCCGGTCAGCAACGGCATCAGGGGGCTGTGCCCGCGGTGTGGCCGGGGCGGGATGTTCAGCGGTTACCTGACCATCCGGGAAAAATGCGACCACTGTGATCTTGATTTCTCATTTTCCGACAGCGGCGACGGCGCGGCATGGTTCATCATGCTGGTGTGCGGTACGCTTGCCATGGGCGGCGTGCTGTTTGTCGAGTTGAACTGGCAACCTGTCTGGTGGGTGCATGCCCTGGTGGCGCTGCCACTGGCGGTTGGCCTGCCACTTTTGCTGCTGCGGCCCGTCAAGGGTATTTTTCTCAACCAGCAATACCTGACCAGTGCGCGCGAAGGCAGGCTGGAAGACAAGTGACAACCGCAACCTCAAATCCTGCACTGCGCAGCTGGCCGGTCATTGTTGCGGCTCTTGCCGGCATCTTGCTGCTGGTTGGGCTGGGTTCGTGGCAAGTGCTGCGCCTGCAGTGGAAGCTGGACCTGATAGAAAAGCGCAGCTCATCGCTGACCGGCAATCCGGTGACCATATACGATGTCGAAGCCGGCATGGAGCATGGCTATGATGTGGACTTCCTGCGGGTTCGCCTGAACGGTGAATATCGTCACGGTGCTTCGCGCTATGTCTATCGCGCGCGCGGCAAGCGGCCCGGCTACCAGTTGATTACGCCATTCATCGACAAGTCCGGGTTTATCGTGATGGTGGATCGCGGGTTTATTGATCAGCGCATGCTGAAGGTGCCGATTGCGGGCGACACCCGCAAACCCGAAGGCGAGATCACGATTACCGGTGTCACCCGCAACCGGGCGTCTGATCGAAACATGTTCTCACCTGAGGCGGATACGGAAAAGGCCATCTGGTATTGGTATGATCTGGTTGGAATCTCTGCTTCAATGCCCAAAAACCTGCTGGAGGGATATGAAGGACCCGAGCCGATTACCTCCGCCATGTTTGTTCAACTGGAGCCTGGCGGCGAACCTGGCGCGGGCACCTGGCCCGATCCTGAGGATTTGAAGGTTGAATTACCCAACAATCACCTGCAATACGCTTTCACATGGTATGCATTGGCGCTGGTACTGGGCGTGATGAGCTGGCTGTTTATCCGCAAGCGCCGCCGTGAGCATGGTTCTGGCAAAGCGTAACGCGAACAAGTGACAACGATGATGAAGTATATTTCGACACGCGGGCAGGCGCCTGCACTTGGTTTTACCGACGTACTGCTGGCCGGACTGGCGTCAGACGGCGGGCTTTATGTGCCCGAGACCTGGCCGCTGTTGACTCCGGCCGAGTTGACGGCGTTGCGCGGCAGGAGCTATGCGGACGTCGCCTTTGCCGTCATCAAGCCGTTTGCCGGGGGCGAGATTGCAGATGCGGACCTGCGCCGGATGATCGATGAGGCCTATGCGACGTTTGCCCACAAGGCGGTGGTGCCGCTGAAGCAACTGGACGCAAATCACTGGTTGATGGAGCTGTTTCACGGTCCCACTCTGGCGTTCAAGGATGTCGCGATGCAGCTTCTGGCGCGGCTGATGGATCATGCGCTGGAACGTGCCGGCAGGCGTGCCACCATTGTCGGTGCGACATCCGGTGATACCGGTGGTGCTGCTATAGATGCGTTTGCGGCGTCGACCCGCACGGATGTGTTTATCCTGCATCCGCACGGCCTTGTCAGTGACGTGCAGCGCCGCCAGATGACGACCGTGGACAAGCCGAACATTCACAATATTGCGCTGCAGGGCAATTTTGATGACTGCCAGGCCCACGTCAAAGCCATGTTTGCGGATGCGGGTTTCCGCGACAACGTCTTGCTGTCGGGTGTCAACTCCATCAACTGGGCTCGCATCATGGCGCAGACGGTGTATTATTTTACCACGGCGCTGGCACTGGGCGCACCTGATCGCCAGGTGGATTTCTGCGTGCCGACCGGTAATTTCGGCGACATTTTCGCCGGCCAGGTGGCGCGGCACATGGGGTTGCCGGTTGGCAATCTGGTGGTTGCGACCAACGTCAATGACATTTTGCACCGCACCATGGAAACCGGGCGCTATGAGGTGCTGGGGGTCGAGGCCACACAGAGCCCGTCCATGGACATTCAGGTATCCAGCAATTTTGAGCGCCTGCTGTTCGAAGCCTGCGGCAAGGACGCCGGGCACCTGTCGACGCTTATGGCCGGATTGAAGCAGTCCGGCAGTTTCACCCTGAGTGATGACATGCGCGATTATATCTCCACCGGATTTGCGTCCGGGCGGAGCGATGAAGCAGAGACCGCCGGTATGATCCGCACGACACTTGCCGAAACCGGAGAATTGCTCGACCCGCACACCGCGGTGGGGTATAGCGTGGCCCGTGTCCGGGCCAGGCAGGATGTACCGATGG